>CANGGP010000014.1 GCA_947453445.1 Sphingobacteriaceae bacterium
CCGCTAAATAAATTACTTTTGCTCATGGTTTTTTTAGTTGTCGTAAACCAAAATTACCATTGCGAAGGGAGTACTCAAAAAGTATTCCCTTTTATATTTTTTTTATTTTCCCCGGACAGTAGTGATTAATAATTAAAAATGAGGGGAAGAGAGACAAGAGGCAAGACGGGAGAGAATTTTAAATGTTGAATGTTAAATGTTGAATGGGAGGAATTAATAATTGAAAATTTTGAATTAAAAATTAAAAATGGTCTAACTGAACATTTTACATCACGATGTAATTTAAATTAGGTGAAATGGAAGTTAATGCGAATTCTGCAATGCCAACTCGTAACTCGAAATAATAAATAATTTTAAATGTTGAACTTAAAACGCTTTGTTTTACTGTTTGATGATTTTGAAAGTTAGGTGTTTTGTTCTTTCAAATATTTGTAGAACGTAAACACCTTCGGGCCATTCAGACATGTTGATGCTTTGCCTTGGATTGGTTTTTGAAAGTTTGATATGTGTTTTGTATATTGTGTTTCCAAACACATCACATAAAATAATTTCTCCCTCAGCTGTTTGCATATTTGCTTGTTCGATGGTGATGATATCAATGACAGGATTTGGAAAAACGCGGAGGCCATCTTGAATTTCATTTTTTTGAATCGACGTGCATACACTCACGAACACTTTTATAGAATCACTTTTGGCGCATGCACCACCACCATTGCATATTACCGAATACACCGTGTTTACAAGAGGAGAAACAAGTATGAATGATTTGGTATTACCTGTGCTCCAGCTAAATTGTGACACACTTCCGGCTACGCTTAACTTCACGGTATCACCCAAACAAATGTTTGTATTTCCGTTGATCACAAAATTGGCTGATGGTTTCATGTTAACCGAGTATTGTGACATTGCGGAGCATCCAAAAATGTCGTCTGCCATTACTTGGTAAATAGTGTTCACACTCGGTGAAGCCGTTATGCTGTATCCCGTAATGCCTGTGTTCCAAGTATAAGTATCGGCGCCACCTGCTGTTAAAGTGTTTTGATCACCGGGACAAATCAAAGTATTTCCTAAAATTGTGAGTGATGGGCCACTGCTCACAACACAATTAACTGAATAAAAAGCAGCGCAAGGTCCTGTTGTAATGGTATACGCATAAACCACAGTTCGCGGCACTTTACTTGTATTTGTAAATGTTTCGGTGGGGTTTGTGTTTTGTGGTGAAGTGATGGCGGGATTTGCAATGCCTGTTACACTTGCCCTTGTCCATTGCACGCTTGAATTGGTAGGACTATAAACTGCCTGATAAGTTAAAGTGTTGCCACTGCAAATGGTCGGTAAATTTAAATTACTTGACATTGTTGGATAAGGATAATAATTGAATGTATATGGGGCAGAAGCAATGCCGTTGGCCACAACAGACAAAGAGTAGGTGCCGAAAGGTAAATTCGCCGGCAATGTAAATTGTGTGCTGTCGATTTCGTTAAACCTTTGCACGCCGGTATGGTTCCAATTGAAGGTTTTGGCGTAATACACATTTGTACCCAATTTTAATCGTATCAAAGGAAAATTAGTGTTCATTTGCCAATCATCACCATATGAAGCGCCTTCTGAAATTCCGTTGAACAATAGGCCGGTGGCTGTAAACAAATTGTTGCAGCCTTGTTGGGTGACATTACTAATGGTTGGAACACCAATAGCCAAGGGTGCTCCGATGGCTTTGTGAAAATAATACGTTTTATTGTTTACCTGCGAAAGTATGATGCTGCCATCGGGTAAATTTAACATGGTGAAGTTAAAAGCACTATCGTTGGCTGTAAGGCCTCCGCCCGGGGCTTGCATGGCTGTGTAGCTGTTGGTTAAATAATCAAATTCATAAAAATAGGTGGGCGGATCAAAGGCGGTGGCAGTGGCGGTTACGGCGTTGCTGGCCGTTAACAGAATTTTACCGTCAACTTGCATGGCTGCTTGGGTATCGGGACAGCCTTTGCCTGCAGGTAATGAAGGGCCTACTTGCCATGATCCTTGTGACACATTACCTGATGGACTGTAAATCGCGGTGTTGCCCGTTGAACCGAAACAAATCATTTTACCATTTGGCAATAACATCGAAGGACCGGTTTCGCGCACATAATTGTCGTATAATGTTACCGGTGTTGGTGCATCAACCGTCCACTGATTTAAAGCGGGAATGTAACGTTCGGTGCCGGTGCCGGCAAAATTTACAAAGAAAATACTGTTGTCGGGCAACTTAATCCATGTGGCTTCATCGTGACCTGCCAAACAATTTGGGCCAACGCTGTAACTGTTTGTGTAAGGATTATACAAATAAGTGCGTTTTCCTGTAGAGGCTAGGTCAGCTTGTAATATAGTGCCATTATCAAGGATGGCTGAATTGGCATCTGCAAATATGTGTCCGTTACCTGCAGGTATATCGGTCCACGAATTGCTTTGAGAATCATACAATTCAGCACTGCCAATGCCGCTACCGTATTCACCGCCGGCCACATACAATTGTCCGTTTTTCAAAACCTGCGAAGAAAGGTACAACCTTGAATCTTTCATTGGTGCTACAATTGACCAAGAACCGTTGAGGTAACTGCCATTGATATCGGGTTTGAGTTTGAACCAAGTGTTACCAAAACCATCGCCTTTGCCTTCGCTGCTTTTGCAGAGTACTGAACCGTCGGACATCAACAACATCAAGCCCCCTGACTTAAGCGGTGCCTGTTGGGGATTGGCTGTCCATGTGCCTTGCGCGTTCATGTTTTCAAATGGCAATAAAAAACACATGAATAGAAACAGCGGAATGTTGAATTTAATTTTCATAAAGGAATTCGTTAAAACAAATGTATTGTATTTAGCCTTGAATGCAAATTGTGAGAACAATTACCTTCAAGGGCAGTATTGTTTTTATAAGTCACAAGATTAGGTTTTGCGTAAGGACGCATTGTAAAGTAGAACAGCTTTTTCGATGTGATGATTAACATCTTTGCTAATTGGCACTGTGTATAAAATGAACAACAAGGAGGCGCCAAGCGGAATGGCATTTTGATAATGGCCATCAATGACGCCTTGATATGTAAGGCCAATTAAAATACCAGCGGTAAATGAAATGAAACTTGCTGCGCGATTTAATTTTTTTGCCTCTTGCATTTCTAAAGCAGATTCAGGCTTACCGGCCAAAATTGTTTTTAGTTGATGATAAGAAAGCACTTTCCCATTTTGAATAAAACTAAACTTTCGCTTTGATTTTATACATGTGATGCTGTCGGATTTGATTTGTGCAAGTATGGTTCCGAAGCCAAAAATGAGCAAGCAAACGATCAAATATTTACGCTTTGTCAACAAATTCAATTGTTTAATCATATATAACCTAATCTTCTTTCTGTTGCACCCATCGCCTTATTTCTTAAAAGTTTATTGTTTTACAACTTTTATTTTTTCACCGGATTCTGTTTTAAGAAAGTATATGCCGTTACTCAAGTTTGATAAATCAATGCTATTTTCATTAGGGTTTAATTTAAGTATGCAGATTGTATTACCAAGAACATCAAGGATTGTTGCCGATTCTCCTAAGTCGGAAAATATTTTCAATAAGCCGTTTGTAGGATTGGGATAAAATGATAGTGATTTGTTTTTTTCAAATTGACGATCTGTGAGGCTAAGAACAGAACCTATGCTGCTTTTGAAAATGTAGTTCAAAGGTGTTATGTTGTCGGAACCGGTTAAAATTAAATTATTATTAGAGTATAAAATAGAATAAGCAACCAGTAAATTATTTAAACCTACTAAAGGTGATATTTCTGTCCAATTTATCCCAGCGTCTGTTGATTTAATAACTTTTGAATTAAAAATACCGCCGGACAATTTAGCACACACCCCATAAATTTCTTGACCGCTAACCACTGTAATGTCAACTAAACCATATGCTGGAGGAATGCCGGTGTTTGAGGAATACCAAGTTAAACCATTGTCGATTGATGCATAAACATAATAAGCGCCGGGTGCAGTGCCTGAAAGTAATAGCTTATTATTTACATAACAAATTGTGTTGGGTATAAGGGTATTTGTTAATCCACTGGTTGTAATTTCGGTCCACGAACTGCCATTGTTGATTGATTTTAAAACCTTGGGTATGAATGTGGAATTGGTGTTTTGAGAAGCCGCCAAAAAAATATCACCATTTGGTGCCTGTGTAAAATCATTGGGACTATAACTTGGATTTAAGCCAGTATTAGAAGGTGACCAATTTAGGCCATTGTTTAGGGATGCATATATATAAAATTTATTTGCACCCGAACCTGCTATCAAAAGTTTATTTCCGGTATAAATGATGGTGTATGGATTTAATGTATCGGGTAATCCAACAGTCATAATTTCAGTCCAATGATCGCCGTTATCAACTGATTTAAATAATTTCGGAATGTAGTGCCCATTGTTGTTAAGTGATGATACCAAATAAATATCACCGTTTGGCGAAGTTGTAGTTTCATTGGCATTATAGTTTGATGGAAAACCGGTATTGCTAAGTGTCCAGCTTGTTTGACAATAGCAGGATAGATAAAGGCTACATAATATGATACTTACTATTTTTTTCATAAGTGAAATGATTGTTATAGGGTATTATTAAAATTAATAAAATTTATTTAATGATCCACTACTGAATCAAAATTAATACTCGCAGGAAAGTTTAATTTGAATAAAACAATAAGATTTCTACGAGAGAATTTTAAATGTTGAATTTTAAATGTTGAATTTTAAATGTTGAATGGGAGGAATTAATAATTAAAAATATTGAATTAAAAATTAAAAATGGTCTAACTGAACATTTCACATCACGATGTAATTTAAATTAGGCGGAATGGAAGTTAACTGCGAATTCCGCAATGCCAACCCGTAACCCGTAACTCGAAATAATAAACAATTTTAAATGTTGATTTGCTGGGAATTAATAATTAAAAATTAATAATTAAAAATGAGGGGAAGGGAGATGAGAGTCAAGACGGCAAGAGTCAAGATGTGATTACGTCTGCCTGAGCAGAATGCTGCGTTTGGGACGGAGCGCTTATTTGCGGTGTTCCCAATCGGATAGGGGTACAAATCGAAATTCGATTTTCAAGAGATCTTTGTAAACATTGATGTTTTCAGCAAAATCATCATCGTTGGCATCGTAATACCAATTTACTTTTACTCTCGATTGGTTGTTGTGAATTTTTTCAAGTTGTTTGAAAAGTGCCAACAAACATTTTAATGAACTGGTATTAAAATAAAATAGTGAAATATTGACGGTGGTTTCTGAATTGGGAACATTACAGTATTGCTCAACAGCAGAATAAAGCGGTTCGAAAAAACTCGAGGCGTTTTCAGGAACCGAAACACCTTTAATTTCAAGGATACCATGGTGAAATTTAATTTCAGGGGTGTATTTTGTGCCGGCAATATTGTAAGGTTCAAACATAAAGCTTATTCATACAAATATAGGATGATTAATTAACATTATGCTTTAGGTCTTTGCGCTTATTCACTCATATTACTCTCTATTGCCTTGACAGATTTAGGAACGGTGACGCTTACTGATTGTAGATAGGCGCAGGGTGATCATTCAAAGCACTTATCGGCTCAACATCACAAATGCGCTCCAATAAAAAGGTTGTTTGTATTTTAGTTTTAATTGTTTTAGGGCTTCATAAAAGGCAGTGGATTTATTGCCGCTTTTGGCAAAGTTTGAATAGAACTGCGTCATTAATTCCATGGTGGCATCGTCGCTTACATTCCATAAACTCATGATGATGCTTTTGGCACCTGCTATTAAAAAAGCCCTTTGCAAACCATACACGCCTTCGCTTTGTTTAATGCTGCCCAGAGCGGTTTCGCAAGCACTCAACACCACCAAATCGGTTTTATCGAGATTCAAATTCATGGCTTCATAAGCTGTTAATACACCGTTTTCGCCACGCAGCACAGGATGGTAATTTTCATCAAACACATTTTCACAATTCGCAAAAAGCAAACCGCTTCTCAACAAAGGATTTTCGCTTGCGGCCTGCATGTCTACGCCCAAGGCTTTATTGCCGGTTGTATTACTTAAATCGGATAAAAAGTAACCATGCGTGGCAATGTGTAAAATATTTGGTGAATGCACATTTTTAATTTTTTGTTCGGTGGCTGCTGAACCATAAATGGCGGTGGTTTTTACTTTCAATGCATTTAGTACTTGTGTAATATTTTTTACTTCTGTTTCGGTACCCTCTAATTGCTGCACCAAACCATTGGCGCCGTAGTATGGATTGCCGAATAAAATTGCAGAACTTGGTTTACTAAGATTTTTTTCATTTCGCTTGATGTCAATTAAATCTTTTGAATTAGCCATTAAACAAATCTCAAACTTGTCGACGAGGTATTTTCCTGTGGCATCTTTCAACGCATACATACTCAATTTGTGATAAGCCCCATCGAGTGAGAGGTAAAGTTTTGTGCAGGACTTAATTGCTTCTTCAAGTGGTTTCCACAAAATGGCGTAAGCTTCGTTTTCGGGCTTGCTGTGTATTACTTTATTCCTGAAATCTTTGGTGGCATTTTCGATGTTGATACCGGTACCCAATTCAATCATTTGAACAGATGAAGGTTTTAAAACCAAGGCCACATAAGTTTCGTTGCCGTTAAATCCGTTTTCATATTCACTGATTTCAACTATTTCGATTAAAGCCTCGTTTGGTTTAAGACTTGACTGTAAACTTTCAATGCTCACACTTTGCTCACCAATGCTTTCTTTGAAAAGGGCGCTCCTTTGCGATAAGTCTTTTTCTAAATCGCGCGATCGCTCGGTAAGACTGTCGAGATTTATTTTTTCTTGAATGAGCTCTTCCTTGCTCAATTGGTATGCCAAGCTTAGATTTTCTTTTGTGATTAACCAATTTTTGTAAGTTTCTTTTAATACACTGTCCTTACTCTCAAAAATGGTATTGCGAATTTTTGCGGAGTTATTGAGCAGGAAGCCTTTGGTATTCACGAGTGTTTTGAAAAGTGCCTGAACCAGGTCTTTGTTATCAGCAGAATTGGCATGCGCAAAAGAATAGAAACGTTGCAAACGTATATTGGTTTTATCCCAATACAGATTTTTTTCGTTTTCATTCAGTGCATTAAAAAAAGTGTTGATGTAGTTGAGTGTATTATCGATGACGATTTTGTAATTCTTTTTGGTTTCAACAATCATTTTATTTTGCCATTGGCTAAGGGCTAAATCTTCGAGTGACTGAATGTAATTGGGATGCGTTTCGCCGTAAATTATTTTTTTTGTAGATACCACACTGGTAATTAGTTCTAATGACATGGAGGGCTTGTCGGTTAAGCGGTAAAAGTTCGCCAGTTGTTGTAATACGGCAAGTGTAGCCGGATTTTTTTCGCCAAGTTTATGTTTGTATATATCGAAGGCATTTTGCAATAAGGCTTCCACCTGATCTTGTTTGCCCATTTCCATATAGAGTTGGGCCAAACCCATTTTTAAATGTGCCAGATCGGGATGCGCACCTAGTTTACGTTCTTTGATGTCGATACACTTTAAATAAATTTCTTCTGCCAGATTGAATTTTTTTTCGAAGCGGTAGATATTGGCTTTATTGATGAGCAGTTTTGTAAAATTGGCGCTATTTTCTTTAAGCACTGTTTCGGCATCTTCAATGCAATGATTGATATTGGTTTCAGCATCTTTTAAATTATTCATTTCAAGAAAGGTCATGGCTAGGTTGTTGTATACCAATGCACGCGCCAGTTTGTCGCCGCTGCTGTTGGCCAGTTCAATTGCGGATTTTAAATCGGCTTCAGCCTCGGCATATAATCCGGTTTCTTTTTTTAATACTGCATTGTTGTTAATCGACACCAGCAACATGCCATTGTTGTTTAGTTTTTTTCGAATTTGCAGGGCTTCATCGGCATATTCTTTGGCTTTGGTGAATCGGCCGCGCGACTGACACAACAAGGCTAAATCGCTGAGTGTTTGTGCGTAATTGGTGCCGGCTGTTTGACCGTCTTCTTCATACAAACGTTTTGCCAGTTTTAAACTTTGTTCGGCAAGGTAAAAACGGTTACCGGCAAAAAGTAATTCCCCATTTTTTAAATTGGTATAAGCACGGTCTTCCAATGTTTTTTGTTCGTGTGTCACCAAGCGAGTTGAATTGTAAAGGGTGCTACTGAAAGTACTGCCTTTTTCATCGGCTTCGAATGATGCACTGTTGTCAAGAAACAAAATGGCATAATTGAAATTACTTTCGTCGTAGTCCTTTTGTTTTTTCTCAAACTTTTCATTCACTTTCTCTTTGATTTTTTCTTTCAGAAAGCCGGCGTTGCCAATTTGACTTTTAAGGCCAATGGCGATAAGCAAAAGGGATAAGCAGATTAATTTTTGCATGATTAAAGTTACATTCTTTTTTGGTGAAAGCTGCCCTGAAATATTAATTTTTTAGCAATACAAATGTTGATCTTCATCATTTTGTAATTAAAAATTAAAAATGAGGGGGGGAGACAAGAGGCAGGACTTCAAGAGGTAAGACGGGAGAGAATTTTGAATGTTGAATTGGTGGGAATTAATAATTAAAAATTTTGAATTAAAAATTAAAAATGGTCTAACTGAACATTTTACATCACAATGTAATTTAAATTAGGCGGAATGGAAGTTAACTTAGAATTCCGCAATGCCAACCCGTAACTCGAAATAATAAATAATTTTAAATGTTGAATGATGGGAGTTGAGACTAGTTAAAAGATAGCCGGAGTTTGGAAAGTGATTAAATCACATAGACCAAGCAAAAAAATTGGCTTAGATTGATGTTAAATAAAGGATTAAAACAAAATTGTTTGGAAGTAGAAACAACTGAAAATTATTCCTTCACAATCCTCTTAATATAATTCATCCCTTCTTTGTAACAATGCACAAGATAAAGTCCGCTTGCGAGATTGCTTGTATTCAATTGATAAGTTGTGTCAATAAGTTCTGTTTCAAAAATTAAAATGCCTTCTGCATTAAAAACACTTAATTTAAAATTGCCTTCTCCTAATACAATATTTAAAATATCGTGACAAGGATTGGGGAAGACATTGAGTGCAAAATTTTGATTGTTTAATTCATTTAATCCGCTGCATTTGTTAACAGTAACTGTTGTGACTGCTGAATTGGTGCAAGTGTTTAGTGTGCCCTTAACAGAATAAGTTGTGTTTACGGTTGGTGAAATTATAATGCTGGGTGTTTGTGCGCCATTGTTTCATGAATAAGTGCCGGCGCCGTTTGCTGAAAGGGTCATGCTTTCACCTGCACAAATAACTGGTGGCTTCGTGCTAAGGTTTAAACTAGGCAATGGAAAGACCTGTATGGTTTTTACCATTGAATTTACACAACCGTTAGCGCTGGTGCCAATTACCGTATAATTGGTCGTAGTTGTAGGGTTTACACTTGTGCTTGGCGTAAAGTTGCCATTGCTCCAAGCATAACTTGTTGCGCCGCTTACGGTTAAAACAATTGTCTGCCCCACACAAAGGCTATTACTACCGCTAATGCTAATGTTTGGATTGGTTATAAAGTTTAATGTGGTGGTTTTGGTTAACACACAATTATTGGCGTCGGTGGTGCTTAACGTATATATATAATTTCCGGCATTGGTTTGGGTGGTGTTATAATTAGCATTTGTAGGGCCATTGGACCAAGCATAGGCATAAGGTGCAGTACCTCCTGAACCGTTAGCACTTAATTGAATGCTATTGCCAACGCATGCCGAGGGGCTGCTTGCTACGATATTAAGGCTTAGAGCGGGTGGTTGTGTGATGCTAATCACTGAAGCAGTACCACAAACATTTGGTCCGATTACCATATAGGTGTAGTTGCCGGCACTTAAGCCGCTGGCAATGGAGGCAGATGAAACATTAGGTATCCATGAATAAGTATAAGGTGCATAGGTGGGCAAAACGCTAATGCTGGCCGCACCGGCACTAGCACCAAAGCACTGGTTGTTTAATACAGTCACGTTCGCTGAAATGGTGTTGGTGAGCGCGGTTGTGAGTGTTGGGTTGACAACGGCCAGAAAACCTTCCCAGCCCGGATAGCCTGGTGCGCCTGACTTAACATGCACAATGAGGGTATTGGTACCGGCTTGCCAATTGTTGCATAAATTGATATTTACATTGCCGCCGGAGGTAAAACCCGAATAGGAATAAGGAATGCTTGTAGAACTTTGGTAATTGATAATCCCATTCACAAATATTTCGTAGACACAATTGTCGGCGAAAAAATTCATTGATAAACAATAAACACTTGGCGTTGAAATGGCCATGTTACCGCAAATAAAGGCAGGCAAATTAAGGTTTAACTTGTAATACACATCAATGTTTCCCAGGCACGAATGTTCGGCCGGGGATGATGAACAGGTATGTGGGTAAGTAATCCAATTCGATAAACCATTGCTTGCATTGGTCCAACAACAAACTGCTTGATTGCCGCAACTTACGGCAGGCACATAGCCCGTTATGCTGTTGTTTATAGCGGCGCTCCAATGCAAATCGTTCGCGCCCAGTGAAATTGTGCCGGTATTGGTGGCATTGGAAGCGGTGTTATAGTTTAGAGGATTGGGTAGTTGTGCATACAACATACCTATACCCAACAAAAAGAAAGTAAATAGCAGTCGAGTATATACCATGTTTTATGGGTTTTAATTCAACCAAAGATAAGCTATTTTTTAAATATGAGATTTGAGCATTGACGTATTTGGAAGATTGATGGGGAATTAATAATTAAAAATTTTGAATTAAAAATTAAAAACGGTCTAACTGAACATTTTAGATCACGATGTAATTTAAATTAGGCGGTATGGAAGTTAACTGCGAATTCCGCAATGCCAAGCCGTAACCCGTAACTCGAAATAATAAATTATTAGAAATGATGCAAGAGTCAAGACGGCAGGAATTAGGATGTGATTGCGGCTGCATTACTGAAATGCTGCGTTAGGGACGGAATCGCGATATTTATCGGGATTGAGCTCTTTTGCCACCGGCATTTCGAAATGTGGCAAAAAGCGAGTAGTGACGGCCCGACCGCGTGTTGGCACTCGACGGTGAAAAAGGCCAATATCGCGGGAACGCCCTTTTGTAATTAATAATTAAAAATGAAGAATGGGGTTGGTAATGGATTGAGGTTGAGCGCAGCGAATTGCCCTTAGTGACCATGATTTACAAAATAATTTTCCGCTTGGTGAACTTTGTGTATGATAAAAACGGACTGAGATGTAAAATAATGAGCAAAAAGAAAATACTTAAATTAAATTTAAAAATCCTAAAACCCAGACAGTCAAAAAAAATTAATTTTCGATGATTATTTTTTTGTTGATGGATTTATCGGTTGCGTTAACTTTCAAATAATAAACACCAATTGGAAAACGGGTCAGATCAATCTTAGAAATGCGTTCTTGCGAGAAATAAACTTGTACACCTAATTCATTTATCAGCTCAATTGAATTGAGGTTGTCATACAAATTACTCAAGCTTATGACATCGGCTTTTGTGGGATTTGGAAATACCAATAAATCACCTCCGTTATTGTTAAACGATACAACGATGATTTTAAAATATTCGTTGCTGCCGTTGAGGTCGGTTTGTTTTAAACGGTAATAAATGATGTCGTTATTTTCAGAAACATCTGTGGCGCTATAATTGCGTTTAGTGCTGGTATTGCCCGAAGCAGGAACTTTTAGTACAGCATTAAAATGAATGCCATCAAGCGATTTTTCTACAGTAAAAAAATCGCTGTTTTTTTCTGTCAAGGTTTCCCAGTTTAACAATACTTCCTTGCCTTTTGTTTCTGCCGTAAAATCAACAAAAGTAATCGGTAGCGGTGAATTGATTGTATTTCGTGTTCCAATTCTCCAGCTATTTGCAATAGTGCCTGATGTTAATCCGGTTCTGTTCACTTCCAGACTTGTGTTTAAATTCGTTGCTGCTGCGTGGGTTCCAATTGCTGATGAATTAAGCGTTGCGTTTAAATCTGTTAATGTATTATTTCCAAAGCCGGTACCGCCAAATCGTATCATGCCACTGGTGCCCTGAAACACCATCGATGTTAAGGAGATGGTCCAATATGAATTTGAAACCCCTTGAATGGTATTACCCCAACTGGCGTCTTGGTGTGTAGCATTATTAAAAGTTGATGGATAAGTAGGTGTATGCGTAACCCTTGCAGAGCCTGTGTTTGGCAAACTTGAAGAATAGGCAAGCCATAAGGGGCGGTAATCACCTGATGAAGTGCCCATTGGGAACAAGCCTTTATCGTCGCCAATACTAAAAGTGCCGGCATTAAACCACCTTCGAAAACCACCTCCGTATAAAAAACCTGTACTTCGCACTAGTGTACCCGGCGAAGCCGCAGATAAACCCAAGGTTAGCGTTTGGTTGTTAAGATCAACGTTCCCTGCCGTTAAGGTTAATCCATCTGCTATTTGCAATGCGGTAGCAATTTGAACCGTTGAACCCGGCGCATTGATTAGTAAATTATATAAAGGCTGCGTGCTTTCGAAACGCATCACACTGCCACTTGTTGTTGTGGCGTTACCAATGGCGAAAACCCCTCCGGTAAACCCGGCTCCGTTAGTAGATCTGTTGAGATAAGCTTGTGCAAAACCATTTACAATGCTAAGTGTTCCGCCGGAAATAGCGAAAACATCATTGTTATTGTCCATCATAAAAGTTTCGTTACTCGATGAGGTATTACCAATTGTGCCTAGATTCACTTGCCCCGCCGTCATTAAAAATGTCCAAGTATAACTCGATTGGCTTGGAGATATTCTTCCTGCAACATTTAATGTACCGCCATTCACTTCGATGGTACTGCCTGTGGTTGGTGAAATTCTATTGTTTGCCGCCGTTCCGATATTGATGATGCCGGCATCTAAACGAATGGCTCCATTCAATGTCCAGTTTATATTTGCGCTGCTATTCATGGTGCCGCCATTGTTCCATAAGCGTGCGCCGGAAGGAATGTTTGGGTCAGCAGTAAATGGTGTGAAAGTAGAAGCACTCGACATTTTAAAAGTACCATTGCTAAGAATGAGACCGCCGTTTGACATGGTCATGTTCGATATGACTTCTAAAATGCTACTTTGGTCGATTCCCTTGTTCACGGTGATACCGCCTCCAAATGCGGTTGTGCCGGCGCTTCCGGAAATAATATTATTGGAAGAACCTGTAAAAGTAAGGCGACCTGTTCCTGAAGTAAAGGTGCCATTGTTTGTAAAATCACCGCCTACTGTCATCGGAACACTGTTACTTGAATTGGTGAATACACCATTATTGATAAAATTGCCGAAATACTTGGCAGCACTCGATCCCGTATTTAGTAAAACTGTTCCTGCATTATAAAAAGTACCGATTACGTTTAACGCAATATTTTGTATGATGATACTTGCGCCGCCGGTGACAGAAAAATTACCCGCAACATTTACAAGTCTGCTACTTGAATTACCAAGAATGCTGCTTGATCCATTCATTTTAAAATCGCCGCTAAGGTTAAGGCTTGCGCCGGTTGCGCTTAAATTTATTGCCCCGCTGCCCGATAAAGTAACATTCACAACGGTTTGACTGGTGGTAATATTGATGGTGTGTCCATTTCCAATAATGACTGTGTCGCCCGCTGAAGGCACGTTGCCGCCTGACCAAGAAGCGGTTGCGGTCCAGTTACCACTTGCAGCAGAGGTGATGCTTCCTGCCTGTGCATGAAAACCAATTAATAGAAAACAAAAAATAAAGCACAAATAAAATGCCCATTTATATTTCAGTAATGTTATAAAAGAAAAGTTGTTCATTTTTTAGTATCAATAATGCCCATGATTAAGTCAAAAAATCATGTTCACGTTTTAATTCGTGCACGCGAATACGATTTTCGTGCCGACTTTTAATAATCTGTAAATGAGATTGTTATGCAAAATGAATTCATTTATTATTCCATAAATTGGAAAATTTGTGAAGTATTGGAAAGATCATTAGAGAGTGCAAGATGTGGGGAGTTATGTTTAAAAATTAATAATTAAGAATTAAAAATGAGGGGAAGAGAGGCAAGACGGGAGAGAATTTTAAATGTTGAATTTTGACTGTTAAATTGGTGGGAATTAATAATTAAAAATGAGGACGGGTTTTAGATAACAAATAAATCACTCTGTTATTAAATATAGCCGGAATTAGATGCTTTTAAAATTCCTTAATGCCAACCCGCAACACGTAACTCGAAATATGAAATAATTTTAAATGTTGAATTTTGAATGTTGAATGGGAGGGCGAAATAATTAAGAATTAGAAATTAATAATTAAAAATTAGGAGTGGTATTACTTGGAAGATTGAATCATATTTAATGTAACTGGAATTGCGACGAATATTTAATTACCTAATGTCAACCCTTAACCCGTAACTCGCAACCCAAAATAACTAAAAACTGATTTTCCTCAATTTCACTTATTAAGCTTATCCTAACTTCGTTTGATTATTTATTGTTATGATTTCAAATGCACTTTTAAATCCTGGAAGTATAGTGGTGGTTGGCGGTTCGAACGACACCTCGAAACCGGGGGGTAAGGTTTTATACAATCTCATTTCTCATCAATTCCAAGGCCGTTTATATGCCGTTAATCCAAAGGAAACAATGGTTCAAGATATACCTTGTTTCGAAAATTGTTCCTTATTACCCCAAGTTGATTTAGCCATCATTGCTGTGGCTGCTAAATTTGTGGAAGAAACCATCCGCATTTTAGCGCATGAAAAAGGCTGTCGTGGATTTATTTTATTCTCTGCGGGTTTCAGCGAAATTGGTGAAGCAGGTAAGGCCCTCGAACAAAAATGTGTGGCCATCGTGAATGAAGTGGGTGGAACACTCATAGGGCCTAATTGCATTGGACTCATCACCGAAAAATACAAAGGAGTATTTGCGGGACCTATTCCTGAATACGATCCATTTGGTTGCGACTGTGCTTCTGAATCGGGTGCCACCATGGTGTACATTCTCGAAATGGCGATTCCGCGCGGTTTAAAATTTAAAAATATTTATTCTATTGGTAATTCAGCACAAATTGGCATTGAAGATTTGTTGGAGTATTGGGATGTTACTTTTGATCCGCTCACCAGTTCGCGTATTAAATTATTATACATGGAACAAGTGGGAGATCCCAAACGCTTTTTAAAACATGCGCGTTCATTGGTGAGCAAGGGATGTCGCATTGCTGCCATAAAATCGGGCGCCACCGATGAAGGCTCGCGCGCCGTTTCTTCACACACCGGTTCATTATCGGGTTCAAACGTAGCCGTGAGTGCCTTGTTCAG
This sequence comes from Sphingobacteriaceae bacterium, assembly GCA_947453445.1. Lineage (GTDB taxonomy): Bacteria > Bacteroidota > Bacteroidia > B-17B0 > Aurantibacillaceae > Aurantibacillus. Next base: position 15,338 of record CANGGP010000014.1, read on the forward strand.
AAAGGCCGGTGTTATTCGTTGCAGCAGTCGTATTGAATTGGTTTACATGGCAGCCATTTTTACGTTTAAAGTTTTAAAAGGCAAGCGCATTGCGGTGATAACGCATGCAGGCGGACCGGGGGTGATGCTTACAGATGAATTAATTAAAGGTGGCATGGAAGTGCCGCGTCTCGAAGGTGAAAAAGCTGAGCGTTTGTTGGGCGAATTGTATGCGGGTTCTTCGGTTGCCAATCCCATTGATTTTTTAGCAACAGGCACCGCTTCGCAATTGGGAAAAATATTGGATGCTGTAGAAAATGATTTTGATAACATTGACGCTTCGGTTGTTGTGTTTGGTACTACAGGCATGTGGCGGGTAGATGATGTTTACAAAGTGCTGCATGAAAAAATGAATGCCTCTAAAAAACCAATTTTTCCGATACTGCCATCCATTATACAAGCGGCTGAAGAAGTGAGTATGTTTAGTACCATGGGACATGTAAACTTTACCGATGAGGTAAGTTTTGCTTATGTGCTTTCACGCATTTACCGCCGTCCGCGCCCATTTACAGAAGCCATTTTGCCGCCGGTGAATCACCAATTGATAAGACAAATTGTGATGCAAGCTGAAGATGGCTATTTATCGCCTGAGAAGGCGCGTGATTTGTTGGAAGCGGCAGGCATAAAAACAGCGAATCAGATAACGGTTCAGAGTGTTGTGCAAGCTTCGGACGCGATGATTGATTTAAGTTTTCCGGTGGTGATGAAAGTGATTGGTCCTGTGCACAAATCAGATGCCGGTGGTGTGCGGTTAAACATTAAAAACTTCAACGACTTGGAAAACACCTATCATGATTTGATGGCGATTGAAGGCAGCACCGGTGTTTTGATGCAAGAGCAATTGCGTGGCAATGAAGTTTTTATTGGCGCTTCGCGCGAAGATCCTTTTGGGCATGTTGTGATGTGTGGCTTGGGCGGAGTGTTTATTGAAGTGTTTCATGATTTAACCAGTTCAATTGCCCCGGTGAGCAGAGAAGAAGCGCATGGCATGATCAGACATTTAAAATCATATCCCATCATCAAAGGTGTGCGTGGCAAAGAAGGTGTGAATGAAGATTTGTTTGTGGCAGCGATTTTAAAATTATCGGCATTGCTTCAGGCGGCACCTGAAATAAAGGAATTAGACATTAACCCACTGATGGGCACATCAATGTCATTGATTGCAGTGGATGCAAGGATTTGCATTGAAAAATAAGGTAAATGCAGTTGATTAAAATAAAGGGGCAAGGCATATTCGCCAAGCTTTATCTTGGTTGATAATTGGCGCAATAGAAAGAATAAATCACATGCCTTTTATGGATAAGGACTAAGAGAATTGTTGAATGCTTAATTGTAGGAGCAAATCAATACACACTGAATTTTGAATTCTAAACTTTAAACATTCACACCAAAAAGATAACCAACAAAGGCTGAAAGGCCCATGGCAAGTGTGCCCCAAATGGTGATGCGGATGATGGCTTTTTTAATATTCGATCCGCCGGTATGCGCTGCGATGGCGCCCAGTAACATCAGAAAAATGATGGTGAAGCCATAAAGCCAATATTCCATACCTTTTACCGGGGCAAACAAAACCACCAACAAAGGTAAAACACCGCCAACCGTAAAGGCTGTGCCTGAAGCTATGGCTGCTTGAATTGGATTGGCTTGACTAATTTCATTGATGCCCAATTCATCGCGGATGTGTGCGCTCAAAGCATCTTTTTCAGTGAGTTCAATGGCCACTTGCATGGCAGTTTCTTTTTTTAGTCCGCGATTTTCATAAATCTGCGCCAATATTTTTAACTCTTCTTCAGGCATTTCTGCAAGTTCTTTCACTTCTCTTTCTATATCCGCTTTTTCGGTGTCGGTTTGTGAACTCACCGAAACATATTCGCCGGCTGCCATCGACAATAAACCGGCCACCAAACCGGCTACTGTAGCCAATACAATTGGTTCTCGGTTTGCGCTGGCGGCAGAAACACCAATGGCTAAACTCGAAATAGAAATGATGCCGTCGTTGGCACCTAATACTGCTGCTCTTAGCCAGTTGCTTCTATGAATATAATGGCTGTCTAAATAATTATCGATGGTGATCATGTTATTTGTTTTGGCTTAAACGAACTGAATTGTCAATTAAAAAGTGATGACTTAAAGGTACGTTTGATTATTGGATTTAAATATTCGGACTTAATATTTACCGAAATCTTAAAGAATTAGAAATGTTGAATGTGTGGGAAGTGATAATTAATAATTAAAAATGAGGGAAAGGAGACAAGAGTCAGGACAGTAAAGAATTTTAAATGTTGAATTTTGAATGTTGAATGGAGGAAATTGATAATTAATAATTAAAAATGAAGTTGGGTTTGATCTAAAAAATAAATCACATATTATTTAAAATATCCGGAAATGCGATGCTTTTCAAATTCCGCAATGCCAACCCGAAACACGTAACCCGAAATAATGAATAATTTTAAATGTTGAATTTTTAATGTTGAATTGGGGGAATTGATAATTAATAATTAAAAATGGGGACGAGTCAATCATAATAAATAAATCGCGGTGATATTTAAAATAGACGGAATTGAGAAGCTTTTATAATTCCGTTATGCCAACCCGTAACCCGTAACCCGAAATAATTAACACTTTAGTAAAGGTGAAAATGATAGCCTTACATTAGGCTTTCTTCACATAAATTGATTTAAGCGCCATAGCGCCAAATCCTTCAATTTTACAATCAATATTATGATCGCTATCCACCAATTTGATGTTTTTTACTTTGGTGCCTGCTTTAATGTTTTTTGAAGAGCCTTTTACGGGTAAATCTTTAATTATCACCACAGCGTCGCCATTTTGTAAAATCGCACCATTGCTGTCTTTTACCACCAAGGTATCATCATTACTTTTTTCTTCTGCTACTTCTGCTTCAGCACTCCACTCGTGGCCGCATTCAGGACAGTTTAACAAGTGGCCCATTTGGTAAGAGAATGGGGATTTACATTTTGGACAAGGGGGAAATTCGCTCATGGTATTTATTTTATGTCCGCAAAAGTACACATTATTTTGCCCTGTTTTTTATCTGGGTATTCTCATGCATTCAATATGCAAAAGTTGAATCATTGCCTTGTTGTATTTTATTTTTTATCTTGTACTATTGTTTTAACACAACACATTTAGAATGAAAACAAAATCCATCCTTATTTTTTTATTGTTCAGCATCATTATCAGCTCTTGTGGCAAACACTTTAGCCTTGAAAAGAGGCATTACCGAAAGGGATTTTATTTTGCAAAAAATCACAAGGCACACAATACTAAGTCAAAGGCCGAAACGCCGAATTATGCAAAGGTTGAAGTCAATCCATCCCATCAAGCGCAAGCAAGCATGGTGCCTGCTACTTTGCCTGATGCAGACTCCATTCATTCAAGAGAAACTGTGTTGAACCAAACAAAATCTTTACTGAAAGAAGGATTTGGCAAAAGAAAATTTCAACAGCTGATGCAAAAGCTCGACCAACCCGAATTACCTGAGTATGCAAAAAAAACCATTCAATATATAGGTAAAGCCAATGAACGCCAAAAAAAATCGGGCTTCATTCAAATACTTTTCGACATCATCTTGCTTGGCATTGGTATATTTACAAGCATTTTATTTTTATTTTTTAGCTTTGAAGCTTTTTCTTCTTCCCGAACCCCAGATGATAATAAAATAGGGGCACTATTCTTGATTTTAGCAATCATTTGTTTCGTTGCACCTTTAGTAAGATTAATTAGCGATCTCAATTAATTTTTCACTTTCTATTTGTTCAATGAATAAGGATTTGCATTTGTATTAGTTGAAAGTTCGCGGGCTGTCTGGATTAGAGGATACGAACGCTTATTTTTGCTTTATTTTTATCTAGGTATTCTGAAGCGTGGAATATCTTACGAAGATTAAATATTACCTTGTTGTATTTTATTTTTTATCTTGTACTATTGTTTTAATACAATTTCGATAATGAAAACAAAATCCATCCTTATTTTTTTATTGTTCAGCATTATCATCAGCTCTTGCGGTAAACACTTTAGCCTTGAAAAGAGGCATTACCGAAAGGGATTTTATTTTTCCTCTCAGCAAGCGCAAAAAAATCCTAAAATGTTAATGAATTCAATTTTAACACCAAAAGCAACGATAATTAAAAATACCTTAAGTAATAATACAGTGATTTCAGTTAAATGTATCTTGTTTAATGAAGTACTTCCTAATCAAAATAGTACTTTCAAAGACATAGAACCTTCAACACCAACGAATAAAAACATTAAATCAAACATCGTTGATAAGACTTTATTTAAGCAACAACGCAGACCACATGGTGAGAAAATAAAGAACCAGTTTAGTCGTCTTTTTAAGGAAAAGATGGAAAGCAAAAAGGGTTTTATCATTATAATGTTTGATCTTTTATTAATTCTATGTGGTGTTTTGGTTGGCGCTTTTTTTGTTTTGCTTGGATTTTCTGCAGTATCTGGCCATTTAACTTTATTTGAAATTGCAAGTTTGATTTTAATTTTTGTCGTCGGACTTTCATCCATTATTGGACCGATAATGAAGCTTATTCATGACTTATAAAAGCGGTTGAACATCTTATGCGTAAGCCATTTTATTACAAAAAAATTGATAACCTTAATTTTATATATTTTCCAAATAACTACTTTTTAAATTCAACACAATTAAAATGAAAACAAAATCCGGCATCTTTTTTTTACTTGTTGCTTTATTATTAAGTACATGCGGTAAGCAGCTCAGCTTACAAAAAAGACATTACCGAAAGGGATTTTATTTTGCGCAAAATCATAAAGCCTCGAGTTCAAATGTGGCCACATTCGCCAAAGCGCCAAAAGCACAAATGACCCACGAAGGGCTTGGCAATCAAAAAGAATTAAGTCTTGAAGCAATTCAAACAAACTATGTGCTTAAGACAGAAGATGTAAAACCTGATTCAAGTTTATTTAATAATCAAAAAACCAAGACTAAAAACGCAGACATTCACCTTCAGCGAAAGGCACAATTACTTTTGCAACAATTGGCCTTGTCTGAAAAAAACGAAAAAAAATTGAATCGTTTTATTGGGAATAATCAACACACAAACAAAAAAGATGCCGGCAATATATTGCTTGATATTTTACTCATTTTTTTGGGCATAGCAGCGGCTGTATTTTTTATTTTTTTGGTATTTATTCTTCTGCTTGATTCAGCGAGCGGTCATTCAACCCTTGCTCCTAAAACAGAACAAAACTTGGCCGGTCTGTGTGCTTTCATCGCAGTCTTATGTGTTTACGCGCCATTCAAAAAACTCATCAATGATTTGTAATCAGATTTAATTTTTTCTTCTTTAACCCATCATAAAAATTCCCTGCAACTTCAACACAAAGGGTTTGCCCAATTCATTCGTTTTTACAATAATGTCGCGGTCAAAATCGCGTAAAATGTGCCCGAAGTTAAAATCTTGAAATCGGTTGGTCATAAACATAAAATTTTCCAATTGTACAGGGTTGCACTTCACCCTTTGGTAAATCACATAATCTTTGCCGTTTTCTGAGCGTACACGAATTTCAACCCCATCTTTATTGGGTTGTAAAAAGGTGAGGGTGTAAATTTTATCCTTGGGTTCGTTGATTAAATGTTCGTTTAAACGGCAAGCCTCACGCACACTGTGAAACACAATGCCGATAAAGGGTAATTTTCCTTTGGGCAATTTAAGGGCCAGTTCCATGTCATTCACTCAGTATTAAATGTGTATTGCGCAGGGCTTTTTTTTCAAGCTTTTCCTCCAATGATAAACAGCTTTTTAGCATGCGGTGCTTGGTGTGGTGAAAGGTAAATTTTAAGTCCGACTCCGTATCCATGTGATAGCGCTCGTGCAACACCCATGAACAGTTTTTTAATTCCAACAATTCGCCACTCGCCGGTAATTTTTGTTGTTTAATGTCGAGTAAAATATCCTGAAGCAAATTATCCAATGCCTCAATACAGTTGGCCTTGCCCGTGTAAGGCAGTAATTGTATCTCGTTCATGAAGCGCTTCAAATTTTCCATAATCAAAGATACTGTTTTTTGTAGCGTGTTAATGCTATAAATTGTAGCAATTAAAACAGAAGTGTTAACAAGTGTTTCGGTCCCTATAAGCCGAATGAATGCGCCCCGCAAAATAGATGCAATGATGACTTTCGATAAAAGAAGTATCATTTTTTGGGCGCCTGATCGGGCTGCTGCAGGCTGCGGTTTTTTGGCCGCGGAAAATTGGGCGGCCAAAAGAACCCTGCCTGCCAACCTGCGCGCATGCCTAGTATTGGCAGGCAAGCCTTCCGCATCCCGGGCGCTTCGTGAACCTTAACATTTCGAACAATTTGAATTTTAACATCTTCAAGCCATCCCAAATACATACAATTATTGCCCAACTAAAAACATTTCAATAGCTTTATGAATCAAATAAAGCACATGAAAAAAATCGCTACACTTTGCCTCCTAGTTTTCTGCATCAATTCCCTTAAAGCCCAACCATGGATTGACAGATTACCTCAGCCTGCCACCAATTTTTATGATATTCAAAAGTCGTTTTACGATTTTTGGAAAGACAAAGACATTAGCGAAAAGGGCAGGGGCTATACGCCTTTTCGCCGCTGGGAGTATTTTGTAGAACCCCGTGTGTATCCCACCGGCAATCTTTTATTGTTGTCGAACAACTGGGAAAATTTTAAAGCTTTTCAATCCAATGCCATTAAAGCCGGTCACTTAACATTGGGTGCAAATACCGCCAATTCAACTTGGGTGCCCATGGGCCCAATTGGTTCACCCACCGGCGTAAACAATTATAACATCAAACAAAATGTGGGTCGCGATAATTTTATCACCTTTCATCCTAGCAATCCTTCAATTTTTTGGATTGGCGCACCTGCCGGCGGTTTATGGAAAACCACCAACAGTGGCGGGGCATGGCTCACCAACACCGATTATTTAACCGTGATCGGCTGTAGCGATTTGGCCGTTGATCCCACCAATCCAAACATCATGTATTTGGCCACCGGCGATATGGAACAAGGCGATACACGCAGCATCGGGGTTTTAAAATCAACCGATGGCGGCATTACTTGGAACAATACAGGCCTTAGCTTTACCATAATTCAAGCACGCCGCATGAGCCGCATTCTTGTGAATCCAAATAACACACAAATTTTATTGGCCGCTACCAGCGTTGGTATTTACCGCAGCACCGATGCCGGTGCGAATTGGACCCAAGTGACCAGCTCAGCTGCCTACGACATGGAGTTTAAACCGGGTGACCCAAATACAGTTTACGCCAGCGGAACTGCTTTTTATTTGTCAACAAATGGCGGACAAACCTTTAGTACCATCTCTAACGGTATTAGCACTGCCGCTGAGCGCATGAAAATTACAGTTACCGCAGCCGACCCAAATTATGTTTATGCCTTGTCTTCAAATCCTTCGAACAGCGGTTTACAGGGCGTTTATCGCTCGGTGTCAAGCGGCACCGCATTTACCCTCATGACCTCCAGTCCTGATATTTTAAACGGTTCATGCAGTAACCCTGCCGCCGGTGGCCAAGGCTGGTACGATTTAACCATTGCGGCTTCGCCCCTCGATAAAAACGAAGTGGCTGTGGGTGGTATTAACATTTGGCGCAGTACCAACGGTGGCGCCAATTTTAACATCATTGGTTGCTGGAACAGTGCCGGTAGCAGTCCTTTATACGTACATGCCGATCAACATGAATTAGAATACAACAATGCAGGTACTTTATACGCCTGTAACGACGGGGGTTTGTTTAGTTATAACGGTTCGAGCTGGGCAGACTTAAACGCCACCCGTAACATTTCACAAATTTATAAAATGGGACTTTCGGGTGTTTCGCCAAACAAATGGATTACGGGTCACCAAGATAACGGCACAAACATTTATAATAACGGTGTTTATAGTGCAGCCGTTGGCGCCGACGGTATGGATTGTTTTATTGACCGTACCAACGACAACAACATGTTTGCATCTTGGCAAAACGGTAATTTTTTACGCTCTTCCAATGGCGGTGCTTTTTGGACCAATGCAGGCATCACCGGTTCGGCTTGGTTATGCCCTTGGAAACAAGATCCACAAAATGCTTCAGTAATTTATGCCGGCACTTCACAACTTTATAGTTGCACCCTGCCAAGTTTAAGTTGGTCACAATTGGGCACTACAGGTGTTACAGGCAACATTAAAGAATTTGCCATCGCGCCTTCAAACAACCAAGTAATTTATGTTATTCATAACACTGCCTTAAGAAAAAGTATTGATGGTGGCACCACATGGACCGCCATGAGCGGCGTACCTACCAGTTTAGGCGCACCTACATTTATTACCGTTAGTCCTACCGACCCAAATAAATTATGGGTTACTTTAAGCGGTTACTCTGCCGCCAACAAAGTGTTTCAATCAACCAACGGTGGCCAAACATGGACTAACATCACGTACAACCTCCCAAATTTACCGGCCAATTGCTCGGTGTACCAAGTAGGTTCAAACGATTTAATTTATGTAGGCATGGACATTGGTGTGTATTGTAAAGACATTAATACCAATACATGGACCTTGTACAATTCAGGATTGCCGAATACACCTATTAGTGATATGGAAATTTCTGCGGCTAATCCAAATAAACTACGTGCATCTACTTACGGTCGCGGGGTTTACGAAGTTGATTTGTATCAGGTAACGGCACCACCGGTGAGTAATTTTTATATTCCTTCGAGTATTTGTTCAAGTACTTCAAGGTTGTTTCAAGATGCTTCCAACAACAGTCCAAATGCATGGTCGTGGTCGGTGCAGCCAAGTGCAGGGGTGAATATCAGTTCAGTCACAGTACAAAGTCCGAGTATTACTTTTGCCAATGCAGGTATTTATACCATCTCCATGGTTGCCTCCAATAGCATTGGCATTGGGTCGGTGGTGAATCAAACCGTTTTGGTAAACGCCAGTCCGAACATTACATTCAGCATACCTTCAAACACGGTTTGTATTGATGAGGTAATCACTGTATCGGTATCGGGTGCACAGAGTTATGTATGGTCGCCCGGCAGTTTTGTGGGTGCCTCATACACTTTCACAGCCGGCGTTTCACAAACCTTTAGTGTGAATGCCCAAAACAGCAATGGCTGTTTAGATGTTGATTCGCTGCACATTGTGGTGTCGAAATGCGACGGTGTTGCGGAAAAATACCAATCACGCGATGTGTTTTCATTGTATCCCAACCCAAGTAACGGTAAGCTGATTGTTGCCTATAAAGGCGACAAAAACATGGCTGTTGAAATGGAATTGATAGACGGCAACGGCAAGGTGGCCTATAAACAAAGTGTGTTGTTTAAACGCGATAGGCCGGAGGCATTGCTCAATATTTCGCATTTGTTATCGGGTGTTTATACTTTGCGCTTAAAGACAGCCGATGATGGTGTGCAATTACTCAAATTGCTGAAGGAATAAGTCTTCATTTTTATTGTTTTAAAATTTTATTATTTTTATTCGAAAATCCATCGATATGAAAAAATATTGGCAAAACTTTGGCATCATTTGCAGTTTGGTTTTATTGATTGCTTGTTCTGATGAAAACAAGGACCTGATTCCGGCTGTGAAAAAAGATTTTTGTGCCGGCATTCACCGAAACGATAGCATTACTTTATCGTCGCAATTAAAGGGATTGGAAGAAAAGATGCGAAACAAAACAGGGGTTTATGTTTTGGAAGAAGGCGATGTGTCGATGATTAGCAGAGCTTGGCTAAGTGAATATGCCGAGAAAAGCATCGATATTCAATATTTTATTTTTTCAACCGACAATGTGGGTTTAATTGCCTGTGATTATTTGGTGCGTGCTGCCGATCGCGGTGTTAAAGTGCGCATATTGGTTGATGATATTATGGTGGAGGCAGGCCCACATGAAATACTGGCCATGGATGCCCACCCAAACATTGAGATTAAAATTTACAATCCCGGTGTTAATTTGGGGAAGAACATTTTTCAAAAGCTCAATGCTTTTCGAAAAGATTTTTCAGGAGCCAATCAGCGCATGCACAATAAAATATTTGCTGTTGACGGTAAAATTACAATTACGGGCGGTCGCAATATTGCAGATGAGTATTTTGATTATGACCACGAATATAATTTTAGAGACCGCGATGTTTTGTTGATTGGTAAGGCTACTGAAGTGGTGGAAAGCAGTTTCGAAAACTTTTGGCAAAATGCCATTGCCGTGCAGGTAAGTGAATTGGTGAACGACAGCACCGTGAAAACAAATGATGCTAACCGTTATGACCGATTACACCAGTATGCCTGTAATCCTGAAAACTTTTGGCCGCAGGTACGCGAAAAAATTCAAGGTATTCCGCAAGCTTTTAAAAACATTCAAGCCTCGGGCGACTTGCTTTGGACCGACAGTGTTGTATTTGTATCGGATGTGCCCGGTAAATTTAATGAAACGGTGAAACGAAGTGGGGAGGCATTAACAACAGGGGCTTTGGCAAGTTTGATACAAAATGCTAAGACGGATGTTTACATTCAATCGCCTTATTTAATTACCAACGATAAAATTTTAAATCTTTTAAAAAGAACGGTAGCCAAGGGTGTAAAGATGAACATACTCAGCAACAGTTTAAGTTCGACCGATAATTTAGAAGCCTTTGCAGCGTATCAAAAATGCAGGGAAGACATTTTAAAAGCCGGTGTGCGTATTTTTGAATTCAGACCTGATGCTGCTGCGAGGTATAAAATTATGACGGGGGTATTACAAAAGACTTTAAGTTTTAAACCTGTGTTTGGTTTACATGCCAAGAGCATGGTGATTGATGATTACATCACGGTAATTGGTACGTTTAATCTCGATCCGCGTAGCGCGAATTTAAATACTGAGTGTGTTACAATTATTTATTCGAAGCAGGTGGCCATGGCAGTAAAGGCGCACATGATTGAAGAAATAAAACCTGAAAATGCATGGGAAACAACTTTGCAATATAACCCCGATGAAAAGGCCGGTACATTAAAACGTATGAAAACCTTTACACGCAAAGTGGTACCTAAATCGATTTTATAAATGAAACCGGATGGCTAAAATTAATTTAGCTTTTGACTGCCTCTTTCTTTCAGTGGCAAGCAGATTGTGAATGTGGTGCCAAGGTTCACAACACTTTCAACCGAAATACGACCACCTAGTAATTCAACCTGGTTTTTTACCAAATACAGTCCCATGCCTTTGCCATCGATGTGTGGGTGGAAACGTTTGTATAAGCCAAACAGTTTATCGCCATGTGCTTTTAAATCAATGCCAATGCCATTGTCTTTGAATCTTAATTCGTACTCATCGTTTACAATTTTACCTGAAATTTGGGCAATTAAATCGTATTCAGGTTTTTTGTATTTAATGCTGTTGCTGATGAGGTTGTAAAAAATGCTTGTTAAATAAATTTTAACTGTGTATAAATAATGTTCGCCGTTTTCGAAATGGGTGAGTATTTCAAATGGTTTGCGGTGTTGGCTGCCTACAAACAAGTGTTTGATTTCATCCACCACTTTGCTAAGGTCAACTTCTTCTTTTAAGTCAACGATTTCGCTGCGTTTTTGTAAAATTTTATTCAAATCCATGATCACTTCATCGAGCTTACCGGCTGCCTTGTGAATGCCGTTAATGGCTGTGCTTTGGTCTTCGATGCGTGTTAGTTGCGGCATGTTGAGGATGTTACACAGGCCAAGAATATTGGCCACGGGTGCACGTAAGTCGTGTGATACAATATATTCGAATTGATCGAGGTTTTTATTGCGTTGCACCAATTCGGCAGTCATGCGTTCTCTCTCAATTTCAATTGACTTACGTTCAGTAATCTCTTTAAGAGCAATGATTAAGCCGTTCACTTTATCATTTGTTTCGAGCATTGGGAAAACCGTTACTTCAACAAATATTCGGTTGTCGTCCGGACCGAAATTTAATTCATAATTGATGGTTTCACCTTTAAGGGCGCGGCGATATATTTCAATGGCAGGGGTTCTTCGCTCATCGGGCAAATAATCAAACATTTTGCTGCCTTCAGTGAGTTCTTTTCCGAATACTTGCATAAAACCAATTTTGCTGGCCTCGTTGAAGGAAAGAATTTCAAATGACTTATCAAGAATAATGTAACCCACTTGAATGTTTTTTAAAACATGGCTAAGTACCGCTTCATTTTTGCTAAGGCGTTCGGTCATTTCTTTTTGATGTGTGATGTCTTTAAAATTGATGATCACACAATCAATGTTTTTATCATCTAATCGGCTTCTAAAATGCGCTTCAATCCAAATGTAATCGTTTATTTCGCGGCGTATTTGCAATTGGTCGGTAAATTGCATGCCCGGTGTGCGCAATGCTTTTTGCATGAGGCCTTTCGCATCGTCGATGCTATTGGGGTGCAATAATTCAAAGAAGTCGCTATTGTTTAATTCGGCAAAGTTGTAACCAATGATTTTAAAAGTAGATTGACTTTGAAATTGTATTTTACCTTGCTCATCGGTTAATACAATGGCTTCGGATAAATTTTCGAGCAAGGATTGAAATTTGGCATTGTGCAATTGCAACTGCACATTTTGTTTTACGATTTCGGTGGCTTCTCGAAAGTAAAGCACAATGGATGCTATTTCGGGCACATTGTACATGTTTTTGGCAATGCACTCAACAAGAATGGTTTCGTTGTTTTTCGATAAACTCCTAAACATAAATTGTTTGGTGGCATTGGCTTTGGTCGCCACTTCTTCAATTTTAAGTTTTACTGGATAAAGGTCTTCGGCATTGATATAAGAAGTAAAGTGTTGCCCATTTTCAACTTCATCGATGTCGCCAAAAATACGGGTAAAGGCAGGGGTAAAAAATTTGATGTTATAAATTTCATCAATCAATACCATGCCATCGAAACTACTTTCGAAGAGCTTATTAAAGAAGTCGGTTTGATTGAAGATGAGTTTTCGCTTTAACTCATTTTTTTTGGTTTGTTGGTTTTTATTGATGGCCAATTTAATGGCATGTGGTAATTTTTGTAATTGATCTTTCAGCAAATAATCGTCGGCGCCCTCTTTCATTAGCGTTACTGCGAAGTCGAGGGCTTTGTTATTGCTTAATATAATGAGTGGAATTTTTGTGTTTTGGGAGGCCAGCATTTGAATAACGTCGTACGAGGTAAGGCCATTTAAAAAGTGATCGCAAATCACCAAATCAATTTTGTGAAATTGAATTTCTACTTCAAATTCTACTTTCTTCTCTACACGAATGAGCTGAAAATTAAGACCTGCACTTTTAAGTTCTTGTTCAACATACTCGCTGAATTCGGAAGATTGATCAACGTGTATGATATTTAGTGTTTGTACACCCATTGTTTTGGAATTAAAATATTTTGTAATTGCATGATACCTTTTGAAGCGGAAATAAATTTAAAAACACAAAAAATACTTGGGTCTTATGGTATCATTTGCAAATTGGATGATTGCTGCAAGGCAGTATGGGAAAGTTTACTTTTACTAGTGTTGTGGGTATATTTGAATGTAATTTGCAAATCAGGAACACTTTCTTTGACGAAAGCATCAGAGCGGTACAGAAGGCATTGCAAATTACATGCAAATACAAAATGCGATTAATGGGCGGCAACGGCTTCAACGATGGAATAATACACCACCATTTTGTTTTGATCGAAATAAAAATTTTGACTTGAGCGCAACGATACCGAACGGCCAAAAGATTTTTTTTGGTATTTGTTGCCGCGGCTTGATGGAAGTTCAAAAACTTGACCAATTTCTACATCTTTGAATTTTAATGTTTTCATGTGTTTGTGGTTTTTTATGAATTGCTTCGGTTAATTTTTTATATCATTTTTTTTATTCACCACTCCACCGGCTTGTGCCAATGAAGACGCGGATGATAAACAAGCCTTGTGCCAATATGTAAGTAATTGAATTACAAAGTCTTAAAAAATAACGAATAGCCTTTATTTCCAAAAAATGGAATAATTTCCATATTTTTTAATCGACCAAACCAGCGAATGCTTCGTTTAAGACTTTTTTCTTAGTCTAACGGTTATTAGCTTGATGACTTAACTGAAATGTAAAAAGCTTGCAATACAATTTGTGTGTGACGCTATTTGCTTGGTGGCCGCTTGTTTAAAAGTCAAAATGTAACAGATGCGTTGTTGGGGATATTATGGCATTTTTTTTGCGTGAGGGATAGTAGCGTAAATCCTTTTTGTTCCCGCTTTTTCAGCGGGACAAAAAGATTGGAGCGGATAGCCCGACCCCCATGAAGCTTTGTTCGGCTGTTGGAGAATTAGCTTCATAGGGGGGCACGCCCAATATTTTACAAAATATCCCAAAATCTTACATCTGCAGTAAAAAGTTGGTTTAGGCTTTTTTCATTTTTGTAAACTTGAGGAACTTTGTAGTGGAAATGATGTGTGTGCTGTAAAATGAATTAATTGGAAAATAACAACTAAAAGCGGCACACACCACAATAAAAAAATTATGCGCGTAAATGCTTATTTATACAAAAACGGGAGTTTCGAAACACACGATGACATTGCCTATAACAAAGGATTGCGTTATAGTTTGGTGTTGGGTTTCGGAAATAAAGAATTGCTGAACAAGGCAGATGTGTATCAGCAGATTGCATCTAAATTTAAGGGTGCACAAATAGCCTTGTGCTCAACGGCCGGCGAAATATTCGACGCCAAGTTGTACGACGATACAATTTCAATTACCGCCATTCAATTTGAGAATACGCCCATTAAAACGGCGCAAGTGAACATACAACAATACGCCAACAGTTATGAGGCGGGGATTGCTTTGGTAAAACAATTGGAAGGCAAAGATTTAAAACATATATTTTTATTGTCGGATGGTGGCTTGGTGAATGGCAGCGAATTGGTTTTGGGTGTTGAAAGTGCGCGTTTAGAAAATGTGAATGTTACCGGCGGTTTGGCAGGCGATGGCGATCGCTTTCAATCAACATTGGTGGGATTAAATATGCAACCTGCCATTGGAAATATTGTGGCCATTGGCTTTTATGGCTCAGCCATCAACATTACAAATGGTAGCAATGGTGGTTGGGAAACATTTGGTTTGGAGCAAACCATTACCAAATCGAAGAGCAATGTGTTGTATGAAATTGACAACAAAAACGCTTTGGATTTATACAAAATGTATTTGGGTAAATTTGCCAAAGATTTGCCGGGTTCGGCCTTGTTGTTTCCTTTATCGGTGAATTTACCCGGAAGTTGTGATACAGTGGTAAGAACCATTTTATCGATTGACACCGAAAACCAAAGCATGATTTTTGCGGGTGATGTGCCTGAAGGATCGAAGGTGCGTTTTATGAAGGCGAACTTTGATAACCTGATTGAGGCGGCGAGTTTAGCTGCCAAAGAGAGTGTGGGCGAGACACATAGCGACAATACAAAATTGTCGGTATTAATTAGTTGTGTTGGTCGTAAATTAATTTTAAAAGACCGTGTGGATGAGGAATTGGAAGCCGTTAAAGAAGCCTTGGGTAAACACAGCATCACCACAGGATTTTATTCGTATGGAGAAATTGCCCCGTGTAACAGTCAAACATGTTGCGAATTGCATAATCAAACCATGACGGTGACCACTTTTGAAGAGGATACGGTGGTGTTACATAAATTATTACAAAAACAAATTAATAAACATTTGGATGACGACATTCGCAATCATCCGGCTGTTACGAGTTTATTACATGCCATCAACGGTTCGTATCAATCGTTTGAACAGGATAAGGATTTTTTGCACCATGCCTTTGATATCAGCGAAAAGGGATACCAGGAAGTACACAGCAATTTATTGAATGAGTTTAAACTCAAAAAATTGTCGATTGAAAAATTGAAAGAAGGTTTGGACAACATGAATCCTCAAGAATTGTTTGAAGCAAACAATGATGATGATGGTTTGTTTTCGGTGATTGATTACGTGAATTCAGAAATTTCGAAACGTAAAACAAGCGAGGCCAGTTTATCGAGAACCAATGAATTACTCACTACACTATTGAGCAATTTGCACTCAGGCATTTTGATTGAAAACGAGGATCGGAAGATATTGTTCGCCAATGAATTATTCTGCGAGCAATTCGACATTCCGGCCAGTCCTGCTCAACTAATTGGTGCCGACTGTGCTGAATCGGCTGAACAAAATAAACACCATTTTAAAAAGCCTGAAGAATTTGTAAGTCGTATCAACGCCTTGTTGAGCAAGCGCGAAAAGGCTGCCAACATGGAGTTTGAAATGCAAAACGGTAAAATTCTTTCATTGGATTACATACCGGTGTACATTCAAAATGAATATAAAGGTCATTTGTGGGAGTACACCGATGTAACTGAAAGGAAAAACAGCGAAAATGCCCTCATTAATTTAAATAATTTAAAGGAAAATATTTTGAACGGCACCAATTTATCCTTGGTGTATGTTGATAAATCGGGCATGATTAAATCATTCAACCGCGGGTCAGAAGAAATGTTGGAATACAGTGCGGATGAGGTGGTGAATCAAAAAAACATCATGTCATTTTTCAGCAATGAAGAAATTGAAGCGCGTTCTAAAAAATTAAGTTACGACATGAAGATGTCGGTGCCGGCCACTTTTGAAACCTTGGTAGCCAAAGCCAAAAACGGTGTAGTGGACACCAATGAATGGACTTATTTTGGCAAGGACCATAAAAAACAATTTGTTGTTTTATCAGTGTCACATATTAAAGATTCGAATACTGACCAAGAAGGTTATTTGTTTATTGCCCGCAACATTACCGAACAAATTGAGACTAAATTGGCCTTGCATGAAAGTGAAGCCAGGTACAAGGAAATTGTTGAAAAATCGACAGACATTATTTTTAAAACAAATGAAAGCGGACATTTTGTTTTTGTGAATCCTGTTGCTGAGCGCATTACAGGTTACAGCAAAGAAGAGTTTTTGAGTTTTAGATTTACTGACATAATAAGGGATGATTACAAGGTAAAAACAGAAAAGTTTTATGCACGTCAGATAAGGAAAAACATACCTTCTACATATTTTGAATTTCCAATTTTTGATAAATCCGGTAAAGAAGTTTGGATTGGTCAGAGTGTTCAATTGTCGTGGAAGGACGAGGAACAATTTGAGTTGATTGCATTGGCCATTGATATTACAAGACAGAAAAAAGCGGAGCGAGACATTATACAAAGTAATCAGCGCTTAGAATTATTTCAAACCTTAATTAACCACACCTATGATGCCATTGAAGTATCGCGTGAAGACGGACAATTGTTGTATGTAAACAATGAGGCGGCGAATCGTTTTGGGATTGATGTGAATCGTTTGGATGAATATACTGTCAGTGATTTGGATCCGATGTTTCAGGATGAAGTGCGTTGGAAACGTAACTTAGAAGAGTTGAAGAACACTGATTTTATTACCCTTGAGAGTGAGAACATCAATCAAAAAACGGCTGAAGTTTTCCCGGTAGAGGTAACCATGCGTTATATAAAAATAAATAATACCGGGTATGTGATTGCCAATTCGCGCAATATTTCAACACGTAAAAAAATTGAACAGTTATTAAAATCACAGGAACAAAAATACCGTAACATTATTGCCAACATGAATTTGGGTTTGTTGGAAGTAGATTTGGATGATAATATCCGTTTTGCCAACCAAAGCTTCACCCATATGTCGGGTTATGATTTGTTTGATTTGATTGGTAAAAAGGCAGCGAGTTTATTTACTTCACCTGAGAGTCAGGATTTAGTGAAATACAAAAACAGTTTACGCAAAGACGGCATTTCGGATATTTACGAATTAAAAGTATCGACAAAACAAGGCGAATTAAAATGGTGGCTGATCAGTGGTGCGCCACTTTACAACGAAAGCGGGCAATTAATAGGCACCATAGGTATTCACTTGGACATCACTGCACAAAAGAAATTGGAAGAGGATCTTGAAAAGGCCAAAACCAAGGCAGAAGAAGGATCAAAAGCAAAAGAATCATTTATTGCGAACATGAGTCATGAGATTAGAACACCTTTAAATGCCATTACAGGAATGATTCGCGAGTTGGGCAAAGAGAAGCTAAATTCTAAACAAAAAGCCTATGTGCAAAACAGTGAAAATGCATCCAAGCATTTGTTATCGGTGATCAATAATATTTTGGATATTTCTAAAATTGAAGCAGGTGAATTGAATATTGAAAATGAGCATTTCATTTTGAGTGAATCATTGAACAAAGTGATTACCATGTTGAAGCCGCGCGCGGAAGAAAAGGGCATCTTATTAAAATTGGCCATTCAACCGGCTGTGCATGATGCAGTGATGGGAGATGCATTGCGTGTTGAGCAAATACTGATTAATTTATTAGGTAATGCCATTAAGTTTACCACTAGTGGTTTTGTACAATTAAGTTGTAAGGTTTTAAAAAGTATTGCCAATGGTCAGCAAATAGAATTAAAAGTTACTGATACCGGTGTAGGGATGGAAGCAACTTATTTGAACAGAATATTTTCGAAATTTTCACAAGAAGATAAGTCGACTTCACGCAAATATGGCGGAACCGGATTGGGTATGGCCATTACATATCAATTGGTGCAATTAATGCATGGTGAAATTTTGGTAGATAGTGTAAAAAACAAAGGCAGTGAATTTTCGGTGATTTTAGACTTCAATAGGAGTAACAAGGAAGTTGAAGTTAGCGAAGCTGTTGAGGTTTCGAATGAGCATTTACAAGATTTGAGTATTTTATTGGTTGAAGACAATGAAATGAATCGCTTGGTGGCACAAAACACTTTAAAGTATTATGGCTGTAAAATTACTGAGGCTGTAAATGGTTTGGAAGCCATTAAAATGTTGAGAAAAAAATCATTCGACATTATTTTAATGGATATTCAAATGCCGGAAATGAATGGTATTGAAGCCACCAAAATGATTCGTACACAATTAAACATTAAAACCCCTATTATTGCTTTAACTGCCAATGCTTTTAAAACTGAGTTGGAAGAATGTAAAGCCGCGGGCATGGAAGCTTATGTAACCAAACCTTTTGATGAAGCCAATTTGGTGAAGACAATTTTGAATTATACCAAAGCCCAAGCGAACGTGCAGGCTTTTCAAATTCAAAATAACAATGATATAAAAACTGAAATGCTTTATAATTTAAAGCGTTTAAATGAACTCAGTCGTGGTGATGCCAGCCTTTTGAATAAAATTATTCAACTCTTCCTCGATCAAACCAGTTCAACTTTGCAAATGATGGGTACCAAGTTGAAGGAAAAAGATTTTGATGAAGTATCGCGTTTGGCACATAAAATTAAACCAAACCTATTAAACGTGGGTATTGATTCATTAAAGGATGATATTGATGCATTGGAATTTATTAATAAAACAGAGGCCAATTTTAACGACATAGAAAACCACTATGTGAAGGTTGAAAAAACTTTGGATCAAGTTTTTAAATCATTGCAGTTAAAATTTCCGAACAAACACTTGAATTAATGATTGGGCTTCACCGATAATTGTTAAGGGAAGTTTTGGACTAAAGTTTTGATTTAGTGATTATGCGCAGGAATTGAAAAGTAAAAAGTAGAGCCTTTGTTTTCTTGACTTTCAACCCAAAACTTGCCTTTGTTTTTATCAATAAATTCTTTGCAAATAATTAGTCCTAGTCCTGTGCCTTTTTCCATTTTGGTGCCAGGGGTAGAAACGTTTTCGTTGAATTGAAATAATTTATCGATTCTTTCTTTCGACATGCCAAGGCCATTGTCTTTAATCGACACAATAACATCATCATTGAGCTGATGCACCTCCAAGAATATTTTACCTTCAGGATATGTAAATTTAATGGCATTGTTGAGTAAATTTCGAATTACTGCGCCAATTAATGATTTATCGGCAAAGACATAAAGTTCGTTCGGGAAATTTTTTTGGATTTTGATGTTTTTTAATTTGGCGGAGGCAAACAAGCTGAGTTCAGTTTCGGTTGTTAATTCTACCAGATCAAATAATTGCGGATTGTAATCCATTTTACCGGTTTGCGAATAGGTCCATTCTGTAAGGTTTATCAGTAAATTGTTGGCCCTTTGAGATGAAAGTTTAATTAATTCAACCAATTCATCGAGTTGTTCATAGTTTGTTGACCTTACTTGTTCTTGCAACAATTGACTTAAACCAAGAATTGAATTGAATGGGCTTTTTAAATCGTGGGAAATAATTTTAAAAAATTTATCCTTGGTAGCATTTAAAGCAATAAGTTTATTCTCATTGTTTTTACTTTCAGTTATGTCGTAACATGAACCCATGTATCCAAGAAATGTGTTGTCTAAGTCATAAAGTGGCTGACCATAATCTCTAATCCAGCAGTAATCTCCTTTGGCATTTTTCATGCGGTATTCCATCATAAAAGCTTCACGTTTATCGAAACTGTTCACATAGGTTTTTAGGCACTGATCAAAATCGTCAGGATGAACTCCTTCAGCCCAACCATTGCCAAATTCTTGTTCCATGGTTCTGCCTGTGAAATTAAGCCAGGTAGTGTTAAAATAATCGCATAATTTATCTAGGCGCGAACGCCAAATCAGTGCCGGAAAATTTTGGAAAATTTTCAAGTATAATTCTTTCGCCGTTGTTATTTCAACCTGGCTTACTTTTAAAGCTGCATTTTCTTTTTCAAGAAAATCAATTTTTGCTTTTAATGCTTCTAGAGAATTTTCCATTTTGATGTGTTTTGGAAGAAAAGCAGTTTAAAAAATTAAATGTGATTTGCTAAATTCCCTCATTTTCGGCGAAAGTAGTGCAAGAAGCTTAAATCTGCAAGTTTAAACGAGGGCTTTTTGTAAAACTGAATGCCAAGAATTTCTTTGATTTATTGTGAGACCCCGTTAATTTGAAGGCGGAAGTTTGATAGCACATTGATTCAATTTGTGCAATCCTCCGCAACTCCTTGGAGTTGCAGAGGCTGGGTTTTGCACAAATTTGTCCACTTCAACACAAAATCTTAATCTTTACCCATTGCCGGGTAAATGTTTGGGGCTATAATCAATTGGTAAGAAAAACTGGGGTGTTGGTTGGCCGGGAAATTTTCACCGTGTAGGCAGGTAATTTCTCCCATTTTAAAGCCATTGGCAGCCAATTCGGCATATAAGCCGCTAGCTGGAACCAGGTTTCCGGCTTTATAAATAGCCTGTGGCAGCGCTGAAAACGCTTCGTTTTTAAGCGTTTTGGGTGATTTTTGAGCTAGTTCGATTGCAGTCATATACGCTTGCAAGACTGTATTGATGCGGTTTTCAAATGAAAAAGGCCAATTTCAGCACATTGCTTATGCCAAAGTTCGAGTACCTAAAATCAAAAATCAAGGGTAGAAATACCCTATTTTACAAAAACTTGCTTTTTTTTTGAAATTCCCTGCTGTTTTTTAAAATACAATGGTATTGGGGGTATTTTTCCCCAATTTTGGGCATACAGCAATGCATAAAGGCTTTGCCGCTGCCGCAACGACAGGCTTGGTTTCGGCTCAAATGGGCATACGCTTCGGGTTTTCGTGTTTTTTCTTCCACCTCTAACTCCCAAGCCTGATATGGATCTTTGATTTGTTTCACAAATTCTTCAATCACACGATAATCATAAGCATCGGCATTTTCGAATTGTTCTTCATCTCTAAAAAAGGCAACATTGTATTTATGTCTTGGATTATCCATCATGCGGGTGTTCGTCATTTCTTTGTTCACGCTTATGCGCTTGCAAATTTCACCCTTGTAAATTTCACCTTCTTCATGTTCACATAGTTGATGAATTTGCACTTCTTGATTACAGGTTGAACATATTTTTTTCGATTTAATCACATCGGCCGCGACAAATAATCGGTAAGGATATAAAATTTGAAATTGATAAAGTGATTTTTCGATGTGCCAAAGGTGATAACTTCTTTTGTCGTAGATAAAATGAACTTTCAGCTCGCTTAAATAATTTTCGATGCTTTCAAATTCACACCAGGCTTTGTAATAGGCTTTTTGCAGGAGGTGTTGAAAAGCGCGACGGTGGTATTGGTGTATTTTTATAATCGTTTCACTAATCCAAAGGTCTTTTGCCCTTGCCTGATCGTTAATAGCAAGCGCTTCTGCTTTTGCGGTTTTAATCATGGCTTCCACCTCACCGAAAGCAAAATCAGGTACATGTAATTGATTGAATTGGGGAGGGATGAGCATTTTATTCATATTCCATCAATTTTATTAGAACCGTATCGAGGTTTTTCGCCGGTCCTTGGTATTCGAGATGCAGTAAATTATTTTGGGCAGTACATAAATCAACGGAAAAAAGCACTTGTTTATTTTCTAAGAATTTTTTGCCGCTTAAAAGACTAATGTGTTGAGTTGAACTTGACTCTTTACCAACACTGTTTTGATGAATGAGAACATTGGGTTTAAAATTTTCACCCAATACATATTGGTCGAATACATAAGCCCCCAATACCCCTGCAAAGGCTTTGGCGGCCCCCTTTTTAACATAAAATTTACCAAGTTGTACTTGCGCTGAAGCGAAGGCCAATTCAACATAATCTTGGTTTTGTATACAAATATCAATGAGTTGTTTGTGCAAGTGTTTTTTAAAGTATCTTAAAATGCGTTCAGTGCCCTGTGGGAAAACAGGGAAACTAATTTTTTCATAATGTTCAAATGGCATAATAATAATACCGGCCTTTTGCAAGGATTTTTTCAGTGCATCGTTCACAAATGGTTTTGTGAGAAGTGATTCGGGACTGAGTGGATTATTATGAATGGTGATGGCCATGAATTTGAATAGAATTGATTGTTAAGTTAGGTGGTCGACGAAACAAGGTATTTGCATTGCATTGAAATACTTGCGCGAGCATTAACCTAATGGTTTTTAAATTAGCAGCGCTGGGGTGCCTTTGATTTTAAAGATAAGTGTGGTTTAATTTGAATGGGTTGATATGATTGAATCATAAAATCAACTTTTAGCCAATATAAATATTGTAGTAAAAAGTGATTTGATTTAAAAACAATTGTTTTTGTGATTTGCCTAAAAATTTTTTTTGCGCGAAATTGTATGTTGTGTATATACCAATTACTGCGATTTAGCAGGAGGCAAAGGCTTAAACGAAACAAATATTTTAGGTCGTTTAATGGCATTTAGGCTTTTTTGATTTACAACAAATTAATGATAGAAATACTTTCCACTATAAAAATATAACCTATTTCAATAGTATGATAGGGTAGAAATACCCTATTTTAAACTTTAACAAAAGTTTGGGAAGATTGTGCTATTCATTTACAATTGTTAAAATGTAAATTAATTTCGAATGACTGTTTTTTCGCAGCGCTCTGAAAACCTTTATTGATGAGGGTTTTGGAGATGGTGTAAAAATAAATTGATGCTGTAAAAAGCAAATAAAAAAAATCGACTCAAAAAACGCATGATAAAAGTCAGGTGTGCGCTTGGCCTCTGTTATGAATTATTAGGTGTTGATGCCTGATTTTGGGAAATCGCGAATGTTTAAAATGTGATTGTAAAAGGCATAAATGATTAAGCCGATTACATTTTTTGTTTTTGTTTTATCGAGTAATCTTTCGCGGTGGTGTTCTATTGTTCGGGTGCTTAAATTTAATTCATCGGCAATGTCTTTCGAGCTTTTTTCGAGGCATAATAAGCGCAGAATTTGAATTTCGATATCGCTAAGCAATTGCGTTTGTACTTTGGGTGTGATTTTATGTTTAGAAACCAATTCATTAATACTATATCGTGAAACATTGTCGGAGAAAAAATAATCGCCCTGGTGCACTTCTTTGATGGCTTCAATTAAAACCTTTATATCGGTGCCTTTCGATAAAAAACCACGCGCGCCCATTTCAAAAAATTGTTGAATGTATAGATTCGAAAAGTGCAAACTCAACATGATGACTTGCACTTGGGGTTTTATTTTTTTTAAATGTTGGATGGTTTCTACACCATTCATCAAGGGCATATCAATATCGAGTAATATTAAATCGGGACAGTTGGTTTCAAGAGATTCAATAAATTCTATACCATTGTTGTAGTCGCCAACAATATCAAAGCTTTCTTCCTTGGCTAATAAGGTGATGAGGCCTTGGCGTAAAATTAAATGGTCATCTACAATGGCAATCTTAATTTTGGGTGGTTCAATCATAAAGGGATGCGGATGTGTATGCTGTACTTACTTTCTTCTTTTATATAATTAATGTGTCCGGCCAAAGCCAACAATCTTGTGTCAATGGATTGTATGCCAATGCTTGTGCTGTTATTACGTATGCGTTGTATGTCTTCGTTGGTAATGCCTTGACCATCGTAATCAAAGTGTATGTTAAAATTATTTTGCGCAAGCACAAAAACAATGTTGATGTGTTTCGAATGGCTGTGTTTTACAATGTTGTTGAGTACTTCTTTGAAGAGCCTGTATACTGAAAGTTTTTTTTCAATGGCTATATTTATTTTTGCTTCAATTAAATCGTATTGAATATCGATATCCGAATTGGCCTTTGTGTTTTCAATCACCTCCGCCAGGGTTTGCAGGAGTCCAAAATTTTTGATGGAGGAGGGGATAAGATCGCGACAAACGGCTTTAAAATCGAGCATGATTTTATCGAGTACTTCCAAGGCTCTATTGGCTTTGTTCGGTTCTGTAATTTCAGCTTGTAATTGGTTGATGGCGTATTTAAGTAAAGTAAGCATGGAACCAATTTCGTCGTGCAAATCTTTGGCCAGACGAATTTTTTCAGTTTCCTGGGTTTCAATGGTTTTTTTGATTAGGTTAAACTGGTAATCGTTTTCACGTTGCAACATCTCCTTTTCTTTTTGGGTGAGACGTTTTCTATAAAGTGCAAAAAAGGCGAGGAAAAAAAAGAGAAAAAACCCTATAAGACCGGTACCGGCAAAAACATAGAATATTATAGGTGTTTTTTCCTGTATTTCCATACACTAATGAATTGAAAGGTATAAAAAATTGTTGAACAACACATAAAAATCATCCAAGAGTAGATGCGCTTGACTGCGTCATGTTGATCTATCCTGTAAAAAAGAAACATTAAAGATGGCAGGGCGCTATAGATTAATATGCCGGCATTCATCCAAAACATGGGACTTTGGCTGAGTGATGGCTCTTCCAATAAATCCAGCATCTGAATGAAATACAGCATCGCAAAAATGGTCAAAATCAGGCATTGGATAAAGGACACTAAATCATTTACTTTATAAATGGCGCCCGGTTCAAAAAATGAAATAATGATGCTTAGGAAAATGATGACCGCCCCAACATACACCATTTTTTTAAACAATTTTCGTTGTAAAACTTGCAAATAAAACAAA
Source organism: Sphingobacteriaceae bacterium (assembly GCA_947453445.1). Classification (GTDB taxonomy): domain Bacteria; phylum Bacteroidota; class Bacteroidia; order B-17B0; family Aurantibacillaceae; genus Aurantibacillus. The sequence goes on from CANGGP010000014.1 coordinate 40,739, forward strand.
CACAACAAAGCCGCCTCAAACACATTGTAAATGTGAAAAATGGGGTGTGTGTTCCTGTGTTGTCGTGCTAAATAATAGCAGCACAGGTCGCAAAGTGCACTAACAATGGCTAAATAGGTGAGGGTTTTAAAGGCCTTGTTAAAGTGTCGGTAAGTAATGAAATAAATGAATAATAAAGGGAAATGGTATACTTGGCCTGACCAAAACAATATCTTATAAATACTTTGTGACATCAACTGTTTAAAGTGTTGTTTGCACCGCAACTAATAGGACAATCCACTCCTTTATCCAAAACCACAGCGGTTATGTCATTTTCATTGGCATCGGCAGCCACGAGTACAAGCTTTTTTTTGCCGTTGGCATCCAAAGCATAATAAGTTCGCAAGCCCATGCAGCCGGGTTGGTCAAGAATTTGTTTAAGGGTATTGATGCCAACAAAATGGGCCAAAATTAAATTTGGGTCGCCGCTATTGGCATCTCTATAAGCTTTTGTTAAAGCAGCCGCATCCGCTAAGGGGATTACTGCACCTTCGTTTCCGTTAAATGACATAATGATTGATTTGAGGTTTATTTTGGCAAAGACCTTTGCTTTGCTTAAACAAAATTAAATAAATTTTTAAGTTGCGCAAACCTGCAAATACATGAAATAAATCAGTACAGCCGAAAATGTAATGTATTTCGAAGAAATGAGAGGGACTTATTTTTTCTGTGCTTTATTTTTCCTAAAAAAACGCTTTAGGAAAAAGCTGTGGCTGGCGGCATTCATGTTCTTTTGAAAACCACCGGCGCCTTGTTTAATGTTGTTTACTGTTTGATTGATGTCTTCGGCAAATGTGCTGTCCATAAACAATTTACCAATTGTGCCTTCACCGCGGCGAATGCTGTGCATAATGGCTGCGAGATCTTCGGTAATTTCGGCACTGTGATCACTTGTTTTTTTCAGTTGAGAAAAAATATCATCCATGTTAATGGGCTGCACGGTTTGTATTTCACCATTATCATCAACTTCGCGTGGATTAAATTTGCCCGGACTAATAATGATGATTTTGTTGCCCATTAAACCATCTGAGCCAACGATGGCTTTTGCGTTTATTTTAATGAATCGCTTTGAGGCTTTGTTGATAAGCATGATGACACGAACTGTGGTGTCGCTTAATTGTTCTAAATCTTCAACAATGCCAACCGTTATGCCCGTAAAACGCACGTTATTGCCTACTTGCAGGCCACTGATGTCGCTAAAAACACCTGAGAGATGAAATGTTTGCCCGAACAATTGTTGTTTTTTTCCAATAAAATAAATACCGGTGGCAAAAAGAATAATTGTAAACGATACAAAAACGCCAAGTTTAATATTGTGCGCGATTTGGTTTTCCATGGGCTTATTTTTTAGGAGCGTTAAAAAATGAATTAATCCAAGGGTCTTTTGAATTTGACAAGCTATTAAAATCGCCTTCGGCTAACACTTTACCATCTTCTAAAATGAGGATGCGGTTGGCGACCAAGGCTGCGCATTCGATGTCGTGCGTAATAACGATAGAGGAGGTTTTGTATTTATTTTGAACGTCTAATATCAGTTGGCTGATTTCTCGGGCTGTTATAGGATCGAGGCCCGTAGTGGGTTCATCGTAAAAAATGATTTCAGGCTTCAACATCAATGTTCTGGCCAAACCAATTCTTTTGCGCATGCCGCCTGATAATTCGGCCGGCATTAACTTAATTGCATGTTCAAGTCCCACGCTAATTAATGCGTTGTATTCCTAAAATGGTCAATTCAGCCCATAATATACCACTTTCGTCAGTTGCCAGTTTAGGCATGGTGGAGGCAACTAAGGTAATTTGTTTGTGTTTTTTCACGTCTAAAAAGTCAGCACCTTTTAAATGTTCATCTCTGTTAACATCGCCGGTAGTTATGCTTGAAGCATCAATCCACAAATCGATTTCGGCGGTATTGAATTCGTGGCCTTCAGTATAAATACTGGCCTCAAAAGTTTTAAAATGGCCTTTTACATGGGCAATCATAAGGTGTTTAATGTTAAAGTTGATGGAACTGTGGGTGTTGTCGATTGTCCATTTTGTTTTGGTTTGTGTGGCTGATGAATTCATGATGATTATTTTTTTTATGGTTAATATTCTACTTACTGAGCGAGGTATGCACCGTCAATTTCTAATGCGGTACCGTTTACAAATGAAGCATCTTCTGATGCAAGGAAAATAAATCCTTTTGCAATTTCTTCGGCATGTCCTAATCGTTTAATGGGATGCAAATTAATGATGTATTGCAATTGTTCTTCATGTGCATGGTTGATGCCGCCATCATTTAGGAGTGGCGTGTCGATGAATCCCGGACAAATGGCATTGATGCGGATGCCTTCGGTGGCATATTCAATGGCGGCGGTTTGTGTTAATCCAATTACGCCATGCTTCGCAGCTACATAATGCGCCGATGAATTAAACCCAACCTTGCCTAAAATGGAAGACATGTTGATAATACTGCCTGATTTTTGCTTAGCCATTTGTTTTAATTCATGGTGCATACAATTAAACACGCCACTTAAATTCACGCCAATTACTTTGAGCCAATCATGCTCCGACATGTTGGCAATTTTATTCGCTACGCCGGCAATACCGGCATTGTTGAGCGCCACATCAATACTGCCGAAAGCATCGATTGTTTTTTGCATGGCCACTTCTACATGGGTAAAAATCGAAACATCACATTCAAGAAAAATGGCCTTGGCATTTATTTTAAGTATGTCGTTCATGGCATATTTATTTTTCGAATTAGATATATCGGCTATTGCGATATTTGCGCCTTCATTTGCAGCGGCGATAGCACAAGCCATGCCTATGCCCGACAGGCCGCCGGTGATAAACACTGTTTTGTTTTCTAGTTTTTTCATGGTGTTTTTTTTAATGATAATGCTTACAATAATTTTGTTGCCTTTTGTGCTTGATTATAATGGCTCGATTGGTAGTTTTGTGTTTTTAGGAACTTTTTGCAAATCACCAATTAAGAAGCCAATGGGTTTTAATACATCGAAGTGATCGAAAATGATTTTTAAAATTGCCAAAATTGGAATGGCCAAAAACATACCGGCAACGCCCCAAATCAATTGACCAATTATTAAACTTAAAATGGTGAACAATGGATTAATTTTTACTTGCGGACCTAAGATGATTGGTTCTAAAATCCAACCTTGAATAAATTGCACAGTACCATAAGTGATAATTATTCCGAAAATGATGGGGTAAGAAGCACCTTGCACTATGGCCATTGATAAGGTAAGCAGCGTACCTGTAATGTTCCCGATATAAGGTACTATTTCTAGTAAGCCACACAAAAAGGCAAAAAACAAAGCGTTTTTAATTCCCAATATACTAAAGCCGATGGCATACATGATCCATAAACACACAATCATTTTTGCCAAGCCCAAAAGATATTGTTGCGATACTTTTGCAGCATCGGCGATCACAGTTTTAACTTCGTTTTGATGTTGCGTAGAAGATAATTGAAGAATGAATGCATGGATGTGTCGACGGTAAAAGAGAAGAAGAATAAAATAAGCAGATACCAAAATACTAAATGAGAGAAATTCGCTTAGCGTGCCGGCAAGACTGCTCATCACATTGGTGATAGAGGGTTGTTCTTTTTGTAAGAGGATGATTTGATCTTTGTTGTCGATGCCAAAGTGTTTTAGTACGAAGGCTTGGGCAACATTAAATGAATTGATTGCTTTTTCTTTAATGAGTATGATGTCTTTGTTAAGTTCAGAAATTTGCCAGCCTAATAAGCCAATAATTCCGCTAATGATGCTAAGTAGGATGAGAAAGCATAGAATGACGGCTATCAGTCTTGGAATATGAATTTGTTCGAGTTTACGACAGAGTGGTAGGAACAGTGTGGATAAAATAGCAGCAATTGTTATGGGCATTAAAAAGTCTTTACCATAGTACAAGCCAAATACCATGAGAAAAACAAAGATGGTTTTTTTGAGGATAGAATTGCCGTTAATAGTCATATGTCATTTGCGATGCATTGTTATTTTTGACTGAATTGTTGCCAATCGTCGTCCTTAAATACTTTACTGATATTTGTGCCATGCTTTTGTATTATGTACAAGCCAATTTCACTCATGCGCCAATCTGAAATGAGCGAGTGGTTGTTTTCATCATATAAATAAAGTTGCTTATAATGATGACTTTTTTCCAAGCCTATTGTTTGGCAGAGTTTTAAACAGTAATGTAAATCGGTTTCTGCCTTTTCATAAGACAATCGTGCGGTTTGACTTAATTTCAAAAGTGAAAAATGCATCAATAATTCGTGAAAGGCTATTTCATTGTCTTTCAAAACTTGCGGACAATTGCACGCTATTTGTGTTTGCATGTTAGTTTGAAGCATGATCGTGATTGTATAATTATTTATTCATTATTTAACTTGCATTTTTTCTTCCATCAACACCATTTTGTTGTCAACACTAACAATTCCTTTGGCGCTTCGGGCAATTTCGAATACTTTTTCTTTTTGCGCCATATTGCGAACAGTTCCTGATAAGGTTACTCTGTTGTCGATTACTTGTACTATCACATTTAGATTATCATGATCGAAACCAAGTGCCAATTGCATTTCAATACCATTTTTTTCGATTGTGTCTTGTTTGTCAGCTTTAATTGTCATTTCGTTGCTCAGGCCTAAAACACCATTCAGTGATTTAATCGCCAAGAGGGCAGCTTCTTTTTGCGAATGCCATTTTAATTCTCCTTCAAGGGTTACCCAACCATTCTCAACGCGTATTTTTATTTTTTCGGCAGGTATTTCTTCGTTAGAAATAAATGCATCAACAATTGCTCTGGCAAGTTCAATGTTGCCTTTTCTTAACACATTTGTAAAATGCACCTCTATGTTCTCAACCACTGCCAATACACCATCCACACTTTTTGCTGCGCTTTCAGCTTCCCATTTCTTCACCATTGAATCAACTGTTCCGGTTAAAGTTACGATGCCGTTTTTGGCTGTCACCCCAATTTCTGAAACGCTTAGCAAGGGTTCGGCGTTAATCGCTTCTTGAACTTTTTTTTGGAGAATCTCGTTTTTTTTCATCTTGCTTTCTTTTCAGTAAAGCTAGATGCTCGGATGCGCTTATCTTTTACATGAATTGGAATTAAATTTGTAAAAAGCACAGATTTATTATTTTAATTGGTATTGCACCAATAACAATTGTTAAGCAAGCCATTTTTTATTGCTGCTTAATTTTAACGCTTGTATGCTAACATTCGGGTTTAAAACAAACAATAATTTTCTAGCTTTACATTTTTAATTAAATAACCAATAAACTGAAAATGATGAACACAAAAAAGATGATTGGCGTATTTGCCATTGCAGTATGCAGCTTGTTAAATTTTAGCGCCTCAGCGCAATTAAAAGTTCCGGCCCCAAGTCCTGCTCAAACCACCAAACAAAGTTTTGGATTAGGCGAAGTAAGTATCGAATACTCTCGTCCTTCGGTAAAAGGCCGTGTTATTTTTGGTGATGTGGTGCCATTTGGAAAAATATGGCGCACAGGTGCGAATGCTGCCACCAAAATTACCTTTAGCGATGATGTAAAATTCGACGGACATGATGTAAAAGCAGGAACCTACGCAATATACACGATGCCAACCAAAGACGCTTGGGAAATTATGTTATACAAGGATTTAACCTTGGGTGGTAATGTTGCTGATTACAAAGTTGAGAATGAGGTTTTACGCATCAGAGTAAGGGCAAGTGTTTTAAGTTATAAGGTTGAATCTTTTACAATTAATTTTGCCGATTTAACATCAACAAGTTTAAACATTGAATTGATGTGGGAAAACACCCGCGTTGCCATTCCTTTAACCACAGATATTGATGCAAAAATCATGAAAAACATAGAAACCAATGTGGTGAATGATAACCGTCCTTATTTTCAAGCTGCCGGTTATTATTTTGACAATAACAAAGACTTAAAACAGGCGCTAATATGGGCTACCAAAGCAACCGAACAGAATCCAAAAGCGTATTGGATGATGTTGCTGAAAGCTAAAATTGAATACAAATTAAATGATAAAGTAGCAGGCAAAGCCAGTGCCGTAAAAACTGTTGAATTGGCCTTGGCCGATAAAAATGATGATTATGTGATGATGGCAAAAAAATTGATCGAAGCAAATAACTAATCAGTTTCTATTATTTTACCCGGTATGTTTTAATGAAACATACCGGGTTTTTTTATGCCCATTAATGAGCTGATGGTGTGGGTTTCGAAAATTGTATGATTTTTTGCGTGATTAGTGACAACATCATCAACGTTATACAACCAATTACATTCAGCCACAAAAACGATATCACATCGGCTATGTATACTGCAATTACAAATACTTCGGTTAACAAAGCAGCATAAAACACGGCATTTCCTTTTACTTTTTTCAAATAAAAGGCTACCAAAAAAATGCCCAAAATGGTACCATAAAATAAGGAACCCAATATGTTCACAGCCTCTATTAAACTACCGAGTTTACTGGCAAACATAGCCGTAACGATACAAAAAATTCCCCAAGCAAAAGTAAACCACCTTGAGGCATGGAAATAATGTTCTTCGCTTTTATTGGGAACCCACAAGCGTTTATACAAATCAACTACTGTGGTAGAAGCCAATGAATTTAAGGCTGCCGCAATACTTCCCCAGGCCGCTAAAAAAATCATGGCAATTAACAAACCAATTAAGCCTTTTGGTAAATGGTGTACAACAAAGTATAAAAAAATGTAATTGGTGTCGTTCGTATCGGCACCGCTATTCGATTTTTTAATGAGTGCAATGGCTTTTGAACGAATCAATTTTGATTCTTTTTCAAAGCCCAATAATGCATTTTGATTTTGTTTGATTTGTAAATTGTTTTTTTGATGCAAGGCTTCAACCAATTGATTGGTGTTTGTTTGTTTTAATTGGTTCAATGAATCTTGCTGTGCTTGTAATTGTAAATAGTTTCGCTGATATGGGCCCGCCAATACTTTATCAATTTGACTTTGGTTAAAGAAAATAGGGGATTGGTAAAAAAGATAGAATACAAATACCAAACTGCCAATTAATAAAATGAGGAATTGCATGGGCACCTTTACAAATCCATTCATCAATAAACCAATTCGGCTTTCACGGCTGTTTTTCGCAGTGAGGTAGCGCCCAACTTGCGATTGGTCGGTGCCAAAATAGGAAAGCGCCAAAAAGAATCCACCAATTAAACCGCTCCAAATATTGTATTTGTCCTTCCACCAATGTGAATCTTGAATGTCAATTTTTGTTTCAATGACTTTGAGTTTCCCCATCTTACCTGCCACATGCAATGCATCGCTAAAACTCACATTGGCAGGCAATAGGTGCACCACCATGTAACCGGCTAAAAACATACCAATGAATACAATACCCAATTGTTGTACCTGCGTATAAGTAACAGCTTTGGTACCGCCCATCACTGTGTATACAATTAAAAATCCGCCCATCACCAAATTGGTGTAATAAATGTTCCAACCCATTAAAGATGATAAAATGATTGAAGGCGCATAAATACTGATGCCTGTTGACAAAGCCCTTTGTGTTAAAAACAAAAGGGAAGCCAATGCCCTAGTTTTTACATTAAAACGTTGTTCCAAAAATTCATAGGCTGTGAATACATTTAATTTTTGGTACATGGGAATAAATGTGATGCATAACACCACCATGGCCAAGGGCAATCCAAAATAATATTGCACAAAACGCATCCCATCGGTATAGGCTTGTCCGGGTGCCGATAAAAAAGTGATGGCACTGGCCTGTGTACCCATGATGGATAATAGTATCAAAAACCAAGTCATTGAACTGCCACTTTTAAAATAGCCATGTAAACTTTTTTCGTGATTGCTTTTGAATATGCCGTAGGCAACAACCGATAAAAGACTGACAATTAAAACAAACCAATCGATCGTGCTCATGCAAATTGATTTGTGAAGTAGTGAAAGAAAAAAATCAGTAAAAACAAAAACAATATCAACAGACCATATGCCAAGGTCCAATGCCGATCTTTATTTTGTTCTTCTTGCATTTTATTGATTTTTTGGCAAAGCAATGAGGTTGCTGAATAAACGATATGCACCGGGTATGCCGGCCGGCAATTGTCGGAAAAAAACCAAACCACTGTATACAAAATTGCCTTTGCCATATTTACCAATGATTAAACTTCCTTCAGAGGCTTTTTCTTTGGGATCATTCATTGAAAAAATTGTTTCGTAATTTTTATCTATATCGCTTGCGAAATAAATGCCGCGTTCTTGCACCCAATCATTAAAATCTTGGCTTGTTATTTCATTCGGGAAATGTAACACAGGATGCTTTGGATTGATGAAACGCACCTCTGCATTATCGTCGGTTACCCTGTCGCGGGAAATGGTAAAAGGATATGGGCCTACTTTTGTGCCAACAGGTCCAATGCGGTTGTTTGTATTGTATTGCACGATTAAATTGCCGCCATTTTGAATGTAGTTCATTAATTTGTTGTAATGTATTTGTAGGCGTTCGTTGGTATTATAAGCACGCACACCTGTAACAATGGCTTGGTATTTAGATAAATCTTCCTTGCTTAACATTTCATCGTTTAATACAGTTACACTGTAACCAATTTGTGTGAGGCAGCTAGGCACATCGTCGCCTGCACCGGGAATATAGCCAATGTTGGTATTGGCCATTTTTACATCCAATTTTAATAACTTGGCTTCGGCATCCGATAAAATAAATTGGTAAGGGATGTGATCGTATTCAATGCGTTTAATGCTTTTCGAATAATCAATACCATCTACTTGTACAATTGTTTTAAGAATACCGTCGGTGTTTTTTTCAGAACCTGTCACAAGAACTTCGACGCTCACTTCATCACCTTTATTGGCAATTGTGAAATCAGCATTTTTAATTTGTATCGGCCAACTTTCATTGCTTTTTATTTCGCCTCTTAATTGTCCAGTTACATTGGCTTTATTGGCTTTCACAATAATATTAAATGATTTGGTTTTGTTGTCGTTAAACACAAATACTTTTTCGGACAATAGAATGGTTACCGGTGGCAGTATTTCGAGATTACGGTATACCTCTCCTTTTATGGGATCGGTTGATTTGTATACCAAAGGTCGTTCTATTTTTAAATTTAAATCTTGAATGTTAATGTTGAACGTAATTTTGTTTTGTGATTCGTTTTCAGGTAAACCAATCATGTATTTTTGTTTCACCGCATACATGCCAATGCTGTGTTTTTCGTTGAGCCAGTATGGATTTGAATAAGGTGTGTTTTGTGCAATAATATCATGGTGTTTAAAATTGTACAAAGTATTGGCATTTAATTTTATTTGAACACTTGTGTCGACTTGGTTTAAAAAAGTGATGCTGTTTAATTTTACATCGCATTGATTTCGTGCGATGATTTGTGCCGACATGCTTAACACTGAACCGGGTACGGTGCTGTAATCGGCACTGTTGGCTTCGGCCCACAAACCGCAACAAGCCAAAAGGATGTTTTCGCACTCTTTTAGTTTTTGTTTCTTATAGGTGATTAATAAGTCGTTATTGCTGTTTAATGCCAAAAGTTGTTTGTAAACCCAAATTAAATCACTTATTGATTTTTCTGGTTGTTGTGTGTTAAATTGGGCAATGATTTGACTGATGCGTTTAGCCAATGGTTTGGTTTCTGCAAATCGGTTCCATGTTTGATCTTGGCCTTCACACAGCTCTTTGCGTGCAGAGTCGCCTTTTATTAATTTAAAATATTCGATGGCTTCGCCGCGCAATTTGGCCGAACCAAAACCTTGGCTTTTATGCATTGAGCGGCTTTCGGCGGCAATTTCGCCATAGCTTTTTCCAAGTAAAACATTGTAAACACCAACATCAATTTTTAATTGATTGGGCGCGGTGGTGTTGGTGCCACCAAAATTAAAGGTGTTCCAAAACAAACGTCTTGCTTTCCAAACTGTAGTGTATTTTAATTGTTCAGGAAAACGTGTTGAATCGGCAGCGGCATCAATTGCTTCTTGCGCAAGCATGGCGGAGGCAGTGTGATGGCCGTGGCCCCCCTCGCCGGTGGTGGGAAAGCGGCAAATGATGACATCGGGTTTAAATTTACGAATGGTGAAAACCACATCCGAAAGAATACTGTCTTTGTTCCAAATGCCAAAGGTTTCTTCCGGATTTTTAGAATAACCAAAATCATTGGCCCTTGTGAAAAATTGTTCGGCGCCATCGGTTCTGCGAGCGGCCAACAACTCTTGTGTGCGAATTAATCCCAATGCTTCACCTTGTTCTTTGCCAATGAGATTTTGTCCGCCATCACCTCTGGTAAGTGATAAATAAGCCGTACGTAAATTTTTTTCTTTTGCCAAGTAGGCCAACAAGCGTGTGTTTTCATCATCGGGATGAGCAGCTATATAGAGCGCCGAACCGGTGCAATTTAATTTTTTTAAGGCTTGTAGTATATCGGCTGAATTTTGACTGTTGGTTTGTGCAGTAAAATGTTTAAAACACAAACACAGTAGTAGGAACGTAATTTTTTTCATGGTGCTTTTAAATTTCATGTTTCATTTTTTGCTTGACTATTTTTATTGTTTCTTTCTTTGATATAATATGCCAAAATACCCAAGCCAATAACCGTTATACCCATTAAAACCATTTTATAACCTGTTGAAATTAAAATGCCGAGCCACAATACAATGGCGAAGTAAATAGGTAAGGGGAAGAAGGGCATTTTATATGGAAATTGATCGGCCGATCGTTTTTTTCGCAAAATGAGTAAGCCAATAGATTGACCGATGAATTGCACAAGAATACGCATGGCAAGTATGGCCGAGATAACGTCACTTAATCTGAATAACAAACTAAATACAAAAGCCACTGCACCCAAAGCCAATAATGAAATGTGCGGAAATTGTCGTGTGGGATGTAATTTGGCGAATACTTTAAAAAAAGCACCATCTACCGCTGCGGCATAAGGAATGCGACTATAACCCAAAGTGGCAGAAAAAACAGAGGCAAAAGCAACCCATAACACCAAACATGTAACGATGACTGCAGCTGTTGGTCCGGCTAATTTTTGCATAAACACTGATATCACATATTGACTGTCTTTGGCCTCTTGCCATGGAATAACGCTGGTAACGCTAATGTTCATGGCCAGATAAAGAAAGGCGATGCCGGCAATGGATAAAAACATACTGCGGGGAATATTCTTCTGGGGATTTTTAATCTCAGCGCCAAGGTGGCAAACGTTATAATAGCCCAAATAGCTGTAAATGCTTTTTACACCTGCAAAACCAATGGCCGCCATAAAACCGTAATTCAGTGTCAAGCCATCGTTCATGTGTTGTATGGGCTCGGTAAAATGGCCATGTGCCAATCCGCCGGCAATAATCCAAATAAGCGTAAACAAAACACCCACCCATAAAAACACACTGATTTTACCGATGGCTTCAATTTTTCGGTACAGCAAAAGTACAATGAGAATTACTACACCGCCGCTAACGGCTTTGGCAGCAAGGGTGCTCAAAGGAAACAAGTAAGACAAATAAGCTGAAAAACCGATGGAAGCAGATGCAATGACTAAAGGGGCTTGAATCATGGTTTGCCACACAAATAAAAAACTCATCAAGCCACCGGTACCGGTATCGGCATAAGCTTCTTTTAAAAAGTTATAAGAGCCGCCGGCCTTGGGAAATGCGGCGCCTAATTCGCTCCAAACCATGGCGTCGACAAATGATAAAATGGCGCCTGCAATCCATGCGTATAAAAAGTAAGGACCATTCATCATGCCAATTACCATAGGCAAGGTTATAAATGGACCAATGCCTACCATGTCAATCATATTGATGGCGGTGGCTTGTAAAAGACCAAGACGGCGTTGCAGCATAAGCCTTAAATATATTAATATAATTTTGAATTAATGTTGCATGGCAACACTGCTGCAGATTGTTTTAGCAAGTGGGCTTTGATTCATTCAAAAAAAGACTAACTTAGTTTTGTACAAGTACAAACATTAATGGGTTTAATCTCTAAAACATAAAGTCATGCAAAACAATTCACCGCAACGCCGTGGTTTTTTAAAATTAAGTTTAACGGCACTCACCTTTGTAGGATTGGCGCCTTTGTTAACGAATACACTTGGCGAAAAGTCAAGGGGTAAAAAAATTAAAATGTTGAACGCCGATGGTAAACTGGTAGAGGTAGATGAAACTTTGGTAGCGAAATTATCGGAGCAGCAAAAAAGGGCCAGTAACCAAGATTTGAAGGAATGGATGAACACCTCTAAAATTTAATGCATGGAAAAAGGAAATGAAAACGGCACCACGCGTGCTGAATTTTTGAAGAAAACATTATTGGCAGGCACTGCGGCAGCATTCACTACAGGATTGGGTTTGGTGACATCATCCTGCAAAGATGAAAAGCCTGAGAGTGGAAAGAAAGTTCGTTTACTTTCACCTGAAGGAAAAATTGTCGAAGTTGATTCTTCGATGATTAGTCCCGAAATACCGGATGTACCTTTCAACATACGTGAAGGTGCACCGAATAAAAAATTTGTGATGGTGATTGATTTGGCCAAATGCAAGCATGCAGGTAAATGCAAAAAGGCATGTTCGAAAATGCATTATTTACCGGCTGACAGAAGTTACGTGAAGATTACAAAAATTCAAGAGTCAGAAGAAACAGCGCCATTTTGGATGCCCACTACTTGTTTTCATTGCGATAATCCGCCTTGTGTAAAAGTTTGTCCGGTTGATGCCACCTTTAAATTATCGGATGGTACGGTTGGAATTGACAATGATCGATGTATTGGCTGCAGGTATTGTATGGCTGCTTGCCCTTATTCGGCACGTATATTTAACTGGAGTGAAGAAGTTTTTCAATTAACAGAAGAAAGAGAAAAGGAGATTAAGCCGCATCATGCTTGCAGCACGCATAAAATGGGAACTGTTGAGAAATGTGATTTTTGTCCTTCTCATGCCAAACAAGGTTTGTTGCCTGATTGTGTAACGGCCTGCCCGAACGGGGTTTTTTATTTTGGTGATGAAGAAGGTGATTCGGTATCGAATGGTGATGAGGTTTTGCGCTTGAGTACTTTTTTGCGTGACCGGGCCGCATACCGCTATTTAGAGCATTTGGGCACCAAGCCAAGGGTGTACTATCTGCCGCCGGTTAACCGCAGTTTTCCATTTAACGATGCCGATGGCGTTGAGAAAGAAGACGCTTAAGTCTTTGGTGTATTGACGGTATTACAGCCTATAAAAAGAAAACCGCCCGGAGGCGGTTTCTAAAATTACTCTAATTGATCCTGTTCTTGGAAATTGCGGAAATGAAATTAAATGGAGACAGAATCAGAGTAATAGTTCCTTGTGTATTTGTTTGTGTTTTGCCTTTTAAATTTCCGCAAAGGCAATTGTGTTTTGATGCTTAACTCAATATTGTTTTTTTTGACTATTTCTTTTTTTATTGGCATCCTTGTGATTCTGATACAAAACTACAGGCGTGATGTGCTAAAAAAAAAGCACAAAGTAATTCTCACTTTCATATGTAAGAAAATCCTCATTTTTGTTTTTAATTTTTTTTTAAACTAAAAAAAATTAAGTGCTATTCATTTTATTTAAACTAAGTTTTATAAAATGTGATTCTATTATTTTAAAAAAAAACATTTGTTGTAAATTTTCTTGCAAACAATGTTTTACTTTTTGCTATTTCCTTTTTCAGATTAAAAAATTTAAAAAGGTGAGAAAAACCGACGGCTAAATTGATTGGTTTGATGTAAGAAATTCGCCGATGAGCTTTGAAAAGCGCATCTTTATTCAGTTTTTTTTCTCGTCTAAGAAAAGAATCATTTTGTCTAAAAAAAGCATTTTAAATCTTTTAAAAAACCGGTGTTTTTATTCTCCATTTTAGTAAAATTTTCCAAAAAATGGAATAAATCAAGCCTCTAAAAATTCGTAGTTAATTGTATATCAATGATTTGAACTTGCGGCACAGGAATTGTGAATGGCGGCTCGGAAAATTGTTATCACATGAAAAACGGAAATCAAACAGGATCATACTATAATGTATGGCAAACAAATGCGCATCGAATTGCATTTAACGCATTGCATGAAAACATTCATGATGGTAAATCTAGGATCGGACATTACATATGTAAGAATTTAAAAGAAATCTACTTTTTATTGCTTCTCTCTCTTCGGTCCTTTGTGGTGGAAATGAAAGTAAAATCAAATATTGGTAAGGCCAATTTAGTTCACCACAACATTAACTTCTTAAAAGCTAAGATTATGAAAACTTCTGCATTAACTAACGGCATTAAGGTAACCGCAGGTTCCTTTTTACTTTACAGCATATTAATCATTGTATTATTTGTTGTAAAATCACTTGTACCAAACAGCGCAAGTATGTTATCTGGTAATTCAGGTAATCCAATGTTAAATCAAAGCGGCGCACAAATTGTTTTGCCTAAAGATTCGGATATCGTATTGAATCTTGAACACATGTTTAATAAAAAATTATTACAAGTGTCGTTAAATGTTCAGGAAGAAGGCGATGGTCGTTTAAAGATTTTTAATCTCGATGGTAAAGCATTGATTTCTGCAAATATCGAATTGATCAAATATCCATATTACGCAACTGTAGATGTGACCAGTTTAACCAGTGGCACTTATGTTGCCATTGTTATGACTACCAAAGGAATTCACAGTACCAATTTAATCATTGAATAATTCGCATTATGAAAACTATAAAATTAATAGGGACTTTATTATTTCTAAGTTATTATTCAATAGCGCAGGTAATTACCCCTTTTACCGTAAGGAAAACAGTGACTCAGAAAGGTGGAATTTTATATCTTTCGAATACTGCATCAAAAGCAGTGCCAAACAACATTGTTCAAAATGAAATGCCGCCTTCGGGTACAGGTTACGACAATAACTTTACAAATGGTTATGTTGACATCGACAATGATGCCACTACTTGGATGTCGAGTTCGGACCAATTGAATTTGCCCAACTGTAGTGAAATTACTTGGGCAGGATTGTATTGGGGTGCCGATTGTTCGAGTGGTGATGAAAATTTTGCCACCCGTACACAAGTGAAATTAAAAGTAAACAGTGGCAGTTATATGAATTTAACCGCTGATTATTTAAAAGATAATACAGTTGGGTACCGCACTTACCATTGTTTTAAAGACATCACTTCTATTGTTCAAAACAATGGCTTAACCGATGTTTACACTGTTGCTAACGTAGCGGTTGATATTGGTGGTACTAATTTATTTGGTGGTTGGACCATTGTTGTTGTTTACAAAAACAATTTGTTAACCATGCGTAATTTAACAGTATTCGACGGTTTGGCCAATGTTAGTGCCGGTACCAGTTCTACAGTTGATATTCCGATTTCAGGATTTCAAACTCCGTTATCGGGACCGGTAAATTTTGAATTGGGCTTGGTTGTGTATGATGGCGACAGATCTTTAACCGGTGACCAATTATTATTTAAAGGTGGTAGCACATTTATTAATTTATCAGATGCGATCCATCCTACTACTGATATTTTTAACAGTACCATTGCAAGAAGCGGTACTTTAACACCAAACAGAAATCCAAATTATAATAACACTTTGGGTTATGATGCCAATATTTTTTCGCCAAACAATTCGTCTAAAAACTACATTGGTAATAATGCTATTTCGGCGACTATTCGCCAAACCACCGGAGGTGAAACTTATTTAACACAAGTAGTAACCTCAGCCATTGATGTGTATGAACCTGATTTGCGCTCGGCAGTGCGGGTACGAAACCTTAATCATCCAACCAGTGCTAAAGCTTATTCAGGTGATACATTAGAATACATTGTAAATGGTTTAAACATTGGTTCTGATCCATCAATCAATACTTTTATTACCGATACCATTGAAGGCAATGCGCAATTTGTACCGAATTCAATTCGCATTACATATGGTCCGAATATTGGTAACAAAACCGATGCTGCAAATGATGACCAAGCAGAATACATTGCATCAACTAAAACTGTGCGTGTAAGAATTGGTGCAAGTGCAAATAACTTTTCCGGCGGTTTGGTTAACAACTCTCCATCGGGCACCGACAGTACCCAGTTTAAATTTAAAGTAACCGTTTCGTCAGATTGTGTTTATTTGGCCTGCGATTCAACCATTGATAACTCTGCCTTTATTATCGGTACCGGAAATGTTTCGGGTAACGTTTTTAATAACGCTTCAAATCCCGGTGTATTTAATTCACAGGGTTGTCCTATTTCAGGTACTACCAAATCACCTGTAAACACCGGAACTTGTACAGCACCGTCAGCAAGCATTAACTCACCAATTTGTCAAGGCGGTAATATTTTATTAAGTGTGCCATCTTCTTCAAGTGCCACTTATTATTGGACTGGTCCGAACAGTTATACTTCAGCGCTTCGCAATCCTACCTTAACCAACGTTAATGCGGTAAATGCCGGCACTTATATTGCTAACCTTTATATCAGTGGAACTGCTTGTCATTTTGTTTTACCGGTTTTTGCAAACTTGGTGATTGCCAATGCAGGTCCTGATCAAACCGGTACCATTACTTGTGGTGTTACCACTACTACTTTAGCAGCAAATAATCCTCCGGGAAGTACAGGTTTATGGACCATCTTAACCGGTACCGGCGGAAGTTTTGGTGTTTCAAATGCTTCAACCAGTAATGTTGCCAATACAACTTTTAATGGTGTACCGGGCAATACTTATACTTTACGTTGGACTTTAACCAGCGGCGCTTGCCCAAGTACCACCGATGATGTAACCATTTCATTTGAAAATGCTGCCACTGCAGCTGTGTTAACTGCTACATCAATTCCTTGTGCAAGCGAATTGGCTGTAACCATGAGCGGCGGTGTTGGTCCTTATACTTTAAACATTAGTAATGGTGTCGGACAAATTAATAATTATGTATCGGGCGCTCACTTTACTGTGAATCCGAGTGCAACCACCAGTTACAGTTTAATTTCAGTAAGTGGGTCAAACAATTGTTCGGCTTTAACTTTATCGGGTAATCCAACCATCACCATTAATAATGCAATGGGCAATGGTACCATTACCGCATTGAATCCGCCAAGTGGTACAGTAGCAACTACTCCAGAAAGTTTTCCGCTAGTGGGCACTGCTGCCAGTGGAAATCCAAACTGGTCAAATCCAACCTTTGCCTTAACCAGCAACAGTGTTTATGCATCTTGCAACGTTGGCAATGGAAATCAATCACAGTACTTATATTTAAATAACTTTTTTGGTTCAGCGCCCATACCAACCGCAGCGGTAATTGATGGTATTCGCGTGAAACTTCGTAAATACGCAACCGGTACTGTTACAGACAGCCGTGTGCAATTAAATTACGGCAATAACAGCCAAGGTAATTCAAAAACTATTTCAGGCAATTGGCCAACAACTGCAACTACTTATACTTATGGCACCAGTACTGATTTATGGGGTGCTACCTTAACACCTTCGGTAGTGAATTCGCCAAGTTTTGGCATCAGGGTACGTGTGAACGGTAATTCAAATAATGCCATTGCTTATGTTGATTTTGCATCAATGATTATAGATTATCATGTTGGCAGTAATGCATATTGTGATAATGTAAACAATGCAGGCTTCTCAGTTAGTGGCTATTCGAATGTTACTTCTTATGCCTGGACTCCGCCAACCGGTGCTTCGATAGTATCCGGACAAGGTACTGCATCTGTTGTAGTAGATTTTAATGGTGCCGGACAATCGGGTAACTATGCCATTTTGGTAACTCCTTCTAACGGTTGCGTGAATGGTGCACCTACCACTTTAAATGTTCCGGTAACCGATTGCCTTAATTCAAGTTTATCAATTATGGGAAATGTATATTGGGATATTAATGGATCAACCGCACCACAAAAAGTGGATGGTACAGGGATTGGTTCAGTAAACGGTACCCAGTTGTATGTGACTTTGGTGAATACATCAAATTCATTGTTTGTGGCTACTACCAGTGTAAGT
Organism: Sphingobacteriaceae bacterium; assembly: GCA_947453445.1. Lineage (GTDB taxonomy): Bacteria > Bacteroidota > Bacteroidia > B-17B0 > Aurantibacillaceae > Aurantibacillus. Next base: position 58,799 of record CANGGP010000014.1, read on the forward strand.
GCCAACGGTGCTTATGTTTTTACAAATGTTCTCGGTGGTAAAAATTATAGCTTAACTTTAAGTTCAGTAAATTATACTTCTGGTACCAGTCCTTCAACTGTTTTACCGAGTGGTTGTTCATACAATGGAGAAATTAACAATAACGTTGCCAATTCATTAACCGGTAACGATGGATCAGCCAATGGTAGAGTAGGTGTAAGTTCTTTTAATACAAACAACGAGACCAACGTAAACTTTGGTTTAAAAATATTAACTCCTCCGGTTGCTTCTAATGATGGAACCATTACCAATGAAGATACTCCGGTAAGCTTAACTGTAACCACCAATGATAATGATATTGACGGTACCATTTCAGTTAACACTGTTACTTTAACCACTACTTCAAGCAATGGTACTTGGAGTGCAGGTGCAAATGGGGTTGTGAACTATACCCCCAGTTTAAATTTTAACGGTTTGGCCAGTGTAACTTATTCGGTTAGGGATAATGACAACTTGGTGTCAAATGCAGGAACTATTCAGGTTACTGTTACTCCTGTAAATGATCCGCCGGTTGGTTTAGCAAGTGTTGTTACAACCAGTCAAAACATTTCTTACACTTTTGCACCGTCTAATTTTAATTATTCGGATGTTGAAAATAATATCATGAGTGGTATTACCATTGCAAGTTTACCTGCCACCGGTACTTTATATTATAATGGTTCTGCTGCTACTTTAAGTTTAACCATTCCGTCAAATAGTATTTCTGCTTTAAGTTTTTCTCCGGTTTACAATCAGTTTGCATCGCCATATACAACTTTTACTTTTAAAGTAAATGATGCCGCTTCGGGAATTGTAGCAGGTACAATGACTGTGAATGTATTACATGTGAATGTAGCACCTGTTGCTGTAAATGATCTTTTTTCAACCAATCAAAATACTGTTGTTTCATTTAATGTGTTAACCAACGATATCAATGTTGACGGCACCATTAGTCCGGCATCGGTTGATTTAGATCCACTCACTGCAGGTCGTCAAACCACTTTTAGTGTTTTTGGTGAAGGTACCTATTCAGTGAATAATACAGGTATTGTAACTTTTACTCCTGCATCAAATTTTTACGGAAATACCAGCCCTATTTTATACAACGTTGCCAATAGTTTGTCGTTAACTTCAAATAATGCCACTATTCTGGTAACCGTTATACCTTACGGAGCGCCAGTTGCTGTGAATGATTTCACAACCACCAATGAAAATGTGCCTGTAACTTTTAATATCACCAACAACGATTACGATGATGGTTCAATCAATGTAAGTCATGTTGATTTTGATCCAATCACTCCGGGCTACCAACAATCAATTATGGTGCCTAACAAAGGCCAGTTTTATGTAGATAACATGGGCAATGTAACCTTTGCACCGCTTTGGAACTACTTTGGTGTGGTAACTACCAGTTATACTGTAAAAGACAATTTAAACTTAACTTCAAATTTGGCGCAAATAACAGTTACTGTTAATTGGGTGAATCAACCACCAATGGTAACCGATGATATTATAAGCACCAATGAAGATACTCCAATTACTTTTAGTGCTGTAGCCAATGACTATGACACTGATGGCACCATCGATTTAACTTCTCTTGATTTGGATTTAAATACTTCAGGTCGTCAAACCACCTATACCATTTCGGGCCAAGGTCAATTCAGTGCTGATAATTTGGGTAACGTAACTTTTACCCCGGCTTTAAATTTTAATGGTACTGTAACCCCTAAAGGTTATGTAATTAAAGATAATTTGGGTGCTGTTTCTGATTCAGCCTTGATTAACATTGTGGTAATTCCGGTAAATGATGCGCCACAAGCCATTAATGATGTGGCTTATACTTCAGCTGCTACCACTACCGGTTCGGTTATTTTTAATGTGACTTCAAACGATATTGATATCGATGGCAATGTTGATTCAACAACCGTTGATTTGGATCCGATGACTTCAGGTACTCAAACCACCTATTCAGTAAGCGGTGAAGGTTCTTATACTGTAGATAACATCGGTAATGTAACTTTCTTTTACACCTTTGCCACTAATACCGGAACCCTTACTCCAATTCGTTATACTGTAAAAGATAATTCAGGTGCAACTTCAAACAATGCTACCATTACTGTGGTGGTATTGCCATTGGGTAATCCCATTGCGGTGAATGATACCATTTATACCAATGAAGATACACCTGTTAATTTTGATGTTACCTCGAACGATACTGATGATAACGGAATAGATGGCGCATCCTTAGTGCTTTTAAGTCCTTTGTCTACAGCTTCTGGTACATGGGCCATCACCAGCACTACTTTAATGCCAGGATATATCACCTTTTCACCTTCTGCCAATTTTAATGGAACTGTAAGTATGACTTACAGTGTAAGCGATTTTGATCCATTGGTGTCGAATACCGCCACCATCACCTTAAATGTTCAGCCCGTAAATGATGCCCCGAGCTTCACCAAAGGCAGTAATCAAACTGTATGTGAAAATAGTGGTGTTCAAATTATCAATAATTGGGCAAGCAATATTTCAACCGGACCGGCCAATGAATCTTCGCAGACTGTAACTTTTACTGTTTTAAACAGTAACAATTTACTTTTCTCGGCACAACCAACCGTTGATGCCTCAGGTAATTTGTCATTCAACTCTGCCAACAACAGCAATGGTGTGGCTACTGTTTCTTTGGTTTTACAAGATGATGGCGGTACCTTATATGGTGGTGTAAACAGTTCATCGGTGCAAGTATTTACCATTACAGTAAATCCTACCCCTTCTTTAACTACCCTTAATTCGGTTGCAAGATGTAATCCGGGTACCGTTAGTATAAGTGCTATTCCATCGGCAGGTTCTGTAGGCTGGTATGCCGCTTCATTAGGTGGATCAGCGCTGTCTGTTGGAAATGTTTATAGTCCTTCGTTGAGCGTAACCACTGTGTTTTATGTGGATGTAACCAATGCCGGATGTACTTCAACCCGTTCGGCTGTAACTGCAACTGTGAATAGTTCACCGAGTGTTAGCGTCTCTGCATTATCTTCATCAATTTGTGCCGGATCACAAACCAGTTTAACCGTAAGTGGTGCATCAAGTTACACTTGGAGTCCAGTGGCATCCAATGCTACTGTTGTTTCAGTGAGTCCATCAATAACCACTGTTTATTCAGTTACCGGTACCGATGCGGTTGGTTGTACCGATAGCAAAACTTTATCATTAATTGTTCAAGCAAATCCGGTATTAACCAGCACAGCTTCCTCATCTGCAATTTGTATCAATGCAAGCGCGAGTGTAAATGCCTCGGGTGCTCAAAATTATACTTGGAATCCGGGTGCTTTAAGTGGAAATGCAGTTAGCCTCAGTCCAACTGTTACCACTGCTTATACTTTAACCGGTATTGATGCCAATGGTTGCGGTACTTCAAGTGTGTTTACATTAACTGTAAATGCTCTCCCTACTTTAACTGCCGGTTCAACCTCATCGGCTATCTGTCAAAGTGCATCTGTTGGTTTAAATGTAAGCGGTGCTTCAACTTATACTTGGATGCCTGGTTCATTAAGCGGTAATTCGGTAAACGTTAGTCCTGCCGCCAATACCACTTACACTGTAAATGGCACCGATGCCAACGGTTGTGTGAATAGCAAAACTGTTGCTGTCATTGTAAACACCAATCCAACTTTACCAGCTACTTCAAGCAGCTCTGCCATTTGTGCGAATGCAAGTGCAAGTATGAC
>CANGGP010000015.1 GCA_947453445.1 Sphingobacteriaceae bacterium
AAGAAAAAAGTAAGAGAAAAATTGATTTCAATTAAAACAAAATTTGATTTTGTAAATTACTGTTAATCAAGTATTAAAAAATTAGTTACTTAAGAGGCAAAAGAAAAGAAAGAATTTTTCTATGAAAATTCAAGAGCGGGTGGAGAATCGCCTTGTCTTTTTGCTCTGCGCACAAGCTCGCTCAAATGTACTAAGGCACATTTGCCGTTGACTAAGAAAAAAGTAAGAAGAAAATTTTTTTTGCTGAAAAACTAAAAATGCAAAGAAAATCGTATTGCCTTGATTTTTTGTCCAACGCTCAACCTCGCTCAAATGTGCCAAGCACATTTGCCGTTATCAAGAAAAAAGAAAGTAAGAAATCAATTAGTCAAACGGGTGAGATCTTATACCGATTTCTAAGTGGAAGTTCTACTGTGTACTTTTCTAAATTAAGCCCACAAACAGATTATCAGCCTGAAACTCTTGCAGATTGCATGAAAAAACAGTATGGCATAATTTATTCCGGACAACAATGATTTAAAACATTGATCATTGATACAATATTTAAAATCTGGTATCCACAGAATTCTGCACTTGTGAAGGAGCGGCATGATTGAGATTCTGCGCCAGGGATGCGAAGGGGTAGCTCTTTTGCCGCCTGCATCTATAGCGGCAAAAAGCCGAAGCGATAGCGTAGCCCGCAGCAGCCCGTTAAGGCGCCCAAATAAAATAAATAATAATGTAAAAAGACATACGATAATTTTTCAGTTTTTTTTACTTCATGGGGAGCGCCTAAAAAGTAATTAATTTCAAAAAAAATTAAGAAGTGTTTATGGGTTTTTTCTAATTATAGGGTGCGCCCAAATAAAAATAAAAAATGCAGAAAAAAATCTAAGGAATATTGATGTATTTGTGTGTCTGCAAACTAATCATCCATTTAGGATGTTGTTTCACATACGCAATAATGTGTGGCAACAATTCGTTGCGTTTGCTCCACTCGGGTTGTAGGTATAAATAGCAATTAGGTCCCACTTTTTGTGCTTGTTCTTCAGCCCATTTAAAATCGTTTTGATTGTAAACAATTACCTTTAATTCGTTGGCTTTCGAATAAATTTCATCCAAAGGTTTCATGGTTTTTTTGGCCGATAAACAAATCCAGTCCCATGTGCCGCTTAAAGGATAAGCGCCCGAAGTTTCGATAAAGGTTTCAATGTTTTGTTCTTTTAAAAGGCGGGTAATGCTGTTTAAATTGTACATGAGTGGCTCACCGCCGGTTACCACCACACTTTTAGCTTGGTAATTTTGAAGGTTTTTAATAATTTGATCCACCTTGGTTAATGGATGTACGTTGGCATCCCAACTTTCTTTTACATCGCACCAGTGGCAACCAACATCACAGCCGCCAATGCGAATAAAATAGGCCGCTTTGCCGGTGTTAAAACCTTCGCCTTGAATGGTGTAAAATTCTTCCATCAAAGGCAGTACTTCGCCTTTGGCCAATGCACTTGTTTGTTCAGCGTTTAAACTATGTAATTTGTAGCTCAAGCTGCAAAGTTAAGGAATGATTCTAAGTTCTTGTCTTTAATTTGCTTTAATTGAACTTTTTCGTCTTATTTCTGTTAGGTTTACTTAACACAGTTCCCTTTTATTATTAGTAAATTTGTAGGGTATGAACATTGGAATGGTTTGCTTCCCAACCTATGGTGGAAGCGGGGTAGTGGCCACAGAACTTGGTATTGCACTGGCAAATAAAGGCCATAAGGTGCATTTTATGTCGTATTCACAGCCTTTTCGTTTAAATATTTTTAATGAGAATTTGTTTTACCACGAGTTTAATGTGAACGATTATCCCTTGTTCGATTACCAACCATATGAAAGTGTGTTGGCCAGTAAAATTGTGGATGTCGCCATTTACGAACAGTTAGATGTATTACATGTGCATTATGCCATTCCGCACGCTTCGGTGGCGTATACTGCGCAGCAAATTTTATTGTCGAAAAAAATATGGTTGCCTTATGTAACCACCTTGCATGGTACTGATATCACTTTGGTTGGCCGAGACCCGGCTTTTGAACCCGTGATTCGTTTTTCGTTAAACAACAGCAATGCAATTACTTCTGTATCTGAAAGTTTAAAAAAAGAAACACTCAAAACATTTAAAATTGATAACAAGATTTCTGTCATTCCTAACTTTATCAATGTAAAGGATTATGATGTAAAGTATGATCCTTGTTTAAAACGCAAATACGCCAGTCATGGCGAAAAGGTGATGGTGCACATCAGTAACTTCAGAAAAGTAAAGCGTGTGCAAGATGTGGTGCATGTATTTAATGAAGTGAAAAAACAACAAGCCTGTAAATTAATTTTGGTGGGCGATGGTCCCGAAAAAGTAAATATTGAGCAACTCATCCGCCAGTTGAATCTTCAACACGATGTGCTGATGATGGGTAGGGTGGTTGATCCAAAAGAAATTTTAAGCATTGCCGATTTGTTTATTTTGCCTTCAGAAACCGAGAGTTTTGGTTTGTCGGCTTTGGAAGCCATGGCCATGAAGGTGCCTGTTATCAGCACCAACAGTGGTGGTTTGCCTGAAGTAAACATTGAAGGCAAAACCGGTTTTTTAAGTAAAGTGGGCGATATTGATGAGATGTCGGCAAATGCCTTAATTTTATTGAAGGATAAAAAGAAACACGAATTATTTAGCCAACAAGCCTTTAACCAAGCCAAAAAATTTGACATCGAGAAAATACTTCCGCTTTACGAAAAGCAATACAATTTGTTATTGAAAACGGAGGGAATGAAAAGTTAAGCATTGCAAGTAAGGAGCCTATTCATTACAACTCATGGTAAAAATTAGCACGCATAAAATTGAAGTTTCGGTAAGGTGTGAATACTACCCTAAGCACAGTGTGCCTAAGGAAAGCCATTATTTTTTTGTGTATTACATTAGCATTCAAAACAACAGTGAATTTGCTGTTAAGTTGTTAAAGCGCCATTGGGATATTTTTGACAGCAACGGCGAAAAGCGCGTGGTTGAAGGTGAAGGTGTTGTTGGAGAAACCCCTGAACTACTGCCCGGTGAAACTTTTACCTACAACAGTGGTTGTAATTTATTGTCTGAAATTGGTTACATGGAGGGTTATTACACCATGGTTAAACTGATTGATAATACTGAGTTTAAAGCCGAAATTCCCCGTTTCGAATTAATTGTACCCGCCAAATTAAATTAGTCAAATCACATTACTTACAGTATTGTTGAAGCAGTTTTAAAGCCAGCTCACTGCCCAAACCGTCTGCTTTTTCAAGGTCGCTGCAAGCCCCGCGTTTATCTCGCACCGCCATTTTAATGGCCGCTCTGTTTACATAAGCACTGGCATAATCAAATTTTAGTTTAATGGCATAATCCAAATCTTTTAAGGCGGCCTCATAACTTTTTGTGCCGCCTTTGGCTGTTCCGCGGTAACAGTAACTCACCGGATTTTTGTTGTTTATTTTAATGGCAGCATCTAAATCAACAATGGCCCCGCTGTTGTCGTTGGCGTTTATTTTCGCCGCAGCGCGTGAAATATAGTCTTCTTCTTGCGGCGGAATGGTGTCGATATAAGTGTTCCAATCTTTTACGGCGCCTTTAAAATCACCCACTTCAAATTTGCTTTTGGCGCGTAGTTTATAGGATTCAAAATCGATTTTGTTTTTGGGCATCAGGGCAATGGCATCGTTTAATTCCTTTATGGCATAATTGTATTCTTTCTTTGCAAAACGGATGTCTGCTTTTAGTTTTACCACATCTACGTAGCGTGGTCTCCATTCTAGCGCCACTTCACAGGCCTCAAGGGCTGTTTTGTAACTTTTGCCAATAAACATGAGTTTTGCCCGGTAATAAAACAATTCAGCATCTTCCAGTTTGTCTTCCAAACATAAAAAAACAGCCGTGTCAAGCATCTCCTTACACTCTTTATACTGGTGGTTCAAAAAATAATTAATGCCCCTTAATTTATCGGTTTCATAATTTAGAGGGGCAATTTTGTCGGCCTTTAACAAGTCTTTGTCAGCCCCTTTATAATCTTCCATTTTTATTTTGGCGTAGGCCATTTTATTGTAAGCTTCCCAAAAATCTGATTTTTCTTTGATGGCTGCTTTAAAGGTGTGTACGGCTTCTTTGTATTTTGTTGAATCGATTAATTTGCAGCCTTTTAAATAAAGTTGTAAGTGTTTGGCTACCGAATCATTGCTGTATTCTTGTGACCAAATATTTAGTTTGCAACAAAAGATAATTGCTAAAACCAACCATTTATAAAACTTTTGCCTCATTTTTTAAAAGTCTTTTGAACTAAGGGTTTAATTAAATATCTTTATACAAATATAACCGTATATGCCAATTGGAATGATAATTTTAGTCGTATTGCTTGTTTTGGCCATTCTCTCCTTTGTGAGCGTTCAACAAGGTACCATTGCCATTACCACTGTTTTCGGCAAGTTTAACCGCATTTTACGTCCGGGATTAAATTTTCGCATTCCTTTTATTGAAGTCATATTTAAAAAAATATCGGTACAAAATCGCAGTGTTGAACTTGGATTTCAGGCAGTTACCATTGATCAAGCGAACGTTAACTTTACGGCCATGTTGCTATATTCGGTGATTAACAGCGATGAAGAAACCATTAAAAATGTGGCTTTTAAATTCATCGATGAAAAGAATTTTATGCAAGCCTTGGTGCGCTCCATCGAAGGTTCGGTAAGGGCATTTGTGGCCACCAAAAAACAAGCCGAGGTTTTAATTCTTCGCCGCGAAATTGTTGAAGCCGTAAAAGATCAATTGGATAGAACCCTTGAAGAGTGGGGTTATCACCTCATTGATTTACAACTTAACGACATTACTTTCGATGAAGAAGTGATGCGCTCTATGGCCAAAGTTGTTGCCAGTAATAATTTAAAATCGGCTGCCGAAAACGAAGGTCAAGCTTTACTCATTACACGTACCAAAGCTGCTGAAGCCGAGGGTAACTTTATCAAAATTTCGGCACAAGCCGAAAAAGAAGCATCACAACTAAAAGGGCAGGGCATCGCTTTGTTCCGCCAAGAAGTAGCCAAGGGAATGGCCGGTGCCGCAAAAGAAATGGAGGAAGCCAATTTGGATGCCTCATTAATTCTTTTTAGTATGTGGACCGAAGCCGTTAAAAATTTCGCGCAAGACGGAAAAGGAAATGTCATCTTTTTAGATGGCAGTGTTGATGGAATGCAAAAAACCATGAAGGACATGATGGCCTTAAATCAAGTAAATAATATCAAACCAAATAAATAATTATCAAATAACAAAAATGAAAAAACAGTTACAAAAAATCGTTCTAAGCTTGGCTGTATTGTCAACGTTGGGATTAACTGCTCAAGAAAACCGACTCATGCCTTGCGATACATACAATGCCATGGAGGCGCATTTTAAGGAAGATGCCCTAGCAAAAATACGATTCGACAAAGTTCAAGCAGAAATCAATGCTTTAAGAGACAATTTACAATCCAACAAAGCCAAAACAGCCATCAATACATACACCATTCCTGTTGTGTTTCATGTGCTTCACGTAGGTGGTCCTGAAAACATTCCTGATTCACAATGTATCACCGCTTTGGCCGAAATTAATAAAATGTACGCCCGTGCAGGCAGCGATACTGCAAGCATTGCAGCGCCATTTAAAGCCATTTACCACGATACCGGCATTCGTTTTGTTTTGGCGCACAAAGATCCTAACGGTAACTGCACCACCGGCATTGAGCACATTTACGACACGCGAACTGATTGGGATAGAAATCCTACCAATTCAGCCAGTTATTTATTTAACGGTTTAACTTGGAACCCAACCAAATATTTGAACGTAATAGTGGTGAAACAAATTGTGGCAGCACCCGGTCAGGTTGGTGTGGTTGAAGGTTACACCTATTTACCAGGTACTTGGGGTTTAGGCGCCAATCAAGATGCGGTGGTATTTGCTTATGGCGCCATGACAGGCACCAATGCAAGAAGTATTGCCCATGAATTTGGTCATTGGTTTAGTTTGGCCCATACTTTTGGGAATACCAATAATCCCGGCATCAGCTGTGGCGACGATGGTATTAGCGATACACCGCCAACAAAAGGTTATTTCAGCACTTGTCCTACCAGCTTAAGCGGTAATTCATGTGCCACTTCAAACACAACCTGGTACAGTGCCGGTATGGCCAATGTGGAAAACATCATGGATTATTCAAGCTGTCCTAAAAACTTTACCGATGGTCAAACCACCAACATTATTGCTACTTTAAACAGCTCGGCCGTTGGTAGAAATAATTTATGGTCAACAAGTAATTTAATTGCCACCGATGTTGCCGGTACAGGTATTTGTGCGCCTACCGCGAATTTTATTTCCACCACAGGTTACACTGTTTGTTCAGGCGGAAGTTTGAACATGAAAGATTTTTCATACAATGGAACCATCACAAGTTATAACTGGTCGGCCGGTTCAGGCGCTACTGTTGCCTCACCAAATACACCGAATACCAGCATTATCTTTAACACCATTGGTACCTCTAACGTTTCATTAACGGTAAGCAATAGCCAAGGTACAAGTACCAAAGTACGCCAAGTGCTTGTGCGCGATGGTAGTCCTGCCATCACCCTACCAATGACCGAAAGTTTTGAAAACGACACCATTCCTACAGGATGGAATGTAATTAATCAAAACGCCAATTCAGCGAAATGGAAACAAACTGATTTAGCTGCTTATGATGGTTTTCAATCGTTTTATATTGATGGTGCAACCACTTTTGCCAATCAAATCGACATTCTTGAAACGCCAATTATTGATGTTTTAAACAATGCAGACAAGTCATTTACCCTAGCCGTTTCGTATGCACAAGCAAGTACATCATACACTGATCAATTGATCATTGATGGTTCAAATGATTGTGGTGGCACATGGAAAAACATTGCCAATATTCCTGCAACACAATTACGTCAAAATTCAGGCGGCATCACCACCATGCCTTGGTACCCTCAATTTCCAAGCGATTGGAGAATTTGGAATATTGGTAATTACCCGGCATGGACCAGTGATTTTATTACTTCACCAAATGTGAAATTGAGATTCTCATTTTTGGAATCAGCACCGGGCCATGGCAATAATATTTTTATTGATGCCATTAATTTGTTTGGACAGCCCGTTGGAATCAATGAATTAACCAAAAAATATGCTTTCAGCATGTATCCAAACCCAACACAAAACGAGGCCAACATTCGCTTTACTTTGAGTGATGAAGCATCGGTAAAATTGGTGATTTGTGATGTTTTGGGCAAGGAAATCGAAACCTTAATTCAATCTAACTTAAAACCGGGCGAACAAAATATCACATTGAATAAAAATGCGCATTTGGCAAAAGGAATTTACATTGTAAACCTAAATGTGAATGGTGCTACAATGACCAAAAAATTAGTGATTAATTAATCCTTTTAAAGGTTGCTAAAAATCCCGATTGAGAAATTCAATCGGGATTTTTTTTTATATTTTTACAACAAATTCTTAAATGAAACCCATTCCATTTTTAAGAATATGCTTGCCATTTATCGGCGGAATTATACTGGCGCAGGTTTATCAACCTTGCCTGAATGTGTTGTATTTGCTCGGTTTTGAGGCATTAGTTTTGTGTTTACTTTGCTTTTTTCTTTTTGTTTGGAAAAAAAAGTTTTTTGAAATTGTGTTATTGGATTTGTTTTTCTTAGTGCTTGCGCAATTGCTTGTTTTGCAAATTAACAACAATAGGCAACTACAGTTAAAGCCGCTTTTATTTGATCCCACATTAAAGCAAACTTATGTGGGCTTTGTTTCTGAAATACCTACCAACAAAGAAAAATTTGTAAAATGCCCCATACAAATTACACATGTATTGATGAAGCATCAACTCGTGCCTTTTAAAACCGAAATCATCGCTTATTTTAAAAAGGATCAATGGCCTCGTAAATTTTTACCCGGACAGTTTTATTTGATGAATACACGATTAATCATGCCACAGTCACCGAAGAATCCGGGCGAATTTGATTATGCCCAATACCTGAAGCACAAACACATGTATTACACGGCATTTATTGATTCTAAAAATTACCAATTGTTTCAACATCCACTGGTTTTGGGTCCCGGCATACAGCTGATGGGATTAAAATTCAAACAACAATTATTGGATATCATTCATCAGGCAAGCTTGAGTGAAAATGCCGCAGCCATTTGCTCGGCTTTGTTAACAGGTTATGATGATGACATTGATAAAGCGGTGATGAATGCCTTTTCACATTCAGGTACCTTACATGTGCTGTCTGTGTCAGGATTGCACACCGGCTTAATATATTTACTGCTCAATTTTATATTCAATGTATTTGATCCGCATAACCGTTTTAAAATTTTTCGGTATGTGTTAATCACCGCTCTGTTATGGCTCTTTGCACTGATAACGGGCTTTTCAGCACCAGTTTTAAGGGCTGTACTCATGTTTAATTTTTTAGGTTTGGCCAAACTAATCAAGCGGCAAAGCGATTTGTTGAATGTGAATATATTGTTGTTTTCGGCTTTTATCCTCTTGTTTTATAATGTTGATTTTGTTTTTGATGTTGGATTTTTATTGAGTTATGCAGCCATGTTGGGTATTTTGGTTTTTGCACCAAACATGCTTAAATCCTGGCAAATAAAAAACACTTTCTTAAAGTATTGTTTTGAAAGCAGCATTGTTTCAATTGCCGCCACCATCAGCACCTTGCCAATTACTTTGTATTATTTTAATCAGTTTCCAACATGGTTTGTACTTTGCAATCTGGTAGTAGTGCCCTTATCGTTTGTGGTACTTTTATTGTCGTTTTTATTGGTGTTTAAAATCGCCTTTGTTGATTTAATCATCAATGCCTTGGTAAAGCTGATGCTTGTGTTTATAGGGTTTTTTAGTGAAGGAAAATTTAGCTACATCAACTACATCCATTTTAATGCCATAGATGCTTTGTCTTTAACTTGTCTCACACTCTTGCTTTATTTTTTTCTAATGCGAAAAAACTTTATTGGCATTGCCCTTGCCTTTATTCTTTTAATTACCTGGCAATGCTATAATTTGTATGATTCCTCCAAAAGTAAATTGAGCAAAACACTTACTGTGTACTGTGTTAAAGGTAAAAGTAGCGTCTTGCTTAAAAACAGAAACCTTGCACTGTATAACAACACCGACAGTCTTGGTTTTCAATATAGTTTAAGCAATCATTTTGTAACTTTTAATTATGCCATGAAGTGCCACCGAAATTTTAATTTCTTGGATCTTAAGCAACAAAAAATGGTGATTCTAAACACGCCTAATCGTATGCCCATCTGCGATAAAAGTAATGTCACCCATTTATTGGTAGCCAATAATTTTTGTTTAAATCCTACGTTATTCTCACAATTTAAAAAGTTAAAGCTTGTGGTGGTCGATGCATCGAATCGCCTTGAGATTATTCATAAAACTGTGTATTTATGTCGTAAATTTGGCATTGCATTTTACGATGTCCGAAAAAGCGGTGCGTACACAATGGAATTACAATGAAAATACGAATAGGCGATAAGGTTAAATTTTTGAATGAAGTAGGAGAAGGGGTCGTTTCACGCATCAAAGATGCTAAATCGGTTTACGTTGAAATGAACGATGGTTTCGAAATTCCATTTCTGTTGAGTCAACTGGTGCCGGTGCACACCGAATTAATTTTAAACAAAGATGCCGAGAACATCGAAATTGAAGAGGATGCCTATCTCAGTGATTGCCTTTATTTTGTGATTGAACCCGATCACGAACTCCTCGATTTGGTGAATGAATACCGGATCTATTTATTTAATGCCTCCTCTTATAACATTTTGTTTACATACTCTATCAAGGATGAAGAGCATTATCAATCCATTAAACACGGCGAAGCCGGCGCCTATCAAAAAGTGCTTTTAAAACAAGTGAAAATTAACTTTTTCAACGAGTATTTTTTTCACAAACTGGATGGCGTTTTTTTCAAAAATAATTTTTATAAAACCCAAAGTCCGGTTTCGGAAGTGATGCATATCACCAAAAAAATTCTGCATCAATCCATGCCCATTGAACACATCGAATTTAAACACCCGGTGTACGCTTTTATTTTAAAGGATGATTTCGCAAAGATTGAAAAAGTAGATGGCGGTATCGACAATGAAGCTTTGTTGGAACATCAAAAGTTCATCAAGGAGTTCAAGAACCAGGCAAAGATTTCTAAATCCGCCAAAAAAGCCGCGCAAAGTTTAGAAAAAGAGGTGGATTTACACATTGAAGAATTGGTTGAAAACCCTGGTCACTTAAGCAGCATAGAAATGTTGCACATTCAACTCGAAACGGTTGAAAAAGAAATTGATGAAGCCTTATTGAACAATCTCAAAAAAATTATTTTTATCCATGGGGTTGGCAATGGTCGTTTAAAACAAGAAATCATTCAAATTTTAAAAGAACATCCTAACTTAACATACCACGATGGCTCTTACAAAGAATATGGCTACGGCGCAACACAAGTAAATTTTAAATAATTATTTTATGATTCCTTTTTCTCCGCCACGCATCGACGATTTAATTTGCAATGAAGTGGTGGCCACACTTAAAAGTGGTTGGATTACCACCGGACCAAGAACCAAATCATTCGAAAAAAAGATTGCCGAATATTGCGCAGTGCCCAATGTGCTATGCTTGAACTCAGCAACAGCCGGCCTTGAACTCATGTTGCGTTGGTTTGGATTGAAAGAAGGTGATGAGGTAATTTTACCTGCTTATACTTATTCTGCAACCGCCAATGTGGTGATTCACTGTGGTGCTAAACCTGTTTTTGTCGACGTAAACCAACATGATTTTAACATCAATGTTTCAAACATCGGCAAGGCCATTACCAAAAATACCAAGGTAATTATGCCTGTTGATTTTGGCGGTATGCCTTGCGATTACAACGAATTAAATGCCCTTGTAAAATCAAAACAATCCTTATTTGTTTCTGAAAACGACAATCAAAAATTATTGAACCGAATTTTGGTGTTGAGCGATTCGGCACATTCTTTTGGTGCTTCTTACCAAGACAAAAAGGCCGGCGCTTTAACCGATGTGAGTGTGTTTTCTTTTCATGCCGTAAAAAATCTTACCACGGCCGAAGGTGGCGCCATAGCGCTAAATTTGCCGGCACCATTCGACAATAAAAGCATTTACGATTTATTATGTATTAAAAGTTTACACGGCCAAAACAAAGACGCCTTGGCAAAAACACAAAAGGGCAATTGGCGATACGACATTGTTGAAGCGGGTTATAAATGCAATATGACCGATCTTTCGGCGGCCATTGGTTTAATTGAATTGGCGCGTTACGATAACGACACCCTGCTGAAACGTAAACACATTGTAGATACCTATAATCGATTGTTATCGCAAAATAAACTCATCCTTTGTCCGGTTTTTGAAACGGCCGATAAAACCAGTTGTTACCACCTTTATCCGATGCGCATCAAAGGCATAAATGAACAACAACGCGATGCCATCATGCACGAAATTTTTAATATGAATGTTAGTGTTAACGTGCATTTTATTCCGGTTCCTGCCATGACCTTTTATAAAAACTTGGGTTATTCAATGCAACATTATCCTGTAACCTACGATAATTTTAGCCGCGAAATTTCATTGCCTGTTTATTACGATTTAAGTGATGACAATATTCAAACGGTTGTAAATGCTGTAAATACTGCTATTTCTAAAGTATTGGGATGAAACGTTTGTTTGATGTCATATTTTCACTCATTGGTTTATGTATACTCTTGCCGTTTTTTTTAATTTTTGCATTGCTCATTCTTTTTAGTTCAAAGGGCGGTATTTTTTATTTGCAAAAGCGCGTAGGCAAGGGTGGTTTCGAATTTAAATTATACAAGTTCAGAACCATGAAACCAAATGCCGATCAATTGGGTTTACTCACCGTTGGCGGCCGCGACCCGCGCATCACCCAAATCGGTTATTATTTAAGGAAGTATAAATTAGATGAATTGCCACAATTAATCAATGTGTTGATTGGCGACATGAGTTTGGTTGGTCCTAGACCTGAAGTAAAAAAATACACTGATTTGTATACCGATGAACAAAAAAAAGTACTCATGGTGAAACCCGGAATTACTGATTACGCCTCTTTGCTTTATTTTGAAGAAAATGATTTACTTGCTAAATCAAGCGATCCGGAAGATACTTACATTCAAAAAATAATGCCGGCCAAATTAAAATTAAATCAATTGTACATTCAAAACATGGGCTTTTGGTCCGACATGAATATTATTTTTAAAACAATTAAACGAATTTTCCTGAAGTGAATTGGCGCTTTTATAGGCTACGATAAAACCGGATTGGAAGGAAATTGATTTTGAATTTGAAACAAATATTGGTCAATTTTATAACCATCCTTAATGGGCAGAATATCAATGATTCTTTCTGCTGTAGATGAAATGCATACTTCTACAAAAAAACCGCGTAAGAAAAACAACAAGGTCTTATAACTATTGTCCAACATTGTGTCGAGATGAATGGCTTGTGCTAAAAGTTCATGAATTTGCTCGTCTTTTGATTTGTTACAGAAGTCTGAATAGTCTTCAAAGTCAAATTGTAAATGGTGTTCTGAGTGCTTTTCCATAAGATCAATTTTTAGTGCAATTAAATACCGGGTTGACGTCTAAATGCTAAAGAATAAGTTAAGTGAAAACCGGCACAACGAATAGCAGTAAGGATTAAGAAATCTTTCACTTCACTTTTCCATCTTTTTTGAAAGGTTTTATTTGATTTACATTCTTTGTTCATGTAATAAACCAAAGTCACACCGTCGATGCTGCGTTTGGTGGTTCTTAAAAGGTGATATGCATCGGTGGTACAGGCAAAAATGGTGGTGCTGCCTAAAAATTTTGGACCCATTTGTGGCTCGTTGTTGTAATATTTGTTTTTCCAACTAACAGCCGGATTCCAGAATTTATCATTTGCATTTGGAAAACGTTGTTTAAAGCCGTTTTCATAGTGGTAACTGATTGATTCGATGGTACCATCCAACATACCCGAAACAAACATGGCTGAACCTGAAATCAAGTAATCTTTCCATTTTTTTTGTGCTTGCATGCTTTGAACACTTAAAAGCGCAATAGCCACCAGGATGAGGAGGCTTTTCGAATATTTGTGAATGTTTTTCATGGTCTTGATTTCTGATGTAAAGGTCCGCCATTGATGGGCGCAGAACTACTTTATAAGAAAACAATCATTACAGATGTAAGATTTCCATGAAATTGGTGTAAGAATTTGAAGCTCAAATCAAAAAAACGCCTGAAAATGTTCTTGCAGGCTGATTTTAGAGGTTTTGGATAATTGTTTTTGTAAGCCTTTTGTATTTACTTACACCCCTTAAAAATTGGTTTTAGAATGGGCCAGCGCTTGTTTGTATGTAATTGGCCTAAAAAAGTAAAAAAGGGGAAATAAAAAAGCCCGAATAAATCGGGCTTTTCTAATTAGGCGATGTTTTCTGTGCCGTTGCTTGGCGCTGCGGCTATCGAAGGCCGAAATTGTTCTTCGTATTTTTCAAATGGTCTTTTGCCGAAAATTTCCTCGAGATCTTCTTTAAAAATAACTTCCTTTTCAAGTAATTTTTCAGCCAATACAGTTAGCTTTTCTTTGTTCACATTTAAGATTTGCTTGGTTTTAGCATACGCAATATCAATGATTTTCTTTACTTCTTCATCAATTGTTTTGGCTGTGCTTTCACTGTAAGGCTTGCTAAAGGTGTATTCACTTTGTCCTGAACTGTCGTAGTAAGAAATATTACCAATTTTTTCATTCAAGCCATAATACACAATACTTGCGAAGGCTTGTTTGGTGATTTTTTCCAAATCACTCAAGGCGCCGGTGCTCACTTTACCAAATATGATGTCTTCAGCTGCTCTTCCGCCCAAAGCGGCACACATTTCATCCATAATTTGATCAGCTGTTGTAATTTGTCTTTCTTCAGGTAAGTACCAAGCAGCACCCAATGATTTACCTCTAGGCACGATGGTTACTTTAACCAAAGGACTCGCGTGTTCAAGCATCCAACTCACAGTCGCGTGACCGGCTTCGTGGAAGGCAATCACTCTTTTTTCTTGTGGCGTGATGATTTTGTTTTTCTTTTCTAAACCTGCAATAATACGATCTACTGCATCTAAAAAATCCTGACGTTGCACTGTTTTTTTGTTAGAACGTGCAGCAATTAAAGCGGCTTCGTTACAAATATTGGCAATGTCGGCACCACTGAAGCCCGGTGTTTGTTTGGCCAAAAATTCAATGTCAACACTCTCATCAATTTTAATTTTTTTCAAATGCACTTGGAAAATTTCCTTGCGTTCATTTAAATCCGGCATGTCTACATAAATCTGTCTGTCGAAACGACCGGCACGCATCAAGGCTCTATCTAAAATATCAGCTCTATTGGTGGCCGCTAAAATAATCACACCGCTGTTGGTGCCAAAACCGTCCATTTCCGTTAAGAGTTGATTCAAAGTGTTTTCTCTTTCATCGTTTGAACCTGCCGAAATACTTTTACCGCGGGCACGTCCAATGGCGTCAATTTCATCAATAAAAATAATACAAGGCGCTTTTTCTTTCGCTTGACGGAATAAATCACGCACACGCGATGCACCAACACCCACAAACATTTCCACAAAATCAGAGCCGCTTAAAGAGAAGAAAGGCACCTTGGCTTCGCCTGCAACGGCTTTGGCCAACAAGGTTTTACCGGTACCCGGAGGACCAACCAATAATGCACCCTTCGGAATTTTAGCACCTAAATCGGTGTATTTTTTTGAGTTCTTTAAAAAGTCAACAATTTCCATGACTTCCATTTTGGCACCATCTAAACCGGCCACATCATTAAATGTAATGTTCACATGAGAATCTTTGTCGAATAAAGTCGCTTTTGATTTACCGATGTTAAAAATTTGACCGGGACCGCCTGAACCGCCGCCACCGCCCATACGGCGCATCATAAAAATCCAAATCACAATCATGATCACAAAGGGCAATATCCAAGGCAATTGCTCGCTCATCCAATTGCTTTCTTCAATGCTTCTGGCTGAAATTTGTTTTTCTTTTGGAATGCCGGCATCGTTTTGCACTTTTTCCATGCTGGCTAAGAAATAATCGATGGATGGAATGGTTACAAAAAATCTCGGACCGGTGTAAGCTTTATCCGGAAAATATGCTTTGCCAGTTTTAGGGTTTTTATAGCGGTCTAATGCTGCTGCACTATCTGCATTTACATAAATGCGCGCAATGGTTTTGTTTACAATTACCACGTCATTCACATCGCCCTTCACCAACATGTCTTGGTAAAATTTACTCAAAGGTACTTCAACCAATTTTGAATTAAAATCGTTTCCGTAAAACACAAAAAACAACAATACCGCAATTACAACACCGTAAATCCAATAAAAGTTGTTGCCACTCGAACTGTTTTTACCTCCGCCCAAAGGAGAATTTTGTCGCCCGAATTTTTCTTTCATGCGCTCAAATTGTTTCTTTCTTTCTTCTTCCGTAGGCGATTGTTTGCTTTCGTTGGTGGTATTCTGTGCCGGTTCTTTTTTTTCTTCTTCGTTCATTATGTTTGTTTCGATCAAAATTCGTTAATCTTTAATGTGGGTTATTTCTGCATCACCCCAAAGTCCTTCAATATTGTAATATTCACGCATGTCTTTTAAAAACACATGGGCCACAACATTGATGTAATCCAATAATATCCACTCGCCGTTTTGTTGCCCTTCGCTATGGTATAATTTATCTTTGGTTAGTTTGTCAACAGTTTCTTCAATGCTGTCGGCGATTGAATTCACGTGAATGTTACTGTCGGCATCACAAATCACAAAATAATCTGTTACCCGATGTTCTAATTCTGTTAAATTTAAAACACAAATGTTTTTGGCTTTACGTTCTTTCATGCCTTCAACTATGGCGTCTAATAAACCCAAAGTTTGTTCCTGACTGGCTTGTTTTTTCGGACGTTTGGTTGTTGCAGGTTTTTTCTTCTTCTCGGAATTGGCAATTAAATTCGCGGCACGTATTTCACGTTCTTTTTCAGTAATCACTTTTTTGACTGCCTTGCCGGTTTTTTTTGCTGATTTTTTTACCACAGCTTTTTTACCTTTTTTTGCAGCGGATTTAAGAACTGGTTTTTTTGACATATAATATTTTTATTGCTTCGCTTAACTTTATTTTATTAGGTTTACACTAAGCAACAAATTTAGACTTATTTGGCGTAATGGAAACAAAAATTATGGGTAAAAAACGCATTTTTTTACCTGAAGTAGATAGCACCAATTCTTATGCCACCAAGCTGTTAAAGAACGTTAAGCCCGAAGAAGGTACCCTTGTTTACACCGATTACCAAACCCATGGAAGAGGTCAAAGAGGAATGGTCTGGAGTGCACAACAGGCGAGTAATTTAACCTTTTCGGTGATTTTAAAACCTAACTTTTTAGCAGTCGAAAATTATTATTATTTGTACAAAATAGCCGCCTTGGCCTGTTATGACACATTGGCTAAAATAATCGATAATAGCCAATTTGACATTAAAATAAAATGGCCGAATGACATATTGGTGAATAAACAAAAAATTGCCGGCATTCTCATTGAAAACAGTTTCGCGGAAAATAGCTTGCAATGGTCGATTATGGGCATAGGCATGAACGTGAATCAGAAGTTGCAAGGCGCACCATTTAATGCTGTTTCAATATTTGATTTGATTGGAAAAACTACTGATAGAAACGATCTCATGGGTTTGTGTTGCCAGTCACTCGACAAGTATTATGCATTGCTCAAGTTGGGTGAGTTTGCGCAGATTAATCAACTTTATTTTTCTCGATTGTTAGGTATTGATGAATGGTGCACGGTTGTACTTAAAGGTAAGCCCATGCGCATACAAGTGAGCAGGGTAAACACCGATGGTTTATTGGTGGTGCGCGATCAAAATGCGATTGAATATGAAGCTGATGTGAAGGATGTTACCTGGCTTTTGAAGGATTAAGCGCATTCAAAGCCGCATCAAGTGTGCCATACTGAAAGTGAAAGTTGTGTTGAATGAGTTTGTCGCATGAAATTTTTAATCCTCTGGTCAATGCCAAATGTCTTTCACCCAAAATTAATTTCAATAAAAATTCAGGCACATTCGGTAAAAAGAAAGGACGATGAAGTGATTTCGCAAGTTGTTTACTGAATGTTTGATTCGTTACAATTTCGGGTGCCACAGCGTTGAATGTGCCGTTTAATTGGGGGTTTTCAACTGCATAAAGAAATAAATTCGATAAATCATCAATGTGTATCCAAGGAAAATATTGTTGGCCACTCGCCAAAGCAGCGCCAAATCCGTATTTAAAAGGCATACTCATTTTTGGCAAAGCCCCAGCTTGTGAAGCCAACACGATTGCAATTCTGAAAATTGTCATCTTATCGGCCAGTTTTTCAAAGGGCGCATAGGCAGCTTCCCACTTTACACAAGTGTCGCCCATAAAATCATGGCCCGGCGCCGAAGTTTCGGTAAATAATTGCGCACTTTGTACTGCACCATAATAGCCAACTGCACTTGCGCCGATAAATTGTTTTAATGGGATTTTGTTTTGTTGAATGGTATCAATCAACAATTGGCTTGATTTAACTCGTGATTCAATGATTTCCTTTTTGTAAGCAGGCGTCCAAGCCTTATCCACTATACCTGCACCGGCCAAATGAATCAACACATCCACATTGTCGAATGCTGCCAAATCAATGCTTTTATTTTTCCAATCCCATTGGTATGTTTGAATACCATTTGTTGAATTGGCATGTCGACTCAGCACCACCACTTCATGCTTTTTGCTTATAAATAAATCGGTGATGGCCTTACCCAGTAATCCACTTCCGCCACTAATTAATATCTTTGCCATATAACAATAACAAATCTATCTTTAATAAGTTTACATGGTATACGACATTCATTTATTTATTTGCACAAATCAACGCAGCGATTCTGCTAAATTAAGTTGCGGCGAAAGCCATGGCTTAGAGCTGGTGGCTGAATTCAAAAAACAAATCAAAGATTTAAAAGTGAATCTTAAAATTAGAGCCAACCGCAGCGGTTGTTTGGGCATTTGTGATTTTGGACCAACAGTGGCCATTTATCCTGAAGGTACTTTTTATGTGGGTGTAAAAAAAGAAGATGTGAAGGAGATTGTTGAGTCACACATTCTTCACCAAACAAAAGTGCAACGTTTATTGCTGAAAAATGGCTAATCTGCCCGATATCAATCATTCTTTGCAGCAAGAAGATTTATTTCTTGTTTTTAAAAATCAATTGCACAAAGATTTTGAATCTTGTGGTTTATCAACTGATTTTATAACACAACTGCCACGCTTGTTTTTGGATTTAAGGCAAAGCATTGAAACCGAAATTAAACACATTGCTAAAACATCGAATAGTGGATTGTATAATTTGCTTTACCGTATCGACATCAGCGAAATACAAATAAAAAATTATTTAGTGACCAACGCAGCGCTAAGTTATGAGTGTGCTTTGGCCGAATTAATGATCAAAAGAATTTTACAAAAAGTAATTTTTAAAAAACGTTTTTCATCTTAATATGGATATAACTGTTCGAAAGGGTTCTGAAAACGATATTGCTGCAGCTTTGAATTTGATTCGTGAATTGGCGCATTTTGAATTGGCGCCTGACGAAGTGGAAGTAAACGAATTGCAAATGATGCAATGGGGTTTTGGTGAACATAAGTTATTTGATTTTTTTGTGGCAGAAAAAAACAAGCAAATAGTTGGCATGGCTTTGTATTATTATAAATACTCAACATGGAAAGGCAAGTGTATTTTTTTGGAAGACATTATTGTTACCGAATCGCAAAGAAGACAAGGTATTGGCAAATTGTTGTTTGATGAAGTATTAAAGCAAGCAAAACTTGAAAAAGTAAAACGACTCGAATGGCAAGTATTGAACTGGAATACCGATGCCATTGAATTTTACAAGCATTACAATGCGAATCTCAACAATGAATGGTCGAACGGGAAATTGGTATTTGATCAAATACAAGCCTTTAATTTTGATTAGTCGTTACCAAACACTTGGGAATGTTCCATTGTCGACGGTATTTGCTTAAATCAATGATCATACCATCACAGTTCAAATAATCACCTGCTTTGTTTCGTTTCATCATCAAGGCATTGCCTTGTTGAATTTCTTTGATGATCAATAACGATAATTCTTCCAAGCCAACACGGTGGTATTGTTTAGCAATTTTAAAACCTATTTCATTGTTGTATAAATCCATCACACTACTTAGGCTATCGGGCACTTCATCATCTTCATTTTGCCATCGCAAGTAACTTTTGTAATTTGCTTTTTCATGCAAAATGCCCAAGCGTCGAATTTTTTTTAAACTGATTTTTTGTGCAAAAGCGGCCATCATAAAACAATGGCGAAAGGCATCTAATTTACCACCGGATATGTATTTGTCGAGCGATGTGTTGTTATTTTGTGCAAGGTAAATTGGCCAGGCTTTTTTGTATGTTTTTTTTAGCTTGACGGCTGAAAACGGGTGAAATAAAGCCCAGCGCTTTTCAATAAAACTTGAAGCAACATTTTGAGCAAATGTGCATTGCACCATAAATAACAAAAAAAGAATTCGCATCTGCATCTCATCACAAGTTATTATTCTTTTCAGAAATAAACAAAAGGATGTTTATACTTATACTTTTTGAAGACGCATTCAGCGGGGCATTATGATAAGTTTGTAAGATGGGTTTAGGTCGCGATTTATTGAATGGTATTTTAAAAAAGCGTGAATTTACTTTGGTTGAAAGTATCGGCGACTTAAAAGATAAGTTGGCCGCCGGCACTAAATTAACATACGAAGAAAAAACAGCCATTAATAATTACGAACGTTATAAGGCCAATATTTTGAATGCTGAAATGGATGAAGCGCGTTTTCAAAATAAATTCAAACAAATGCAAGTAATTGCCAATTTGGGCGATTGGCGTGAATTTTTAAAGGAGGAATATTTCTAAATCCCACTTTTTTCTGTAAATCAGTATTAAAATGCTTAACTTTGCCCTTCAAAAATTTTAGGCATGAACGTACAAACATTAGGACAGTTTATCATTGAAAAACAAGCTGATTTTCCTTACGCAAAAGGTGAATTATCGCGCTTGTTACGCGACATTGGTATTGCTGCCAAAATTGTAAACCGCGAAGTAAACAAAGCAGGTTTAGTTGAGATATTGGGCGAAACCGGCGAAACAAATATTCAAGGTGAGCGCGTTAAAAAATTAGATGTATTTGCCAATGATCAGTTCATTGCTGCCTTAAAAGCAGGTGGTGAGGTTTGTGCCATTGCCAGTGAAGAAAACGACGAAATCATTCCAATTGATTCTGAAATTTCGAAAAGCGCAAAATACGTGGTGGCCATGGATCCACTCGATGGTTCATCAAACATTGATGTAAACGTTTCTGTTGGGACCATTTTCTCTGTGTATCGTCGCACCAGCTTAAGCGGCCCTGGTAACTTAGAAGATTTTATGCAACGTGGCACCGAACAAGTGGCTGCCGGTTACATCATTTATGGTTCAAGTTGTATGCTGGTGTATACCACCGGCAAAGGTGTGAACGGCTTTACTTTAGACCCTACAATTGGCGAATTTTGTTTGTCGCATCCAAACATGCAAACCCCAAAAATGGGTAAAACTTATTCCATCAACGAAGGTAATTATTTGCATTTCCCTGATGGTGTGAAAAAATTCATCAAATACTGTCAAGAAGAAAACAAAGAAACCGATCGTCCTTACTCATCACGTTATATAGGTTCGGGTGTGGCCGATATTCACCGTAACTTAATTACAGGTGGTATTTATATTTATCCTACAACCACAAAATCACCAAATGGCAAATTGCGTTTGTTATACGAATGTAATCCTTTGGCATACATTGTTGAGCAAGCTGGCGGTAAGGCTACAACTGGTGGCAAACGTATTATGGAAGTGCCAATTACGGAGTTACACCAACGCACACCGTTGTTTTTAGGCTCTTCTGAAATGGTTGATATTGCCATGGATTTTATGGCCAAGTTTTCAAGCGAAAAAGTATAATTTAAAAATCTATGATAAGGTTAATAATCCCCATGAAATTGGGGATTTTTTTTTGGCATCTGCTATTTCAGTTCAATCCATCTTTTTAATTTTATTGATTTGCAAAAGACTTAATGTATTGCTTTAGGTAAAAACATTAACAAAATTCTGTTGTTAAATAGCCGATTTTAAATGCAGGATAAATTGTAATTTACTTAGATTTAAGCATTATAAAGCTATGTTGAAACGACCTGTTATTTTAGTTACCAATGATGATGGAATTTATGCACCCGGCATAAAATTTATAACCAATTTGGCCAAACAATTTGGTGATGTAATGGTTGTTGCGCCCGATAAGCCGCAAAGCGGGATGGGGCATGCCATTACAATCAATGCCACTTTGCGTATTCAAAAAACAAATTACCACGGTGTAGAAACCGAATATGCCTGCAGCGGAACCCCTGTTGATTGCGTTAAAATGGCTGTTAACCATGTGCTGAAAGACCGTCCTGATTTAGTGATTAGTGGCATCAACCACGGCAGCAACAGTTCGATTAATGTGATATACAGTGGCACCATGAGTGCCGCCATTGAAGGGGCTTTAGAAGGCACGCCCAGCATTGGTTTTAGTTTGTGTGATTATTCTTCTGATGCCGATTTTTCGCAAGCACAAACTTTTATTGCACATCTCATCGAACAAAGCCTTAAAAACAAAATGCCAAAAGGGGTTTGCCTAAATGTGAATATTCCTAAACTACCAGCCGCACAAATAAAAGGCATTAAAGTGGTTCGTCAGGCGCGCGGTAATTGGGTTGAGCGATTCGAAGAGCGTCAAGATCCATACGGTAGAAACTATTATTGGTTAACCGGTGAATTTGTAAATTTTGAACCTGAAGCTTGCGATACCGATGAATGGGCCTTGGCCAACGGTTATCTTTCGGTTGTGCCAACACAGGCCGATATGACAGCGCACGCATTGTTGAACGATATTAAACATTTTGAATCATGAAAAATTGGATGGTTAAAATAGACAAGTGGTGGATGGGTATCATCATCGGTTTGGTTTTTCCGATGCTCTTTTATTTTTTTTATTGGGCATTGTTTCACCACCAACTTGCATTTCCGCTTCGCTTTACCAGCTATCTCCTCAAAGGTTACATGTTAAGTAATGTGATAAAAATGTGTGGATTAGGGAACCTGCTCATGTTTTATTTTGGATTAAACAAACGCCTCGACGGATTCAGCAAGGGAATCATCGTAAGCGTATTGTTTTATGTTGCCCTCGTTGCTTATGTGAGTTATACCTTTGAACCCGAAATTTTTTAATGAAGTATTATTTTATAGCAGGTGAAGCCAGTGGTGATTTACATGCAGCCAATTGTATGCGCGAACTTTTGCTGCAAGATAAACAAGCTGAATTTGCGTTTACCGGCGGTGATTTAATGCAGGAAGTGAGCAAGGTCAAAGCCGACATTCACATTCAACAAATGGCCTTTATGGGCTTTGTGGATGTGCTTAAAAACATCGGCACCATTCAAAAGAATTTTAAAATTGTGAAAGAAGCCATTTTGAAATTTAAACCCGATTTATTGGTGCTTGTAGATTATCCGGGATTTAATTTGCGAATGGCCAAGTGGGCCCACGAACAAGGCATTAAAGTGGATTATTATATTTCCCCAACTGTTTGGGCATGGAAAGAAAATCGCATCGAAATCATCAAAAAATTTGTGCACAACATGTTTGTGATTTTACCTTTTGAAGAAGCATTTTATGCCAAACACAATCACAAGGTTCATTTTGTTGGTCATCCGCTCATCGATGCCATTGCACAAAAACAAAAGAACTTTATTTCGAAAGAAGATTTTATTCTTCAAAATCATTTAAGCCATAAGCCAATCATTGCAGTATTACCAGGCAGTAGGGTGCAAGAAATTGAACGCATGTTGGACAGCATGGTAAAGGTAATCCCACATTTTAAAAGTCATCAATTTATTTTTGCCGGATCGAATCATTTACCTTCACACTACTATGAGAAGTTAAAGCAAAAAAACATTGCTGTTGTATTTAATCAAACCTATGAATTAATGGCTTATGCACACGCAGGCATTATCAAATCAGGAACATCAACACTAGAAAGTGCCTTGTTTAATTTGCCGCAAGTGGTTTGCTATAAAGGCGGCAATTTATCTTTTGAAATAGGAAAACGCTTGGTAAATGTAAAATACATTGGTTTACCAAATTTAATTATGGATAAATCTGTCGTTAAGGAATTGGTGCAATACGATTTCACCGTTGAAAATATTAAAACCGAACTAAGTGAATTAATCAACAACGAAGCATACCGCAACCGCATTTTATCTGATTACAAGACCTTGCACACCATGTTAGGCGGCAAGGGTGCTTCACATCGATTGGCTGAATATTTATGTTTGGATGCACAAGCCGTAAAATGAAAAAAAGGCACATGAAGCGATATCTCTTTCTCCTTTTCTTACCTGTTTTATTGGCCTTTAGCCCATTCGTTATTTCAACCGAAACACTTCAAATTCGAATTTTCGCACATTTAAAAATTAAATCTTGTCAGTTTGTTTTAACCACAGGCAATTATAAAATCTTGGCCGATGGCAATCTATTGTCGCCGATAAAAATCAACGATGTATTCAGCTTTACATTACAAGGTGATGATTCAGTCAATGTTTACAAGAATCTTAAATTTAACGGCCGATTTAAATACCTTAAATTCATTAATGAAAGTAACAATGAAATGAAGGTAAAAATTGTTGACCCTGATCGCAAGATTAGGGTTTATCAAGGCAACATGAGTGTGAATGTGAGTGAAGGTTTTTTAAGAATCATCAATGAAGTATCACTTGATAATTACATTGCCGGTGTAACCGAAGCTGAAGCGGGTGTAAAAGCCAATATTGAATTTTATAAAGTGCAAGCCATCCTTGCCCGAACATTTGCCTTGGCACACATCAACAAACATGTTGTTGAAGGCTTTAGTTTATGCGATCAAGTGCACTGTCAGGCTTATTTCGGAAAGCCACACGAATTAAGTATTATTCGTGCTGTAGAAGTAACCAAAGGTAAAGTGGTTGTTGACCAAAATTTAAATTTAATCATCGCCGCGTTTCACAGTAACAGCGGTGGTCAAACGGCCAATAGCGAAGATGTGTGGGGCAAATCAACACCATATTTAAAAAGCATCATCGATACTTTTAGCACCCGTATGCCCAATGCCAAATGGGAAAGGAAAATGCTCACAGAAGATTGGTTGACCTATTTAAAATTAAAACATAATTTCCCCGTTGATAAAATGGAAGTGAAGGAGCTGGCTCTTAACTTTAACCAAGAGCACCGAAAAGTATATTTAGAATACAATAACCAAAGAGTGCCGCTCAAAAATATCCGACAAGATTTACAATTAAAATCAACTTATTTTAATGTTAAACAATGTGGTCGCGACAGTGTTGTTTTTACAGGAAAAGGTTATGGTCATGGTTTAGGCATGTGCCAGGAAGGCGCTATGCGCATGGCAAAATTGGGCTATTCGTACACCGATATTTTAAATTTTTATTACCAAGATATTTTACTCATCGATTTACACCAACTTAGTTTTTTTAAAGACGAATGAAGCATCCTACATTGAAATATCTTTTTTTATTTCTGTTTCTAGGTTGTTTCCTAATGTCAGTTCAAGCCCAACAGCCCGAAACAATTCGCGTACGAAAAGAGTCGAATTTGGTGAAAGCTTATTTTGATGTTACCGAATTAAAATTACTGCCCATCGATCGTTTCGGAAATCCCCAAGACAATAGAATCATGGGTTTTAAATTGTATGTGAAGAATAAGCGCGAAACAAAAGAATTTGAATCCTTCAGCAGTGCCTTAACGCCCGAAATGCTTACTTATTTGAATGCTTTAAAAGATGCCGCAAAAATATTTTTCACAAATATCATGGTGGAGGAGGATGAATCGCGTTTGATTAAATTACCGGATGTTATTGAAGTGTGGTTTCCAAATCCTAACAGCCATCAAAAAACCAAAAAGCACAAATGATTGCGTTAAACACCAATGCAATGCTTTTAGTCCAATATCTTTTCGCTGAGTAATTGTCCCAGTAATTTTCTTTCGCCATTGTAATAAGCCACTATAAAGGCTTCTTTTAAATCGCAGGCCTGTACTTTGCGTAAAACTACCAAAGCCTCGTTATAGCTGCTGTAATTGCCAATTGTAAAGCGTGTAATGTAATCACTGTCAATTTTTCGAATAATTTTAGGCAAACTAATCATGGGCGTATAATTAAAATTCTCATAAAATTTAAAAGCGCCCACTTGAATTTTATAATATAAATTTTCTTTCACCAGTTTGCCGTATTTCTCTTCAAAGCCCGCTAATTTCAGACTTTTATTGTATTTCTCGTCGATGGCTTTTTTGAGTTCTTCAAGTTTATGGTCATAGGCCGGAGATGTAAAATCTGCAAACACATTGATGCTTTTGTCAGAATCCAAATTTTTAGTGCTCACCAACAATACTTGTGGTGGAAATTTATTGACTTTTACAAGCAATTCATACTCATCACCTTTGCGCAATTGTGTTTTAAATAAACCGGTTTTTTCGTTGGCATTTGTTTTTTCTAAACTACCATGATTTTTTAATGTGGAGTTAATTTCAATCACGGCCGCATGCGGCTTGCCATCAACCGTTACCATGCCTTCAATGGCTATTTGCAAGGTTTGTTGGGCCTGCGTAGCCATAAAGTGTGGACCCAAAATAGGCGACAGCTCAAATGAACCATGCATTAATAAGCACACCGAAATCAACACAATGGTTTTCATCGACTGTGCTTAATAGTGATTGGCGAAACAGGAAATTGCTTAATTGTTGATTGGTAACAATCCATATTCTTTACCGTAAATCAACATTTGTGTTTTAAAATCTTCAGGATAAGTAATTTTCACATCAATTATTTTATCGCCTTCCATCACCGGCATCAACTTAGGTTGAATAAAACCGGCGTATGGTGCAATCTTTAAATTGCTGTAACGTGATAACACTTCCTTGTGTAATTCAGGATCAATTTTAACGCCGTAATTTTCAATTAAAGCCTGACCTGCCTTGTAGTCACCTTGCGATTTTATGCGTTGTATCTCTCTCAATAAATCGCCAAACAAAACCCTCAACTTGGCATAGTCGTTTACTACAAAATATGTTTTTCCGTTTTCAAATATTTTCTCAATTACTTTGTCTTTGCTGCCTTTTTCATATACCCAAGCAGCAACCATTTTACGGTTACGCATATGCGCTTCTTCAATGTCCTTGCCCGGTTTAATGCGCGCCAATTGCACAATCAAGCCTTTGGTGATGTATTCATCATAAGCTGCCTTACCGTAATCTAAACTTGGCATTACACCCAATTCAACCAATTTAGGATCCATTAAGTAATACAATGCCACTAAATCAGCACGACCTTCCTCCAAAGCACTGGCATAATTTTTTAATGTTTCATGCGGTTGTCCAATGCCTGCTTCTATTTGTCCGCTGGCATGCCCAATTACTTCATGCATATCGGTGTGCAATTTATCAGCCAAAGAGGCATAATTCATCACACGGTCTTTGGTGGCTTGGTCATAATAAAATTCATTCACCACACTGCCACCGGCTGCTTGATCATAGGCTTCAACAATATTTCCCAAGTTAACCGATTTGCTGCCATGTGTTTCGCGAATCCATTCGTTATTTGGTAAATTAATACCAATCGGGGTGCTAGGCGCAGCATCACCACTTTCAACAACAGCATTAATTACTTTCGCCGAAATACCGGTTACACTTTTTTTCTTGTGTTGAGGCAAAATAGGGGAGTTGTCTTCAAACCATTGCGCGTTGGCACCAATGGTGGCTATGCGTTTGCTGGCTTCAAAATCTTTAATCGACACCACCGATTCAAACGAGCCTTTTTTACCCAATGGATCATGGTACACTTCAATAAATCCATTCACCACATCAACTGCACTTTCAGTGTCTTGTACCCATGCAATATTATAAGTGTCAAAATCAACAAGACTACCTGTTTTGTAAAAAGTAATCAATGCATCAATGGATTTTTTCTGTTTTTCATTTTCTGTTACAGTACTGGCTTTTCCTAACCAATACACAATTTTTTCAATGGCTGCCGAATACATGCCGCCCACTTTCCAAACTTTTTCGATCACCTTGCCGTTTTCCTTTACAACCTTGCTGTTTAAGCCATACATCGGATTTTGTTTGCTGTTTTTATCGGTTTGGGCTTCATAAAATTTTAAGACCTCTGCCTGATTCACACCTTCATAAAAATTCACTGCACTAGCCTGAATCATGTCTGTTTTGGCATCCAAACTCACGCGCTTAGGTGCTATCGCAGGATTGTAAACCAAGTCGGCCACAAACTTAATAAAGTCTGTTTTACTCTGATTGGCGGCCTTTGGTAAACTTGCTTCATCAACATGTTCTAAGGCATGCATAAAAAATTCCTGCGAACATTCAGGAAAAAATTTATCATGGTTGTAATGGTGATGAATACCATTGCTAAACCAAACACGCTTGGCATACACTTCCAATTTTTTATACTCATCGCTTGCATTATCATGACTCTCAGTGTTCAAAAGGGCTTCCAATGTTTTACGAATCACCAAATTGTATTTATAATTCTGATCAAAATTGATGTCTCTTCCACACAATGCGGCTTCGTATAAATAATACAACAAAGTTTTGTTTTGTAAACTGAGCTCGTCGAATCCTTTCACCTGATAACGCAACACACGCAAATCGGAAAATTGCTCGGCTACATAATTAAATTTTTCTTCAGCTTTTACCACTGTATCTGTTTTTACAGTGTTTTGTGCTAATTCATTTTTGTCTGAATGACATGCATTTAATACTAATGCCAAACCGGAAAGCGTGATGATTTTTTTCATGGATAGGTGAATAATGTGTGCAAGTTTAAGACTTATTTCAGGCTTTTGCAAAGAAGCTTTTAATAATTAATGATCAGGTTTTATGACTGTTTCAGCATCACGCTAAGCCACTTAAATAACTGATGATAATCATTCAAGTTCAATCAATTTTTTGATTCACCGATGAATTTATTTCTTTAGTCTATTAAATCTTTTGGATAACAGATAAAATGCTTGGTAACCGGCTTACTTAAACTTTGGATGTTTAGTAAATCACTGGCATCGGCTACATCAACCAATTTTCCGTTTTTCATCAAAATGTTGATGTGTATGCTTTTTGCACTGTAAGCACTGTTGTTCACTGTGTCGGTAAACACAAAATAATGGGCTTCCTTTTTGCTGATGCCATATAAACGACTAACTTTTTGCGTCAGTGTTGTGATCAGTTTCTTGCTGATAGGCGCGTTTTGAATTTCTACTTTAAACAATTTTCGCTCCAAAATTTGAAGGCATAAACGCGATAGAATTTTATCCTCGTGCTCGCTCCAAACCTTTATCGAAGCCACAACATCGTGGTCATCGAGTTTCGAAAATTGTTGTAATATGTTTTTGTCTTTTTTAAAATCGTTGATGGTATAGTTCTTCTGTAAGAAAAATTGTAAGGCCGGTGTGGCGAACAAAATTTCACCCGTGGCACTTAGTTCTTTAGCCCGTTTCAAAATATTGACCAATAAATTTTCGGCACTCAATACCGTTTTGTGCAAATATACCTGCCAGTACATCAATCGCCTCGCAATTAAAAATTTTTCGATGCTGTAAATGGCCTTGTGCTCAACCACCAATTCGTTTTTCACCACAGCCAACATTTTAATAATTCTATCGCTGCTTATTACGCCTTCGCTTACACCTGTAAAAAAACTGTCGCGCTTCAAATAATCCAATCGGTCCATATCCAATTGTGAACTCACCAATTGATGCAAAAATTTCTTTTTGTGTTGGTTGTTAAATATTTGTATGGCCAAACTTAATTTGCCCGAAAAGGCTTCATTTAAGCGACTCATAAACAAACTGCTGATGGTTTCGTGGCTAATGCCGTTTACCAAACTGTGTTCCAATGCATGTGAAAAAGGACCATGCCCGATATCGTGTAATAAAATAGCAATCAAAACAGCTTCTTCTTCCGCTGCACTGATGTCAACATTTTTTTGCTTCAAAGTTTGAATGGCATCTTGCATTAAATGCATCGCACCAATGGCATGGTGAAACCTGGTGTGCAAGGCGCCGGGATAAACCAAATTGGTTAAACCCAGTTGTTTAATTCTTCGTAGGCGTTGAAAATAGGGGTGATTGATTAGGTCGTATATCAGTTCTCCGGGTATGGTTACAAAACCGTAAATAGGATCGTTAATGATTTTTTTCTTGTTGGTGGGCATTAATTTTTTTTAAAACTAAAATTCGTTAAATAGGATAATACCCCTAAATTTAATACGTTATTTGCAATAAAACCAATAGCAATGGAGAAAATAAAAATTTTATGGGCCGATGATGAGGTGGAATTGTTGAAACCGCACATTTTATTTTTAAACAACAAGGGTTATGATGTAATCACTGCCTTAAGCGGCGACGAAGCCATTGATTTGGTTGCCGACAATAATGAAATTGCTGCTGTGCTGTTGGATGAAAACATGCCCGGCTTATCAGGTTTGGAAACATTGGTGAAAATCAAACAAAGTCACCAAGACATTCCGGTGATCATGATCACCAAAAGTGAGGAAGAACACATTATGGATGATGCCATTGGCAGTAAAATTGCCGATTACCTCATTAAACCGGTAAATCCTAACCAAATTTTATTGGCCTTAAAAAAAGCACTCGATAATAAACGTTTGGTGAGTGAAAAAACCAACACCGATTACCGTAAGGAATTCGGCGCCATTGGCATGAGCATTAACGATAATTTAACTTGGGAAGAATGGGCTGCCTTGTACAAAAAAATTATTTATTGGGAATTGGAAATGGATAAACTGCAAGACAAAAGCATGTATGATGTTTTGAAAATGCAAAAGTCGGACGCCAACAACCAGTTTTTTAAATTCATTGAAAAAAATTACATCAATTGGCTCAACGGTAAAAACCAAAACCCACCCGTGATGAGCCACACACTCATCAAAAATAAATTCATTCAAGAGTTAAGCGGGAGCGATCCGGTATTTTTTATTTTAATTGATAATTTGCGTTTTGACCAATGGAAAATTATTCAACCTTTTATACAGGATTATTACAAAGTTGAAGCCGAGGAATCTTATTTCAGTATTTTACCCACTGCCACACAATACGCGCGAAATGCCATCTTTAGCGGATTATTACCAAGCGAAATAGAAAAACGTTTTCCCGATTTTTGGTTAAATGACGAAGAAGAGGGTGGTAAAAATTTACACGAAGAAGCTTTAATGCAAGCACAATTAAAGCGACTTGGTAAAGAATTTAAAATGAGTTATACCAAAATCACCAATTTTAATGCCGGGAAAAAATTGGCCGATAACATCAATAACTTATTGCAAAATAAACTGAATGTGATTGTATACAATTTTGTGGATATGCTCAGTCACGCGCGTACCGAAATGGAAGTGATTCGTGAATTGGCTGAAAATGAATCAGCATATCGCGGCATCACCAAAAGTTGGTTCGAACATTCTCCTTTGTTCGACATCATCAAACAATTGGCTGCCAAAAAAATTAAAGTGGTGATTACCACCGATCACGGCACTGTGCATGTGAAGGAACCAACAAAAATATTAGGCGATAAAAATGTGAACAACAATTTGCGTTATAAACAAGGCAAGGCATTGGAGTATAGCGCCAAAGAAGTTTTTGAAATTAAAAATCCAAGCGATGCTTTTTTGCCTAAACAACATCCTAGTACACGCTTTGTATTTGCCCGCGAAGATCGTTTTTTTGCCTATCCCAATAACTACAACTATTACGTGAATTATTACAAAAACACCTTTCAACATGGCGGTGTGAGCCTAGAGGAAATAATTATCCCTTACATTGTGTTGAATGCAAAATAATTTTGTTTGATGTTTCAAAACGAAATCAATTTAC
This sequence comes from Sphingobacteriaceae bacterium, assembly GCA_947453445.1. Classification (GTDB taxonomy): domain Bacteria; phylum Bacteroidota; class Bacteroidia; order B-17B0; family Aurantibacillaceae; genus Aurantibacillus. Next base: position 31,187 of record CANGGP010000015.1, read on the forward strand.
AAGTTAATTCAATTGCTGATTTACCTGTGGCAGCCAAAAAATTAATTGCGTTTTTTGGTCAATATAAAATTGTGCTCTTTGAAGCACCTATGGGGGCAGGCAAAACAACCTTGATCAAAGAAATTTGCCGTTGCCTTGGTAGCAATGATCTGTTTAGCAGTCCTACCTATGCCTTGGTGAATGAATATGCATCGCCACACGGTAAAATTTTTCATTTTGATTTATACCGATTAAAAAATACCGAAGAACTTTTTGATATAGGCATCGAAGATTATCTTGCCGCCAACAACTTTTGCTTTGTTGAATGGCCCGAAAAGCTGATAGAAATCATCGATTCAAATTATGTGCAACTCGAAATAAAAATCGACGAAAATATTCGTTACATTCGAGCCACAAAAATCACAATATGAAACACCTTCTTGTTTTATTTTTAACTGTATTTACATTTACTGCTTTTTCACAAAACGATACCATTAAACCCAAAATCAAAAAGAAACATTATGTGTATTATACCTGGGGTTACACAAGGGCTTGGTATAGCACCAGCACCATTCATTTTGTAGATTTATCGAATAAATACCATCCGGTAACAGGCAATAACAATTATTACGATTTTACCATTTCAAATGTACACGCCACCGATCGCGCTGATTTTAATAAAATTCGTGATGTCATCAATATCACCATTCCACAATTTGTGAGCCGTTTGGGCTTTCATATCAATAATAAATGGGATTTTGAAATCAATTACGACCACGCCAAATATGTGGTTGATGATGGACAACGCACCCATATTAAAGGACAAATTTTTGGTCAGCCTGTTGATAAGGACACCACCTTAACGCCTGCTTTATTGCATTTTGAGCACACCGATGGCGCTAACTTTTGGATGTTTAATGCAGTGCGTAAATTTGATTTAATAAAACGAGGCGATTTATTTCGCGCCACTTGGGTAGTGAAGCCGGGTGCCGGCTTTGTGTTTCCACGTACCGATGTAACCATGTTTGGCGAACGTCTCAATAACAATTGGCACATTTCAGGTTGGATTGTGGGGGTTGAAAGTGGATTGCGTTTACAATTTATCACACATGGTTTTTTCGAATTTGTCGGAAAGGCAGTGTACGCCGATTACACCAAATGTTTGGTGTTGGGTAAAGGCAATGGTACCGCCAATCACCATTTTTTCGCCACTCAACTTACTGCCACCATAGGGTATAAGTTTTGTTCGAAATCAAATCAATAAACGCTTTTAATTTTAGTGAGAGATAATGCTTGAAGCCTCACAGGCATTCAATTTCAGTTCAACTGAAATAAATATCCATACAAACAAATACACTGAAAGCAACACTGGCAATACCGTTAGTGGTGCCAAAGGCCAAATTTACTTTGCTCAAATCGTTTGGTTTTACAAGCGTATGCTGATAAATTAATAAGCCTGTAAAAAGCACAGCGCCTATCAAATAGTATTTTCCAAAAGGACCATAAAGATACGCCAAGCTTAACAGCATCACCACCATTACATGAAAAGCTCTCGACAAAAGCAAGGCGTTTTTTCTTCCCAAATAAACAGGAATAGATTTTAATTTTTGACTACGATCAAATTCATCATCTTGCAAGGCATAAATAATATCAAAACCACTCACCCAAAAAAACACAATCACACTAAAAATAATTGGGAGTACGGCAAATTGAGAAGTAAGCGCAATATAGGCGCCAATAGGGGCAAGGGCCAATCCCATTCCCAAAATTAAATGGCAGAGCGGCGTAAACCTTTTGGTGAAACTGTAGCCTAAAACCACCAGCAAAGCCACCGGCGATAAATAAAAACAAAGTGGATTTATAAAATAAGTAGCCGTCATAAATATCAGCGAACTTACAATCACCAAGGCCAAGGCTGCTTTTGGAGATATTTGTCCCGACGGAATTTCACGCACCACCGTTCGCGGATTCAAAGCATCAAATTCTCGATCAATATAACGGTTAAATGCCATGGCAGCGCTTCTCGCCATTACCATACAAACCAAAACCAACAAAAAAGTACTTAAACTAAATTCCGCATCTCCTGTTCGAATGGCCATGAAAAAACCAATCAAAGCAAAGGGCAATGCAAAAATGGTGTGACTGAATTTCACCAACGAAAGATATTTATTGAGCGTGCGAATCAAAAGCAATCTGTATTTAATGAATATTATTTTCCCCTGCCTTGCAACACAATTAAAATTGTATGCACCAATATTTTAAAGTCCAACAATAAACTCATATTTTCAACATATAAAATATCAAATTTTAAACGGTCAATCATTTCGTCTACATTTTCAGCATAGCCAAATTTTACTTGTCCCCAACTGGTAATGCCCGGTCTTATTTTTTGCAGGTGTTTGTAGTGCGGTGCTTTTAAAACAATTTTATCGATGTAATAACGACGTTCTGGGCGCGGACCAACCAAACTCATATCACCAATTAAAACATTGTAAAACTGCGGCATTTCATCCAAACGTACTTTTCTTAGAAAACGACCAAAGGAAGTCACACGCGGGTCGTTAGCACTTGATAGGGCAGGGCCTTCACGCTCTGCATCCGGTGTCATAGTGCGGTACTTGTAAATGTAAAATGGCTTGCCGTGAATACCAATGCGTTCTTGTTTAAAAAACATCGATCCTTTTGAACCCAATCGTACCAAAATACCGATGAGCAAAAACAACCAACTAAAACAAATCAATACAACAATCGAAACAAATACATCAATGAAACGCTTCACCGAAATTTGCCATTCAGGAATGATTTGATTTTTAATTTCAATTAAAGGAGTGCCTAAAATGCTGGTCATTTTAACATGACCACTCAGAATATCATAAATATCAGGAATGATTTTAATAATCACACCCATGTCTCCCAAATCATTCACAATGTTTTTAATGTAATCATGCTCCCAACTTTCTAAAGCAATAATCACTTCTTCAATTTGGTTTTGCTCAATAATGTTTTTAATGTCGTGGTATTCACCCAAATGTTTTAATTCTTTTTTTAGTTCTTCCGAATAACCGTTTTTACCTTCAATGTGAATAAAACCAATAAAGTCGTTGCCAATGCCATACTTGAGTGAATTGATTTCTCTAAACATTTTCAAAGCCCTTTCATTACTGCCAAGGATGATGGTTTTAAAACCAAATTGTTTACGATGAATTTGTTTATTCGTAGCGGTTGATAAAGCAAATCGAATAGCAGCAGTTAATGTAAAGTGCGCTGTGAAAATCACAAAATACATTTTGTAATACAATCTATACGACACCACTGAATCATCGAGTAACAAAACAAAAAACATCACGGTAACACCAATGATTGATGTGCTCAGTGTTTGAAAAAATTCGTTGATACGTGATTTACGCAACACATTGTTGTACGAACCCGACAAATAATACACCAACACCCAAATCACCGGCAACACAATCACACTAATGAAAAATTGATTGTCGAAAATGTTACTCGGTATTTCGCCGGTTTTTAAAGAATCAACTTGTGTTTTACGATAATAGTTAAAAATGGTCCATGCCATTGCCGCCGAAAACAAATCCGCCAAAATATAGTATATGGTGCTGAGTCGTTTACGCATTATAGAAATACCAATTTTAAATTATCGAGCAATACGCGCGGTTCATCGGCTTCTGTTTTAGCCATGTAAAAACAAATTTTGTAGCTGTTCGAAACAGGGGGATTGTTCACCGTACTCGCCAATTGAATATAGGCTTTATTCCAATTTGGCTGTGTGTTAAAGGTAAAAACATCCTTCACCTCGGTATTATCGCCAATAATGCCGATTGTAAATGGATTATTGCATTTGTAATTTAATTCCAAATACACATTACTGTTCGAGAGGGGAATATTAAAACTACTGTAAGTTTCAATTTGAGCAAAAACGCCACCGCCAACAATTTTTAATTCTAAATATTTATTTTCAAATGATTCGTTGCTCGCTGCAATCTGCATTGATACTGTTGATGCGGCTGAATTACTTGAACGGATCATGCTTTGTCCGTTATTGTCGAAGTTCTCGAGCCATTTAAAAGTGGTGGTGGTATTATAACTAAAAGTGAAATCGCGCTGAATCACTTTTTCATTGTCAACCAAGGTGTCGAATTCAATGTTGTTAAACAGTGGCCAAAATAAACGCGTACTCCCAATACCATTGTTTTTAATGCCACCCAACACCGAAATTTTAACCTTCTTGCCATTGCTTACAATGGGGATTCTGTTTTCAATGGGATAAACACCTTTAAAAAATCCGTCAACATAAACCCATAAATCGGTGATTTTATGACTGGCGCTGCCTTGATTGCCTTGCACCGCCAACTTAATTGATCCGGGTTGTATAAAAAATGATTCAGGTGCAGATGAATATTTTTTACAGCCGGATAGGGAAAAAAGGAATGAAAATGCAATAATGTTCAGTAAAAATAGTTTCATATCATCCTGTCTTTATCCCTCATTTTTTGCTGTGATACCAAATATCGCAGGCCCCAAAAATTTACATTCTTGAAACCATTTTAGCATCCTGTACAAATCTAAACGAATGTTAAAATGGAATATTGTGCAATTTAAAATATATTTTTTTAGTGGGCTACAAAAATAACATTCCCGCTTTAATTAAAAATATATAATATCAATTATTGTGGGGTTCAAACTTTTAAAATTTTGATGTTAGTAATTCAAACGAATTGAAAGTTCAGATGTAATTTAACTGAGTAGTTTTACAATTGAAAATGTTTTATCAAGTATCCAAAGAAGACGAGTATTTATTTAAAGGCAAGCGCCGACGTTTGGTTGAACAGTTAAAAACCAAAGGCATTAAAAATACAATGGTTTTGGCTGCCCTCGAAAAGGTGCCACGCCATTTGTTTTTTGATACCAGTACCGCGCGGCCGGCCTTGCTCGATCATGCATATAGCGACAAGGCTTTGCCCATTGGGGCAGGACAAACCATTTCGCATCCATACACGGTGGCTTTTCAAACCGAACAACTCGATATTCAACAAGGCGATAAGGTGCTTGAAATCGGCACCGGTTGCGGTTATCAAACCGCCGTTTTAATTGAAATGGGCGCCAAGGTGTATACCATCGAACGCCAAAAAGCACTGTTCGATAAAACAAAATTATTTTTACCCTATGTTGGCTACAAGGCCGTAAAAATAGTGTATGGCGATGGTTATAAAGGCTTACCGCAGTTTGCCCCATTCGATAAAATAATTGTCACAGCAGCAGCACCTTATATTCCCAACGATTTATTGCTACAACTTAAAGTAGGGGGGATGATGTTAATTCCTTTGGGTGAGGGCGATGTACAAGAAATGATCTGGTTAAAAAAAACAGGTCCAACCGCTTTCGATAAAAAAGTGCTGGGAAATTTTAAATTTGTACCGTTACTCCAGCACAAGTCGGGTTAAAAAATAAAATTGATAACACTAAAATCCTTTCATCTGCGTTTATTGTAAAATTATTATCATTCATGAAAAATTTTGCCACACTTTTAATAACCATTCTCTCCATGAGTTTAAATGCGCAATCACTTGTGTCAAAAGACGGAGAACCATACTTGCCTGAAGCCAAAGACTGGGGCATTAGCATTGATGCCACCAAATTAATTAAAACGGCAAATTTTTCTTTCGTATCCGACTTGCAAACCATTTCAGGTAAATATTTTCTTACAGATAAGAGTGCCATTCGTGCCGGCTTACGTTTAGGTTTTGATAATTGGACATCAACAAATTGGGTGCCCGATCGCAGCAAAGTTTTAACCACTGCGGCCTATCCATCAACTTACCCTTTAAAGGAAAACAAATGGACACGAAATTTCTCAACAGTGGGATTAAGTTTTGGATATGAAAAACGCAGAGGTAAAACAAAATTGCAAGGTATATACGGAGCAGAAATTGGTTTTTATTTTGCCACCTTAAAAGACAAATTCACTTATGCCAATAAATTAAACGCTTCTTCTGGTGCAAGCGGCGGAACAGTTGATTCAACCTATGATGCAATGACCAGTCCTTTATTTGGCAAGGCACAAAACATCAATTTAAGTCCGGCAATACAAGGCGTTACCGGTTATGCCCGTATGTTAGAAAGAACCAGTGGCGTATTTTTTTCTGTTGTAACAAGGGCATTTATTGGTGCCGAGTATTTTGTGATTCCAAAATTAAGCATCGGCGGTGAATTTGGTTGGGGACCAAGTTTTACGCTTGAAGGACGTTCTAAAACAACCTACGAATCAATCGGTATTTCAACAGTTCCGGGTGCATCAAGTGTTCCTACAGTGAAACAAACCACCTTTGATGGGCCGCAAAACAAAAGTTTTACCTTGGATAACGATAATTTTAATTCTTTGGGCGGATTATCGGCTACGTTAAGGGTGAATTTGTATTTTTAGTTTGATCTCAGACTTGAAGCGGCTTCGGGCTTAAATTAGCATTTTAAAGTTTTTTTAATTAATTTACAGCCGCTAAAAGTGCCAAATTATGAGGAAGGTTTACATTCGGATTTTTACTTTGTTCTTTATCTTAATTGCGTTTCAGAAAATGACAGCGCAGGTATCTTTATACGCCTTTTCGCAATTTACGGCACCTTACACTAGCATTACCGGCGGAACCGTTTTCGGGAACACCTTAACCGATGATCAAGTTTTTGTGAATACCGGCGTACCGCTAGGGCAGGGTATGGGGGTTAACGGGCCCGGTTTACCCATTGGCTTCACATTTACCATGAACGGCTTAATTTTTGACAAAATTAGCATCGATGCCAATGGATTTATAGGATTAGGAACCTCAAGCATCAGTCCTTTTTGCGAAACGTATTTAAACTCTCAATATACGCCTATTTCGGCTACATCATCTGTAATGCCGGTGTTTCAGCACAAAGTGGTAGGTTTTGGAATGGATTTACAAGGCCAAGCCACAGGCTCTGGTTCTGAATTAAGAATGCAAACCATTGGATCGTCTCCAAATCGTACAGCCGTGGTGCAATGGACAAGTTATAGAAAATACAATAACACCGGTGATGATTTTAATTTTCAAATTCGCTTGATAGAAACTGCTAACATTATGGAAGTGCGTTATGGCAACTTTGTCAATAATGCCACTGCGGGATCTGCTCAAATTGGCTTAAGAGGGGCTTTAAACAACGATTTTAATAACCGCTTCACAAATGCATTAAATCCTTGGTCAAATTCTGCGCCGGGTTCACTGGTGAATACAGCTGCCAATTTTAATGTGAATTTGGTGCCTGCTTCCGGTACAGTTTACCGTTGGACACCACCACCAATGTGTTCCGGCACACCTTCTGTAAACAATATTGTTGGTTCGCCAACGGTGATGTGCCCCGGTGGTTCTTCTACTTTAATGCTAACCGGCACTTATACCAATTCAGGCATCAGTTATCAGTGGCAAGCTTCTTCAACTTCTTCAACCGGACCATTTTCTGCCGCATCAGTGGGTGGCGTGCCGATTTATTATGCAAACAATGTGCCTTCAAGTGTTTGGTATCAATGCGTGGTAAGTTGCATGGGAAGTGGTCAATCGAGTGTTACGCAACCCATTCTATTACAAACCAGCAGTGCCTTAGTAAACAACACTCCTTACCTCGAGGACTTTGAAAGCATAATTATCAATAACCAATTACCCAATTGTTCATGGACAGCCTCCAATCCATCAGTGATTTGTCAAACCTATACTTCATCAAATACCAACAATCGCGTACCGCATTCCGGCTACGGTTTTGCTTCATTCAGATATGGTACCCAAACAAATGGTGATGTATTTTACACTAACGGTATTCAACTATACGCAGGTGTTACTTATTCTGCATCTGTTTGGTATGTTAACGATGCTACGCCGGGCTGGAATCTTTTCTCTATGTCGATAGGTCCGAATCAATCAACTTTAGGTTTAACAGCCATCGCTAGTCTCACCGGTAATATTGCAAACATAGCCTATCAATCACTGAGCAATACGTTTACGGTAGCAAACAATGGTGTGTATTACGTCGCCATCCGTGCTTACGGAATAAATTCAACCCAATATTTAAGTTTTGATGATTTATCAATCACCGCACCATGCAGTTTAAATAGTTTGAGCATGAGTATCAATACCACGAATTCAGTTATTTGCAGTGGTCAGTCATCAACAATTAATGTAAACGGGGCCAATACTTATTCCTGGTCGAATGGTAGTAATGCCTCATCTATTACCGTGAGTCCGGTTACAACCAATACATTTACTGCTGTTGGAACTTTAACAAATACAGGATGTACCCAAACCTTGAGTCAAATTATCCAAGTGAATCAATCGCCGGTTGTTAGTATTTTCGCCTCACCCCTTAGTGTATGTGTAGGTTCAACCTCAACACTTTTTGGATTGGGTGCTGATACATTTACTTGGTCTAATGGTTCATCAACATACACAACAGTGGTGAGCCCAAGCGTCACTTCAACATATTCAGTGATTGGCACAAATACTTACGGTTGCCAGGGTGGCGCAAATATTCAAATAGTTGTATTGCCTAGTCCTACTGTTGCCGCAGTGATGTACCCCACACAAATCTGCGCCAATGAAACAGCAACATTAACCGGTTTTGGTGCGGCTTCTTACTATTGGCAAGGAAGTAATTTTATCTACAGCACTGCCAATAATTTTGTTGTTAAACCAAGCAGTAGCATTAATTTTACCTTAACGGGCACCGGCACCAATGGATGCAGTGCTAGCACCAATATTTCACTGTTGGTGAATGCTTGCACCGCTTTAGGTGAGGAGACCTTGTTGGCAACAAATTACAGCATCTTACCAAATCCATTCAATGAAAAATTTTTAATTCGCAGCAGCACCAATAACATTTACAACTTGAAATTGCATGATATAAGCGGCAAGTTGTATTATCAAAAAAATAATTTACTGGGCGATCATGAAATTGCAATTGAATTGCAAGCAGGTATTTACTTTCTGAGCATTGAATCATTAAACGAAACCAAGGTCATCAAAATGGTAAAAAGCGAGTAATTTTTATCTGCTTGCTGGTTGTTTTATTTTGTCCAAATCCTTTCTAATACCCAAATATCAACGATTTCGGGGAACATTGTTAAAACTTAATTTTTTTTTAACCTGATGTTTGCAGGTTTGGAAATTATTTAATTATATTAGTGAAATAATTTAACTCACATAAACATGAAAAAAAGTTACAAAGCAATTAAAATGTTCGTCGTGCTCCTGGCACTGATGACAATGAAAATGAGCGCCCAGTTAAATGGTTTGTACACCATTAACTCTGCCTCGCCTGCCTCCACGTCAAACTACACAAGTTTCACATCCCTGGCTTCTGCCTTAAATAGTTTGGGTGTTTCAGGTCCGGTGACCGTTAACGTTGTGGCCAACTCAGGTCCTTACGTTGAGCAAATAACATTTAACCAATTTACCGGTATATCTGCTACAAACAGTGTATTGATTAATGGAAATGGCAATACCCTTACATTCGCTTCATCAAACTCTGCTGCTCCTTGGACCATCTTAATGAATGGTGCAGATTATATGGCCATTACTAACTTAACAGTGACTGGAACAGGAAGCTATGCTTATGCTTTAATGTTGGTTGGTGGTGCAGATTATAATGGATTTTCAGGTTGTTATTTCGGTGTACCTGCAAACGGTACCTCAACCAGTCAAATCCCTGTTTGTATCAGCGGTTCAAACACTTCATACTCAGCCTTTGCAAATTCAGGAAACTATAATACATTTTTAAACTGTACTATGTTTTCAGGATATTGTGCTGTTTCTCACTTCGGTTATTCTGGGTCACCTTACAATACAGATAACAGATTCATCAGTTGTAATTTTACCGACTGGTATGTAATGAGCTGTTATGCTTATTACGCAAAGAATTTAACCATTTCAAAATGTAATATTTCTCGTCCAACACGTACGGCTATTACCACAACTTATGGTATGTACGCATACTATTGCACAGGTTCATTGTTCGAAAAAAACAGACTTTTCCAATTGTTCGATGGTAGCCCAGGTTACACAGGTACTTTGTATGGACAATACTTATACTACAATCCAATTGCTAGTCCGGGTGTTCAACAAAACAACTTCATCAATAACATTGTAAACATTGATAATTTTAATGGTTTCGTTTATGGAACTTATTGCTACTATTGGAACGGAAATTTTGATCACAATACAGTGAACATCGACATGCCGAACTACAACTACACCGGTACAGTTTATGGTTTCTATGGTTATGGTACTGCATCAACATATCCATTTAACTACAGAAACAATTGTTTGACAATGAATTTAGGTGGATCAGGAGGGCATTATGCTTTCTATTGCCCTATCACTTCAGGCTTTACAATGAACAACAACAACATCATTAACTACCGTTCAATTGGTACAAATTCAACAACCAATAACTACCACTCATATTGGAATGGTGCTTATTACAACCAAACTGCATTATTAGCTGCAGGCGCAAACGTTGGTGGCTCTATGTTGAATCCAAATTATTTGAATCCTGCTTCAACAGGTATCAATAACTTCTTACCTACTAATCCTGCAATGGATAACTTGGGTGCTGCCATTGGCGTTCTTCAAGATAACAATAGCCAAGTACGTGGAACTACTCCTGATATCGGTGCTTTAGAATTTTTAAACACACCTTGTAGCGGTGCACCTCCTCTTACTTCAGTGCAAACACCTACAGCCATTCAATGTCCTAGTGTTGTATTAGGTTTAGGTTTTGTTAACTCTTATACTTTAGCTAACATGGGTTTCCAATGGATGTCTTCAACTACTTCTAGTGTTGGACCTTTCACTGCTATTTCTGGTGCTACCAATCAAGCTTTAACTACGCCTCCTACAACTGTAAATACTTGGTTTACTGCTTCAGTAACTTGTTTAAACGGTAACCAAGGTATCAACACCACTGCAGGTTTAGTTCAAATTGCAGGTACAACTACCAACTCTGTTCCTTACTACGAAAGTTTTGAAGGCATTAGCGGTGTGAACAAATTACCAAACTGTTCATGGTCTGCCAGCAGCTTGGGTGGAAATTGTTTAACATACAATACAACACAATTAAACAACCGTTTCCCTCGCACAGGTACTAATTTTGCTTCTTTCTATTACAATCCGGGTAACGTAAACAGCTTCTATACCAACGGAATTTATTTGAATGCAGGTGTTACTTATTCAGCTTCGATGTGGTATACTACTGAATATTATGGTTACACAAACTGGACAGATTTATCAATCTTAGTTGGTCCAAATCAAAGTTCAGTTGGTGCAGTTGTTGTAGCTACTACAGGTGGTAACGCTGTTAGCCCTGTTTACAAATCATTATCGAATACATTTACTGTAGGTACTTCAGGTTTATATTATGTACAAGTTAGAGGTACAGGAAATACTTCAAGTTCAGCACAATATTTAACTTGGGATGATTTAAGAATTGAAGCACCATGTGCATTGAATTCTTCATCAATTTCTGTTTCTAGCACAGGTACTGCTGTTTGTTTAGGTCAATCAGTTACTTTATCAGCTTCGGGCGCTACAAGTTACACTTGGAGCAATGGTTCTAACGCCAGCTCTATCACTGTAGTACCAAACGGTAACACCAATTATGTGGTAAGTGGTGCAAGCGCTCTTACCGGATGTGTGGCGCAAGCCAACTTAAACATTACTGTTAATCCATCACCTATTGTTTCAATTTTTGCAGGTACAGGTTCAGTTTGTAAAGGTAGCTCAATCAACTTAACAGCTTTTGGTGCTGCAAATTACAACTGGAGTGGTAATGCAGGTACTTCTGCAATGGTAAGTGTTTCACCTACTGTTACTACATCTTATACTGTTATCGGTATTAACTCATATGGCTGTACAAGTTCAGCTGTTCAAGTTGTGAATGTAAACAACGCTCCTGCGTTAAACGTTGGTGGTGTTAATACTTCAATGTGTGTTGGCGAAAGCATGACATTAACCGTGTCTGGTGCTTCAACTTACACTTGGACTTCTCCTTCAATCATGATTCAAGGTGCTAATGTTGTAGTTAGCCCGGTTAACACAACTACTTATGTTGTTACTGGTACTGATGCCAACGGTTGTGTTGGTACATCAAACTATGTATTATCAGTTAACCTTTGTCAAGGTTTAAATGAAATCACAACTGCTAATGGTGTTAAATTATATCCTAATCCAACCAAAGGCGAATTAAACATTGAATTCAATAACGACAATGCTAAAAACATTACTGTTACTGATTTAATGGGTAGAGTTGTAATGGCTACTACACTTGGTAACAAGAAAAACAACCTAAGCTTAACTACTTTAGCAAACGGTGTTTATTATGTGAAAATTGAATCAAACAATTCAACTGAAGTTGTAAAAGTTGTAAAACAATAATCATTTTTTTAATCCTTAAAAATCCCCGAGTAGAAAATCTACTCGGGGATTTTTTTTGTTTCATTTATTCTGAAATTCGTTCGAATTTCTGCACTATTGTTAATATTTTGATTTTGTTGAAAGAATATTTTAATGGGACTTAAAAATTAATATATTTGTGAAATAAACTAACTTACAAAACATGAAAAAAAATTACAAAACCATTCGAATGTTTGTGGTGCTTATTGCACTGATGACAATGAAAATGAGCGCGCAGTTAAACGGCTTGTACACGATTAACGGTGGTGCTCCCGCATCAACTTCAAATTACACAAGTTTCACTGCTCTTGCCGCTGATTTAAACAGTTTAGGTGTTTCTGGTCCGGTTACTGTTAACGTTGTGGCCAACTCAGGTCCATACAATGAACAAGTTACTTTTAACCAATTCACCGGTATTTCAGCAACAAACAGTGTATTGATTAATGGAAACGGTAATACTTTATCATTTTCATCTTCCAATTCTGCTGCTCCTTGGACAATGTTGATGAACGGTGCTGATTACATGGCCGTAACCAACATGACAGTGAGCGGTTCAGGTACATACGCTTATGCATTGATGTTGGTTGGTGGTGCTGATTACAATACATTCAACGGTTGTCGTTTTGCAGTGCCTGCTAATGGTACTTCAACCAGTCAAATCCCGGTTTGTATCAGTGGTTCTAACACTTCTTATTCAACTTTTGCGAATTCAGGAAACTATAACACATTTAATAACTGTACCATGTTTTCAGGATATTGTGCAGTTTCTCACTTTGGTTATTCTGGGTCACCTTATAATACCAATAATACCTTCAACAGTTGTAATTTCTTAGATTGGTATGTAATGAGTTGTTATGCTTATTATGCAAAAAACTTAACCATTTCAAGATGTAACATCGCGCGTCCAACACGTACGGCTATTACCACAACTTATGGTATGTATGCCTACTATTGCCAAGGTTCATTCTTCGAAAAAAACAGAATTTACAGTTTATTCGATGGTAGCCCAGGTTATACCGGAACATTATACGGTCAATACTTATATTATAATCCAATTGCCAGTCCTGGTGTTCAAACCAACACTTTCGTAAACAACATTGTAAACATTAATAACTTTAATGGATTTATGTATGGTACTTATACCTACTACTGGAATGGTAACTTTGATCATAATACTGTAAACATCGATATGCCGGGTTACGGTTACACCGGAACCATTTATGGTTTCTATGGTTATGGTACTGCATCTACTTATCCATTTAACTACAGAAATAACATTCTTACCATGAATTTAGGTGGTTCAGGCGCACACTACGCTTTCTATTGCCCTATCACTTCAGGTTTCACCATGAGCAACAACAATATTATTAACTACCGCTCAATTGGTACCAACTCTACAACTACTGATTATCACTCATATTGGAATGGTTCTTATTATAACCAAACACAATTATTAGCCGCCGGTGCTAACTTTGGTGGTAGCATGGTGAATCCTTTGTATATGAATCCAACTTCTACAATTTCATCAAACTTTTTACCAACCAATGTGGCCATGGATAATTTAGGTACAGCGATTGGTGTGACTCAAGATAACAACAGCCAAACCCGTGGAACTACTCCTGATATCGGTGCATTGGAGTTCTTGAATACACCATGTAGCGGTGCTCCGGCATTAACCTCTGTTCAAACCCCAACAGCTGTTCAATGTCCTAGTGTAGTTTTAAACTTAGGTTTTGCTAGTTCTTATACAACAGCAAACGTTGGTGTTCAATGGATGTCATCAACCACTTCAAGTGTTGGTCCATTTACAGCTATTTCAGGCGCAACTACTCAAGCATTGAATACTGGTATGATCACACAAAATACTTGGTACACTGCTTCAGTTACTTGTTTGAATGGTAACCAAAGTATTAATACAACTGCCGGTTTGGTTCAAATTGCAGGTACTACTACTATGAATGCTCCTTATTATGAAAATTTTGAAGGCATTAACGGTTTAAACGGCTTACCAAACTGTTCATGGTATTCTCCAATTTTAGGTAACGGTCTTTATACTTACACAAGTAGTTCAAGTAATAACCGTATTCCTTATTCAGGTACTAAATTTGGTGCTTTCGCGGTTTCTCCAATTGGTTCTGATTACTTATACACCAATGGTATTTACTTAAACGCAGGTGTAACTTATTCTACCGGTATTTATTTCCAAACTGAATATTATGGTTATACCAATTTCTCTGATTTATCAATTTTGTTAGGTACTTCACAAAGCACAACAGGTTTAGTTAGTTTAGCCTCTACCGGTGGTCCTGCTTTAAGCCCTAGCTACAAATTATTATCGAACACTTTCACAGTATCAACTTCTGGTTTATATTATTTTGCAATTCGTGCTACCAAAGCTTCAGGATCTGCTCAATACTTATCATTTGATGATTTCTTTGTAACTGTACCTTGTAACTTAAATCCATTAAACGTTTCAATTGCTGCAACTGCTACACAAGCTTGTGTTGGTCAAAATGTAATTTTAACCGCTTCTGGTGCTAATACTTATTCATGGAGCACAGGTGCAACTACATCAACAATCAGTGTTTCTCCTAATTCAAATGCAACTTATAATGTAATTGGAACAAGTGCATTAAGTGGTTGTGGTGCTAATGCAAGTAAATTAATTCTTGTTAATCCTACACCGCAAGTGTCTATTTTCACAAATGCTACGTCAATCTGTAAAGGTTCATCAGCTAATTTATCAGCTGTAGGTGCCGTAGGTTACAACTGGAGCAATGCGCAAACCAGCAACATTATTTCTGTTAGTCCTACCGTTACAACTACATACAGTGTAATTGGTGTTAACCAATATGGTTGTCAAGGTAATGCTACACAAGTAATCACAGTAAACAATTTACCGAGCATTACTGCTGCTGCTACCAATGTTCAAATGTGTGTTGGTGAAACTGTAACGCTTTCTGCTACAGGTGCATCTACTTATGTTTGGAATTCAAACAACAATACTGTTTATGGTGCTAGCGCCGCTGTATCGCCGTTATCAAGTATTACCTATACTGTAACCGGTACCGATGTGAATGGTTGTAGCAATACTTCAAACATCAGTTTAAGTGTTAATGCTTGTACTGGTTTAGGAGAAATTACAACCACTGCAAATGGTGTTAAAGTTTATCCAAATCCTACAAAAGGTGAACTTAACATTGAGTTCTTAAACGATGCTTCTAAAACTGTTGATGTGTTAGATTTAACCGGTCGTTTGGTTCAATCAAATAACACTAACAGCAAAAAAATGAATGTAAACTTAAGCAGCTTGTCAAATGGAATTTACTATGTAAAAATCCAAAGCAACAAAACTGTTGAAGTTGTTAAAGTTGTAAAACAGTAATATTTTATAAACGCACCCTCATCTATTTAGTTGAGGGTGCGTTTTTTAATTGTACCAATTAGAAATCTAGAAAAATGAAAAAAATATACCAAACAATTAAAGCATTTTCAATAATGCTACTTTTAGGGAGTGGATCTTTAAATGCACAAGGCTATTGCGCTAATGCTGCGCTTTACACCGCCGATGAAGAAATTTATAACTTCATGCTAAATGGCGCTCAAACCAATACTTTGTATTCGTTCACCAACGGTTGTTCAACACCTGCGCCAGGACCGGGTTCATCGTTGAGCTTGTATTCAAATTTTAAATCACTTGGGGTGTTTACCAATTTAGTGGTTGGCTCTACTATATCCTTTTCAGTTGCTGAGAATGAGTGTGATGGGGCAACTTATTATGCCAATGGAATTGGAATCTGGATTGACTTTAACCAAAATGGTTTATGGACAGATCCGGGTGAAACCATTTTTACTTCGCCTTCAACCATCACAAGTCCTCAAAACATTGCAGGAACCTTTTCGGTGCCTTCAACCGCCATTGCAGGAACAACTGTTGTTAGGGTAATTTGTGCTGAAGGTTATTCAGGCACAGGTTTAACCCCTTGTATGTCGACAGTTTATTATGGTGAAGTAGAGGATTACGTTGTAAACATTATTCCTGCTGTGCCTTGTTCAGGTGCACCAACTTCAAACACTGCCGTTGTTACACCAACAAGTCCATTGTGTTCTGGCTCAAGTGCTCAAATTAACTTGGCCAATACTTACACTGTTGGAGGCATCACTTACCAATGGCAATCATCTACAACTTCTTCAGTTGGTCCTTGGACAGCTGTAAGTAATGCCACGTCATATGCATTATCTACACCAACTTTAAGCAGCCCAATTTGGTATCAATGTGTTGTTACTTGTACCAACGGTAATACATCAATCAACACTGTACCGGGTGCAGTTTCAATTGCCCCAACAACAACCAACACTGTACCTTATTATGAAGGTTTTGAGGGTATTGCAACCAATAATCAATTGCCAAATTGTTCATGGAACGCAAATAACATTGGTTCTACATCAAGAACTTATATTTCTTCTTCTAATCAAAACAGAGTGCCAAGAACAGGTCAAAAATTTGCTTCATTCTATTATTCACCGGGTACCACAGGTTTCTTCTGGACCAACGGTATTCGCCTTGAAGCAGGTGTAACTTATTCGGCTTCTGTTTGGTTTACAACTGAATATTATGGTTATACCAACTGGACTGATATGTCAATTTTATATGGTACAGCGCAATCAACAACCGGTTTAACAACAATTGCAACCACTAGTGGTTCAGCTGTTAGTCCTGTTTACAAATCATTATCGAACACATTTACCGTTGCTACTTCTGGCTTGTATTATATTGCCATCAGAGGAACCAGCAATGGCTCTTGTTGTGGTTACAATTTATCATGGGATGATTTAGCGATCGAAATCCCTTGTACTTTAAATTCAGTGAGTGTGGCGGTAAATTCTCCAACCAACGCAATTTGCGCCGGAAATTCTATTGCATTAACGGCTTCAGGAGCTAATACTTACTCATGGAATACAGGTGCAACAACTGCTTCAATCAACGCAGCGCCAAATTCTAATTTAACTTATTACGTTACCGGAACAAGTTCATTAAGTGGATGCTCTGGAACTGGCTCGTTAAATGTGATTGTAAACCCTTCACCAGTTGTTTCTATTTTTGCTGATAAGGTAAATGTATGTAAAGGCAAACCTGCAACATTGTTTGCATATGGTGCAAGTTCTTACAACTGGAGTACACTTTCTAATTCAACGCAAATTGTTGTAACACCTACCACAACTACATCTTATACCGTTAATGGTACAAATTCATTTGGTTGTACCGGAACTGCTGTTCAACAAGTATCTGTATTGCCTCAACCAAATGTTGTTGCTGCAGGAACATCTACATCAATGTGTGTTGGTGAAACAGTAACACTTCAAGCGAGTGGTGCTGCAACTTACCAATGGTTGTCGCCATCTATCTTTGTTCAGTCTGCACAAGCAATTGTATCGCCAAATACCACCACCACTTTTACCTTAACCGGTACTGATGCGAATGGTTGTACTAACACTTCAAATTTAACCTTAAACGTGAATGCATGTACTGGTATTAATACCGTTGCAAATAACGCAGGTGATTTAAAAGTTTATCCAAATCCTAGTAAGGGAGAATTCACTTTAGAATTGGGTAACTCATTTGATAAAACAATTGAAGTTGTTGATTTTACCGGTAAATTGATTCAAAGCAATAAAACAAACAACGCCAAGATTAATCTTAACATTAGCCAATATTCAAATGGTATTTATTATGTGAAAGTAATTTCAAATAATTCCGTGAATGTGATTAAAGTTGTTAAAGAATAATTCCTTTTCTCTTTAGAAAAAACCTCCACTTTTTTAAGTGGAGGTTTTTTTTTATCTTTTTTTGTTAATTATTTGCCTGAAGTAAATTTTAATTGTAAATTGAATCCAAAATAAAAACTAACAAACATGAAAAAAATCTATTCTATGATTAAAGCGAAATTGCTGATTTTGCCTTTATTGTTCTTATTCAGCAATGCGAATGCGCAATTTTGTGTAACGCCAACACAAACAGTTGGTATTTTTCCAACCTTGATCACACAAACCACCACTGTATATACAGGGGCAATTTGTTTTACCTTTAATGCAACGCAAGGTTGTACTTATTTCTTCTCAACATGTAATTTAAGTACTGCAGATACATATTTGTATTTGTACAATGGTATTGGTGGAACCAATATCGGCGGTTGGGATGACCAATGTAGTGTTCAATCACAATTTACTTGGGTTTGTCCTACAACAGGTATTTATTCTGTGTTGTTAGCACAATATGTTTGTTCAACTTTGAGTTCAGGTACTGCCATGTCGTATTCAACAAGTTGTGCTTCTGTTCCTTGTTCAGGCACACCTTCTTCAAATACTGCTATTCCAATTCCAACCACTCAGGTTTGTCCGGGTTCAAGCGGAACAGTTGCTTTAGCCAATACCTACACTGTTGCAGGCATTGCTTACCAATGGATGACTTCAACAACTTCTTCAGTTGGTCCTTGGACTTCTGTAACCACCGGCACCAATCAAACTTTAATTACACCAACGTTGGCAGCACCGGCATGGTATAACTGTGTGGTTACTTGTACCAATAGTTCAAATACCTTTACAACCAATGTAGCAGGATTTAACGTAGCCAGCACCACCACAAATACAGCGCCATATTACGAAGGTTTTGAAGGTGTGAGTTTAAATGATCAACTTCCAAATTGTTCATGGAAAGCAACCGGCTTCACTTCTAATCCTAGAACTTATACTTCTGCTCAAAATCAAAATAGAGTGCCGCGTACAGGAAATAAATTTGCTGCCTTTTATTACTCTCCGGGTAATACCAATTATTTCTGGACCAATGGAATTTGGTTAGATGCAGGTGTTACATATTCGGCATCGTTGTGGTATACAACTGAATATTATGGTTACACCAACTGGTCTGATTTGTCAATTCTTTATGGAACTGCTCAATCTTCAACAGGTTTAACACCAATCGTTTCTACCAATGGTGCAGCAGTTAGTCCGATTTACAAATCATTATCAAATACATTTAGTGTAACAAGTTCAGGTTTATATTACATTGCCATTAAAGGTACTAGCAATGGTTCATGTTGTGGTTATAACTTATCATGGGATGATTTAGCGATTGAAATTCCTTGTTCTGCAAATGCAGTAAGCGTAGCAGTTTCAGCACCTTCAAGTTCAATTTGTCAAGGTAATTCAGTTACTTTAACAGCAAGTGGTGCCAATACTTACACATGGAATACCGGTGCTACCGGTGCTTCATTAACTGCAGCGCCAAATTCAAACTTAAGTTATATTGTTTCAGGAACCAGCACCTTAACAGGTTGTGTAGGCACTGCAACACGAAACATTTCGGTAAATCCTTCACCGGTAGTTTCAATTTTTGCAGATAAAATCAATGTTTGTAAAGGTAAATCAGCAACTTTGTTTGCTTATGGTGCAAGCAATTATAACTGGAGTACACTTTCAAATTCTACACAAATTGTTGTAACGCCTACAACAACAACTTCTTATACAGTAATCGGTACCAATGCATTTGGTTGCAGTGGTCAAGCTGTTCAACAAGTATCGGTATTACCTCAACCTAATGTGGTTGCTGCAGGTACTTCAACAAGTATGTGTGTTGGTGAAACAGTAACATTGCAAGCTTCGGGTGCTGCAACTTATCAATGGTTAACACCTGCGGTTTATATTCAAGCTGCACAAGCCATTGTTTCTCCGAATACCACAACAACTTATTCATTAACAGGAACCGATGCAAACGGTTGTACTAACACTTCTAACATTACAATTAGTGTAAGCGGATGTACTGGTATCAATACTGTTGCGAACAACAGCGGCGATATTAAAGTATTCCCTAATCCAAGCAAAGGTGAATTTGTAATTGAAATGGGAACGACTTATGATAAAACAATTGAAGTGGTTGATTTTACCGGTAAGGTGATCCAATCTAGCAAAACTTCAAGTGCAAAAGTGAACGTAAACATCAATAATTACGCAAACGGCATTTACTACGTGAAAGTAATTTCAAATGGTGGTGTTGATGTGATTAAAGTTGTAAAAGACTAATATTTAAGCTTTTTAATTCAGAGCCTCCTCAAGCAATTGGGGAGGCTTTTTTGTTTAAATTTTTTTACAGATTATACGATTATTTTCTCACAAAGAAGGTTTTTTAATTTATTTTATCTACATTTAGGTTTTAATTATTATTATTTAACAAACTAAATTACTCGATTTTATGAAAAAAAAACTTTTACATCTGCTGGTTATGGTTTTTTGCATAACTAGTTATCAAATCAAATCACAATGTAATAATACAAGTTCCTTTGGCTCTGCAACAGCACCTGCGCAAGGAGCTTCCTTAACTGTTACCACTTGCCAGTATGGTGGAGAGTATTGTACAATTTCATCTGTCGTTTCAGGAAATACTTATTCTACAGGATCTTCAGTGAGCACAGATTTTTTTACAATTCGTTCCGGTTCATCTTCCGGTCCGGTTGTTGCTTTCGGTCAATCACCTTTGGTTTGGACTGCAACCAGTGCAGGAACCTATTATATGCATTGTAATACGAATAGTTCATGTGGAACTATTTCAGCTTGCAGAAGTGTGTTTTTTGGATGTTTGAATCCTGCTTGTAACAATACAAGTGCTTATGGCACCGCTTCAGCACCGGCTTTAAATAATACAATTACAATCACAACTTGTAATTATGCAGGTGAGTATGCTACAATTTCAGGTGTAGTTGCAGGAAATACTTACAGTTCATCATCAAGTGTTTTAACTGATTACATTACAATCAGAAGCGGTAGTTCTTCTGGGCCTGTAGTAGCAACCGGAGTAAGTCCTGTTGTTTGGGTGGCTCAAGTTGCCGGTACACACTATATCCACGTTAACTCTAATTCATCTTGTGGTACTGTTAGTTCTTGTCGTTCGAATATTTTATCATGTTCAGCAAGTCCACTACCTCCAAATTGTACAGGAACTCCACCTTCAGCTACTGCTGTAATTTCAACTACCAGCGGTTGTCCGAATTCTCCGTTTGGTCTTACTGCTACAGGTACTGTTGCGGCAACAGGTGTAACTTATCAGTGGCAATCATGTCCTACTACAACAGGTACTTGGGTTGGTGTTCCTACAGCTACCAATGTTATATTATCAACCAGCGTTTCTGCCACAACATACTTTCGTTTGTTGACAACCTGTACTTTAAGTGCATTATCAGCAACCTCTTCAATAGTAAGTTATTCAGTTGTTAATCCTGGTCCTTGTGTTTGTAATGCTTATCAGGCTTGTGCTGTAACACTTACAAGTGATGAAGAAATTTTGGGTGTTGCAGTTGGATCTATGAATAATGTGAGTACTTGTACTACAACTGCTCCAGGACCTGGTTCTTCGAATCAATTGTATAGTAATTATACCAATTTTGTTACCCCTGCAAGCGTATGTCCAGGCGCTGTTGTGCCATTCACCATTACTGCCGGAACTTGTGGCGGTTGGTATGGTACATCATTGGTAATGTATATTGATTATAACTCTAATGGTGTTTTTACAGATGCAGGTGAAATGGTTTATTTGAACACTGCCGCAACGCAAGGTCTTAATTCAGGAACTTTTACAGTTCCTATTACAGCTGCAATTGGTACAACTCGCTTGAGAATTGTTTTAACAGAAGGTACAGGAAGCACGCCTCCATCTGTTGGAAGTATTTCAAACTGGGGTGAAGTTGAAGATTATTGCTTTACAGTTCTTTCACCTCCAACCATTACCGCTTCGGGTGGTTCAGTTTGTCCGGGTGCTCCATTTGTAATTACGCCTTCAGGTGCATCAACTTATACTTATATTGCTTCTACAGGAACTTTGTCTACAGGTAGCACAGGTACTGTAAATCCAATTACCAATTCAACTTATACAGTTACCGGAACCGGTTCAAACGGCTGTGTAACGCCTTCTAACAGTGCTTTTGCAGGTACAGTTGCAGTTGCCTTGTTGCAATCTCCAACCTTAACATCAGTATCTTCACCAACAGCTTATTGTAGAGGTGGTTCGGCCACTTTAACTGTTGCTGGCGCAAATACTTATACATGGACCGGTTTAGGTTCAAATGCATCTAGTGTAAGCGTTAGTCCAACTGTTACAACAGTATATACTGTTTCAGGTACAGGTACCAATGTTTGTAATGGTGTTGTAGCTGTAACTGTTGTTGTGAATCAAATTCCAACAATTACCGTAAATAGTGGAACATTGTGTACAGGCTATAACTTTACTTTAACGCCTGGTGGGGCTTCAACCTATACAATTACAGGACCATCAGGAACTGTATCACCTGTTGTTAATCCTTTAGCGAACATCAACTATACAGTGAACGGAACAAGTACTGCAGGTTGTGCTTCTATTCCTTCGGTGGCACCAATTTCAACAGTGCTTGTTATTCCTTCACCAACCATTACTGCATCAAGTGGTACTGTTTGTATTGGGTTAAACTTCAGCTTGAATCCAACTGGTTCAAATGGCACTTACTCGGTGAATGGTGTTACAATCTCAAATGCGGCCGGAGCCTACAGCCCTGCTGTGAATACAACTTATTCAGTGAGTGGTACAAATAACAATGGTTGTGTATCTTTCTCACCTGCTGTTGCCAACGTAACAGTTGTACCTATTCCTACCATCACGGCAGTTGCCTCATCGCCTTCAATTTGTGTAGGTCAGGCCTCAACCAATTTAAGTGCTTCGGGAGCCAACACCTATACTTGGAGCAATAATGCAACCGGCGCAAGTGTTGCCGTATCACCAAACCAAACAACTGTGTTTCAAGTAACCGGTACCAGCACATTGTTGTGTAACAGCTCAACAACCGTAAACGTTTTTGTTTGGCAATTGCCTCCGGTATTGTTGAATACATCACAAAACTTTGTATGTGTGGGCGGACCATCAACTTTAATAGCGCAAGGTGCCAATACATATTCATGGTCAAATGGTTCTTCATCATTTAGTACTGTGGTTAATCCTACAATCTCATCAAATTACTCAGTAACAGGAACAGATTTGAATGGTTGTTATAATACCGCTACTGTTGCAATTAATGTAAATACTGTTGTAATGAATGTGGCGCCTACATCAACCACAGTTTGTTTAGGTTCATCATTTACATTCAGTGCAAGTGGTGCTACTACTTATTCATGGAATGGTACTTTTGGATTTAATACTTTCTTGGCTACACCTACCGGTCCTACTGCGTATACAGTTACTGCGGTAGATCCAAACAACTGTCCTCAATCAAAAGTAGTATTGGCCAACGTATATCAATTACCAGTTGTAACTGCTGCTGCCAGCAGAACTTTAATTTGCTTGAATGAATCAGCTACGATTACTGCAAGTGGTGCAAGTACTTATTCATGGAGCAATGGTGCATCTACAAGTTCAATTGTTGTTTCTCCTAACATCGATATCACTTACATGTATACTGTTGTTGGTACCGATACCAATAATTGTACAGCTACTGCCTCTCAATCATTGGTTGTTAGCAAGTGTGTTGGTTTAGAATCTAGAGGTGTAGAAGCCAATTTATGGAGTGTTTATCCTAACCCTGGTTACGGTGTTTACACTGTTGAATTGGGTGGCAGCTCAGTAAAATCAATTCAAGTAATTGATGTTACCGGAAGAATCATCCTTAACGAAAAATCAAACAGTGAGAAATTTATTGTGAACATCAATAATTATCCAGCTGGTGTATATTACTTAAAAGTAAGTACTACTGATTCTAACAAAACCATCAAATTAATTAAGGAATAATCTTCTTAACATTTCTTTTAAAGCGTCTTCAATTTTATTGAAGACGCTTTTTTTTTAAGCACAAGTTTAATGTACATTTGTAGTCTAATTAAAAACAACAATTATGGCTTTTGAATTACCTAAATTAAATTATGCATTCAATGCATTAGAACCACATATTGATGCCAAAACCATGGAAATTCACCACGGTAAACACCATCAGGCTTATGTTACCAATTTAAACAACGCCATTGCAGGCACAGATGCTGAGAAAATGAGCATTGAAGATATTTGCAAAAATATTTCGAAGTACCCAATGCCCGTTAGAAATAATGGTGGCGGACATTATAATCACTCTTTGTTTTGGCAAGTGATGTCACCAAACGGTGGCGGTGTGCCTAAAAATGAAGTGGGTGCAGCCATTGAAGCTGAATTGGGCGGATTCGACAAGTTTAAAGCCGATTTTATGCAAGCCGGTGCCACCCGTTTTGGTTCAGGTTGGGCTTGGTTAGCTGTTAAGGCAGATGGTAAATTATGCGTTTGCAGCTCACCGAATCAAGACAATCCTTTAATGGATATTTCTGATTGCAAAGGCACTCCAATTTTGGGTATGGATGTTTGGGAACATGCTTATTATTTAAATTATCAAAACCGCCGTCCTGATTACATGACCGCATTTTTTAATGTGATCGATTGGAATAAGGTGAATGAACTTTACCTCAAAGCAAAACACTAAATAAAAAAAGCCCTTCATTTTTGAAGGGCTTTTTTTTTGAATCAATGAATCGCTTAAATCAGACTTTTTGCCTTTTCAATGGCTTTTGATAGTCCGGCTAAATTGGTGCCGCCTGCCTGGGCATAAAAGGCTTGACCGCCGCCGCCGCCATTAATTTCTTTAGCCAATTCGCGCACAATGGCACCTGCATTCAGTTTTTTATCCTTCACTAATTCATCGTTAATAATCACCGAAATGCTTGGTTTGCCGTTTAGTTCGCAAGCCAACACGCAAAATAAATTTGGAATTTCATTTCTTAATTCGAACAAGAGGTTTTTAAGTTCTTCAGCATTATCAAATGAAATTTGTTGGGCTATAAAATTGATCTCTGCTTTTTTCTCAATTTTTTGTGTGAGCTCTTTTTTAATCATCGACGCTTTCTCTTTGTAAAAAGCCGAAAGTTGTTTTTGTAATTGATGATTTTCTTCCACCAAATTTTGAAGCGATTTTAAAACATCTTTGGGTTGTTTTAAAATGTCTTTTACCTCATGAATCAATTTGCCTTGTTGATCAAAAAATTCCTCTGCTTTAATGGAAGTGATGGCTTCAATCCTTCTAATACCGGCGGCTACAGCGCCTTCACTCGTAATCTTGAAATAACCAATTTGTCCGGTTGAAGGCACATGGCAACCGCCACATAATTCGATGGAGTAATTTTTATCGAAAGTTACAACACGAACAATGTCGCCATATTTTTCGCCAAACAAAGCCATGGCACCGGTTTTTTTGGCTTCATCAATGCTCATGCTTTCAATTTTTCCGGCAATGTTTTCACGGATTTTTGTATTCACAATTTTTTCGATGCGCACAATTTCATCATCGGTAATTTTTGCAAAGTGTGAAAAGTCGAATCGTAAATGTTCATCATTCACCAAACTTCCCTTTTGTTCAACATGGGTGCCTAAAACCATGCGCAGAGCGGCGTGGAGCAGGTGGGTGGCCGAATGGTTATTGGTGGTGTACAAACGTTTTTCTTTGTTCACCTTTGCCGCAAACGTGGCGTTTAATTTTTCAGGTAATTTATCACAATAGTGAATCATCACACCGTTTTCTTTTTTGGTGTCGTTGATTTCAATTTTCTCGTTGATGTTTTCCAAGTAGCCCGAATCACCAATTTGTCCGCCGCTTTCGGCGTAAAAAGGGGTTTTATTGAGTACCAAGTGAAATTGTTCTTTGTTTTTGGCCTTTACCTTACGGTAGCGCACAATCATGGCCTCACATTCCAAATCGGTATAGCCCAAAAATTCGGTTTCTTTTTCCTGACTTTCACTGAGGTGTTTGTTTTCTTCAACGTAGATCCAATCATCAGTGTCTACTGCTGTTGCAGCGCGCGAACGATTTTTTTGCTCAGTTAAGTAGGTATCAAAACCCTTTTCATCAATGCTCAAATTATAACCGCGGGCAATTAATGACGTTAAATCCAATGGAAATCCAAAAGTATCGTACAATTCAAAAATAACTTTACCGTCGATGATTTGTTTGCCGGCAGCACTGGTATCAATACACACTTGGTCGATGCGTTTTAAGCCATGTTCAAGCGTTTTGTAAAAGGATAATTCTTCTTCACGAATAACCTTTTCGATCAGAATTTTTTGCGTGTTCAGTTCATTAAATGCATCGCCCATTTGATGCGCCAATGTTGGCACCAAACGGTACATGAATGGTTCTTTTAAGTTTAATGTTTGGTACCCATAACGAATTGCTCTTCTTAAAATACGACGAATTACATAACCGGCGCCGGTATTGCCGGGTAACTGACCATCGGCCACACTGAATGAAATGGTGCGAATGTGATCGGCAATTACACGAATCGCAATGTTGATGAGTTGTTGTTTTTTATGTAACGCTTCATCCTTTGGATTGTAACGTAAACCGCAAAGCTCTTCAATTTTGTGAATGAGCGGCATGAACACATCTGTGTCATAGTTGCTTTGTTTGCCTTGTAAAACGCGCACCAAGCGCTCGAAGCCCATGCCTGTATCAACGTGTTGTTTTGGTAATTTAATCAAAGAGCCATCGGCCCTTCTTTCAAATTCCATAAATACATTGTTCCAAATTTCAATCACTTGCGGATTATCGGCATTCACCAAACTTGCGCCCGGTACTTTTTTTCTTTCTTCATCACTGCGGCCATCGTAGTGAATTTCAGAGCATGGACCACAAGGACCCATTTCGCCCATTTCCCAGAAGTTATCTTTTTTATTGCCGTTTAAAATGCGGTCTTCACTTACAAATTGCTTCCAAGTATCATATGCTTCTTGATCAAAGGCCAAACCTTCTTTTTCGTAGCCTTCAAACACAGTTACATACAAACGGTCTTTGTCAATTTTATAAACTTCAGTTAATAATTCCCAAGCCCAAGCAATGGCTTCTTTTTTAAAATAATCGCCAAAGCTCCAATTGCCAAGCATTTCGAACATGGTGTGGTGATAAGTATCTACACCAACTTCTTCTAAATCATTGTGCTTTCCGCTTACACGTAAACATTTTTGTGTATCGGCCACACGTGGGTATTGAATAGGGGCATTGCCCAAAAAAATATCTTTAAATGGCGCCATCCCACTGTTGTTGAACATGAGGGTAGGGTCGCCTTTCACCACCATGGGTGCGCTAGGCACTATGTGATGACCTTTGCTTTTGAAAAAATCGAGAAATGTTTGACGTACTTTGGATGCTTCCATTGTGCTTTTTAAATGAGTGGCGAAGATAATTATTTAGGAGGTTTTTTGAAACTATTGTTTAAACAATGTTTTGCTAAGAAATTAAGACTTTATCGCAATTTCGCTGCGAATTCGACAAATCGAATGAATCGTTTTTTGAAAGGTTTAAAAGGATTTAAAAAAAAAGTGAAGCCATTTAATTTCTGATTACCAAATGAATGGAAACAGCTTGTATTTGGTTTTTTGACTGTATTCACGGTATCCATTAAGTTCATTCAACAAGGTTTTATCCTCAAGTGCAGTGCGTAAAATCAGCAGCAGTAAAGACATGGCCACCGGAATGCTCGACCACAATGAGCCGAAAATGAGCGGAAATCCCAATGCCTGAATCACAGAGCCTAAATAAGCAGGATGTCTCACGATGCTGTATAATCCTGTACTGCAACC
>CANGGP010000016.1 GCA_947453445.1 Sphingobacteriaceae bacterium
TGTACCCTCCACCAATTTGTTTTGTTTTTCTTCTAATTGGGTGAATTTTTCTTTTTGAATCTCATTAAAGGAGCGCACGTTTCTATCGAAATTTTCTTCAACACCTTTCATTGCAATCACAATACTTTCCCGCATAGCTTGGCTATCTTTCTGTGACTTCTCATTAATTTCTTTCAATGAGTTACTAAGTTCTGCTTTTTGTTCCTTTAAGGTGTTGTTTAACTCCAGCCTGTTTTCCTTTGCAATATTTGCGTTTTCTTCACGATTGATTCTGAAATCTTCTTTTAAATTTGTTTCTATTTTTTGAAGGTTCTTTTCAACGGCATCAATTTTATTTAATAATTCCGGACTGTTACCGGAAGCGGACTTATTCCTGAAAATAAAGATGGCTACCAGATTTGCCAAGAGAAGTATTATTATAGCAATTTCCATTATTTATGGTTTTGATGTATGTTTATGTCGTATGATCAGCGGTTCTCGTATCAAAGATATGTTAACCTAGTACAATGTTAAGTTATATCTGTTGCTTTTTAATTTGTCTAATTTTAAAATATTATAAAGTTCATTTGGATACGAAGCGTACATTATTTTTTCTTCATCTGTAATATGTGGGCTTTCAAAAAGCCATTTGGAACGGCCTTCGGGCAGAACTTCAAGAATGTCCGTCGGCCCACCAACTTCGAAAGGGTGCATTAAATTTTCTGCAATCATTTTTTCGTTAATGATATCAATCGCTTTAAGTCTTTCATCTGAATAAAGACAATTCCGAATTTCTTTTTCATTTTTTTCAAAACAGTTTCCCGGTTCAACATTGTCAACTATTGCCACTTTATTGTAACAAGTATTAAATGAAATAAACGACGCCACGTTATCCTTAATACCCGCAATAAATCCTGACAGGAATACATCCTCTTTGCATTTTTCCCAAGTGCTTATCTGTTTTATGTTGTCGACTATTTTTTGTGCGGTAACAGATATTGAATCCTCCTCTTTGAGATTTTTAGTAAAACCGGGAAGAAAATATGCGATTGGCAGTAATGTTTCTGCCTCGGAATTCAAGTCTTGAAAGTATCCTGAACCAAAAAAGGAAATCCCAATATTATAGGGCTTTAATAAAAATGTCTTTCGTCCACAATCAGCAAAATATCTTGAAGAGTCTCCGTAACTGTTTTCTTTAATTTCTATATCTGATACTCTGGTGTCAGAGGCCATTAGAATACTTGATTTTGTTATGTATGAAATTATATGGGTCAATGTTAATTTGTTTTGTAGTAAAACTAGTATGATAGAACGCAAAGTAAATGCGTTTAAGTAAAGAGACTGGGCAAGTAAGATCTTTCAAAGGCGGAGGTGGCCATTTTCTTTATCTCACGCCGAATAAGTGGATTCTGAACTACTACATCGGGGGCGTTTGAAAAGAACCATCGGGTAAGTTCAAGTGTAGGAATAACTTCTATTGAGAATTTAGACCGGTCTTTTAAGTTGCTTTTAAGAGTGCGCTGTGAGGCATGGATCGGGTGCGTTTCAATAAAGTAACCTAAAAACTGGGTGGTAACAAAAACGACGACTTGTTTCTTTTCATTCTCGTATGGAAACACACCGTACATATCCTGATTGTATTTTTTTACTTCTTTTATTTTCGAATCATTAAAAGGAATGTCAGGAAAGGTAATTTCAGTAACGATGCGATCAAGGCCAAAGACCCTAATAGCCTTGCGCTCCTGAGAATATCCAATAACATACCAATAATGGTTAAACTCAATTAATTGATAGGGATGAACCACCGGTTCAGTTAAATCGTTCTTGTGGTAATTCACATGATCAAATTGAATGACCCGTTTATTTTTAATAGCATCTAGGATCGGATAAAAGTGTTGAAAGCCCGAATGAGGAGGAGGCTGCTCAGAATAGATATGCGGAGTTTCGTTAGTCTTTTCTTTTTTATGCGTGTCCAACGCATCCATCAATTTAATATAAGCTTGATTATACGCTTCGTTTAATTGCTTACCCCCGAAGGCCTGTAAAAGGTCATTTGCATCCTTTAAAGCTTCTATTTCTTCCTCCTGAAGTGGAATTGTATTAATGCTGTAATTTGAATCGCTGTAATAATAACCGTTTTTACTTTTACTAAATTTTATGGGTGCTAAAAAACCTAATGCCTCATCCTCCTTCATAGCCTTTATATCCTTCTGAAGTGTAGAAACTGTAAAACTTTTTCCTAACTTAACCTCACATACATTCATAATCTCTTCCATACTAGGATAGGGTTTCTGCTTGTTAGCAATGCAGCCATCAATTATTTTGTAACGGATATATGCTTCTTTATTAAGTGGCATTTTTAGTAAGCTATGTACCTGTCGATTTCCATTAAACTCTTTATCTGCTCTTGAATATATGTATTCAAAACCTTTTTGGAATCTTCTTCACTATTTGAATCTCTTCGAATCACCTCTTCATATATTCTTTCCATTTTCTCAATGACTCTTTTCTTTGAAAATAAATTGGTTATCCCATAAGGATTGTTCTGAACTTTCGTGATTAAGTCTTCAGAATTATTTATCACCACACTTCTTATTAGGGATGCCCAATTGAACTCATCTCGGACAACACCTCTTGCACCATTACGAATCGTTTTATTAATTAATTTTTGGAGCCTGCGATCTAAATCTACACTCGAAACATTTCTGTTTCTATCATATAAGTCTAAAACAATGGCACTATATGCTGTCCTGTCCAAGTTGATTTTGCGCATTAACTCGTACAACAGGATGAAGTTCTCTAGAGCTGTAAGGAATTTGTCAGAACTCTTATCAAAGATTGAATTTATACTAGAGAGAGAATAATCCTTTTCAAAGATTTTAAAAAATGCATCAGGGTCACCCTTAAGTGATACTTTAAGGTTGGTTTTTTCCAAAGTAAGGCTTTGGGCGTTGATTGATAAATCATCAAGATATGGGTTTCTGTGATATTGATTATTGGATGCTATTTGAAAATAAATATTTGGTGAGGAATCCCCCCCTAAACCGTTTTCTGCGGAAATCAATAAAGTATATCCTTCTTCTTTTAAGAATGTAATAAAATCATACAATTTGGTTCCCTTAAAAATTTCCCTCCTCCGAGACAAATCGACTGTAAACCCATACCAATTTCTTTTTGGATCAATGGTGTAGGCCACAGCTTCTAAGAATTTTAGCCAATCAACCGGACTAAAAGATTGCCTCCTACTTAGCTTTTTTGAAGGCAATGTATCTTCATTTATCCACGCTGATAGAATACAACACATGCCAGCAAACACTTCGCTATTTCTCAGCCAAAACGACTTTCGTAAAGTAGGTTTGTTGTTAAATTCATTTTCAACAAATGCTCTATTAAGACCTAAGAATGTGAATTTTTCATTTGTTGGTTCAGTACCACCGGGACATGAGTATAAAAGAACATATTCATCTATTTCAATTTTATCGCCTGTGTATTTGTCTTTGAAGGAAACTTTTTCTTCTCTGATATCTACAAAGATTTGTTCCGGCTTTCTTAATTCAATTATTTTCATTTTTCTAAGTTTAATAAGTTAAGTCAATTTTAACTTCCTCTTCGGAAAATTTCTGTACACTTTTCCATTTAAACTACAGCCCCCTTTTGCATGGTCTGGGTGATTTGTTCCGATAGTCGGATCGCCTGGATCAGGGTTAAATTGCTTCTTACCCCATTGTTTAAAGAAAAATGCCACTTTGCTTTTAGAACATTCTTTTTTTATGTCAATAATCCATTCTTTTTTTACAGGACGTGCTTTTGGCCCTGACTCACCACCAACAATTATCCAATCAATGCCATTAAAATTCATTTTTTTTAAAGGGCCAATAAGTGGCTCAATAGAAAGAAATTTCACTTTCGCACCAGTTCTTTTCAAAAATGAAATTCTGTCTTGTACACGATCATCCTCCACGGAAACTCCCATCCATATGTTTGGCGTCCAATTTAGTTCCCGGTGATATTGAAAGAGAATATCCGCTCTCTTAGTAAGTACTTGAAATGTATGTCGTGGATTTTCGTTCATTACCTTAAATACCCTCTTTAAATAAGCCAGAGGAACGTCTTTATGAAATAAGTCACTCATGGAATTTACAAAAACAACTTTTGGTTTCTTCCAATGATATGGATCTTCTAATGTGTCGGGATGAAGAGTTAACTTAAAATTGTTTTTATATTTTTCCGTTCCCATCAGAAACAATCGATTGCTCATTGTTTCAGCATAGCAAAACTTGCATCCGGCAGTAACTTTGCTGCACCCAGTGGTGGGATTCCACGTTAATTCAGTCCACTCTATATTCGACTCAGCCATTTCAGCAATAATTAATCGAAGGAATTAATACATTAGGTTTACATAAATTGCTTGAAAGGGTATATGCTGCTCTTTGCAAGACATTGCTTTCAATCAACTTTTTGATAACTGGCTTAGCATGTCTCGGCAGAAAACCATTTGACAGTACATGCAAATATATTTCCTTTGTTGTTTTAAAATATTTATTTCTTAATAGTTCTTCTAGTTCTTGTTCGAATACTTCTACCTTATTAGGTTTTCGTATTCCGTCACCTTCCGCAAATAGATCATATTGATGTTGACTAATATTTTCGTTATCAATATCAAAATTTGCTTCGCCTCTTTCGGGGTCAATTGCCCAACATGTCGACAGAAATTTTTCCATACCCAAGGGATGGCCGCTGCCGAAAATTAGACCATAAATATTCGACCCCTTTCTCAAAGAAAAACTGGATAAATAGTATGGTTTATCAGATGGGATCAATGACTTATAGTAACTAAGTACATAGCGATGAATTTGATGATATGGTATGTCGTCAATTTCTGCCTTATCTACATTGAAGTATGTTTGAATCGAAGGATGGTCAGCAAATCGCTTGATGGTTGATGATGAAATAAAAAATAGAAAGTCAGTATGCTTTAATGCTGTGATCTGTCTGAATACTTCTTCTGTTATATGTTTAACACCGTATTGATCAAGAAAAAGGAGATTAGCGGAATCGCTATCATTCATTTTCGGAAACCATTTATCAAATGCTAATTTAAAATCAAGATTTTCAACTAATTTGTTGTATTGCCCTTCAGCAAAGTCAGACGATACTAAGCGATTGTTTAATTCATCATATTTAGCTTTATCATTCTCGTTAAAGTGAAGGGAAACTGAGATATTTCTTTGTGATGCATTTTTAAGATGCGGGAGTAATTCTTCTACAATGATTAAAGGAGAACCATTGTTGCCAATAGAATCTTTACCGGGACCAGCGAAAAAGTCAAACACATTCACTTTCTTCCAATAGACATTACGGGCAGCAAGGAACACAGGGAGCCACTCTTTCAAGTAATCTCGAAAGATAGCGAGTTTAACCAATGTGCTCTCCTCAAATGCAGCCTTATGTAAGTCCTTTGCCAAAATTATTAATGTGCCTTTAAAGTATTCTTTTCAACTAGCAAACTAAAAACAACATCCTCAGAATTTGTAATTAATTCAAATTCATAATTTAGAGTTGTTGTTGCAGAGTTTTTGAAAATATTCATTTCTGAAATGGACGGGAAAATTAGATTCAAATCGAATACAGGTCTAGCGTGGTACGGGGAAACTAATGATATAAGAGCTATGGTGTGTTCGATAACCTCGCCATTGACAAAACCAGAGCAACGAATTTTAATCTGTGACCCCAATACAACTTTTAGCCATTCATTCTCAGAGGATGAAAAATGACTGCTTAATATTATTTTCTTTAATGTAATTGGGCGATTGGGATTATTGACCTGAAATTGGTCTTTTAATCTATTTTTATTTAATGTCAATTCAATGCTTTCATCTAAATATTCATCTACAAGAGCACCTAAAGAAATTAAATGATTCAAAATCAATTGTGTAATAGGCGAATCCGAATAGTCTTTAAGAGTCGACCTTAGAGATGCTGTGTCCTTACAGGAAGCATTTTGATGATTTGAGGGGTGTTTAGCGAACAATTTTAAGTTAACTGGGAATCGCTCTAAAAAGTCTTTTGAGCTAGCCTCTATTAGCCGATAACTATAATGTTTTAATTTTGGTGTTACCACCTGTAAGGATAATGTAACTTCACCAGTGTGTTCATTAAAACCTTGAACAATAACACCAATACACATATTTTTAGATAAAACTTTTATTCTATCTGCAACTTCATTCATCGCATTCTCAATATCGATTGTATCGTTTTCTATTCCCATTTTTATGCTATTTTTAGTGTTACTAATACTGGTAGATGATCGGAAAACTCATCGATCAGCATCGACTCGGCATCCCCAATTCTAATGTCTTTAACAAAAGAGGCTGTATTAGTTTTCGTCAGGATCTTGGATTCTTTGTATATTATCCTATCCATTAGTTGAGGTCTTAGTAAAATACCATCAAAAAGATTCCACATTGGGAGATCTTGCACTTTACTCCAAAAGTATGTACCAGTTATTCTTTCGCTATCATTGGTGTAGTCGTAATCTCCCAAAAAGTTCCACATAGGATTATACCAAACATTATTCTTTTTACGAGGCGGATTATTTATTTCGATTAGTTCAACAATATGCTTAGTATCTTTTGCATTCAGAAATATTGGATCGAGCATGTTCGACTCATGTGGATTATGATTAAAATCGCCAACCATTATTGTTTTTTTATTATTAACCCTACTCTCATAATTTTTAACAGCCTCAATAATTTTTAAAGATTCCCACATTTGCATACGTTCAGTGGTATCTCTTTTACTATAAAAGTGGATAGCAGCGATAACAATCCATTCGGAACAAGTTCGTTTTCTTACATTAACTAAAATCCATTTATTGAAGTACCCCCGTTCAACACTTTCGTAGTCAAATTCATTGTTTTTTAAAAAGACTCTTACACCATTACTTATTCCACTATTGGGATATTCAACTTCAAAATGTGTTGGCTGAAGTAATGTGGGAATTCCGGCTCCTCGCGCCTCCTGCAAAACAACAATATCTATTTCATTTTCAACAACCATATCAACCAACGCGGATTCTTTAAAATCCGTTGCTTCTTGATGATAATTCCAAGTCAGTATTTTAAGTTTGTTTGACATTAATTCAATTTCTTCAATTTCCCAAGCCCAAAGTCTAACTTTTAATTTTTACATATCAGCTGCGCCTTTGTCCTTACCACTTCTTCTCAGCAAAGGACTTCTATACCACTGATCTTTTTCTTTCTGCTCAGCAAGTTCAATCTCGTATTTCATTTCTACAAATTTATTCATGTCTTTTACGATACTCATTTTCATCTCTTCTGTTTTTTGTAAAGTGGCAATTAACATGTTGATTTCTTTTTTCCAGCGATTTATTGCTCTGTGACTTCCTTCGGCTTTAGCATCAAGCATTCTTTGCAATTCCTTCTGGAATATTGGGATTTGACTCTCAATCCTCTTAAGTTTAAGTGCTACGTCCTCTATTGTTCTTACTGCATTATTTTGTTCCATTCGGATTCTGGATTTAGTTTTTCATCTTTTCCAAAGCTGCTAAAGCAACTTCTTTAGTATTTCATTTCCTATGTTTTTGTCAAGTTTTCCTGTATCATCAAGGACATTAATAAATCCGATCTTACAAGCGTTTCCGTTTTCTCTTCCCTTATGAAACGTTCCGAAATTCTCCGGATACTCCTGTATTTTAGGATAGAGCAGCATACTCTTACCGGCATTCCAATAAAGGTTATATGCATACATTTGTTTCAAGTCATCATCTGAAGGGTTTCGGTAATCAATGATTTTCCACTTTGTATCAATTATGTACTTTTCTTCTTGATCTCCTTCTTTCTTAGAAACAACGATATCAGGGCGAATCGTTTTGTTCTCCCAGAATCTTTGTGAATTTTGAAACTCCACTTTGTAGTTTTCAGGTTTACCTTTTTGAAGCATTCTGTAAACGTATTCCTCCCATAATTTATTCATGTCAAATAGGAGGGCGAGCATGTTCTCCTGACCATTTTTTATATCCGGGGAATAGTTCAAGATGATCATTTTTGCAATTTTTAGAGCCTCAGAATACTGAATTGATTTCCGGGATTCTCTGATCTGCTCAAAATGCACCTTCGTTATTTGAATTTCTTTTATTTCAGGGAAATCAAGCTTCATCCTGCCAATTCGATCTTTAATAGAAGGGTTAACTACTATTTTGTCGAGTATGTTGAGTGCTTTAAGTAAAATCTGATTAAGCACATGCTCTTGGTCATACACTTGATGGGTGGTGAAGAACCTCTCCTGATGAATGAGGTTTTGTTGTATATTCTTTGCAAAGTCTATTCTACCTTTTAGTGCCAGCGTATTTGAAGAGGTATTCCGGTATTGTTTTATTAAGCCCCGATGAATTAAAGCTGCTACTTCATCAAGAAATATTTCAAAGTATAATTCTAAAAGGGAATGATAGCGTTTATTGAGACTGGCCTCTGAAACCGAATCCACCTTTATTTTCCTACAAACTGCAAGCATGCTTAACAAAGCATTTCTCCATTTTTCCAGTTCTTTTTGATTTGTGGATCTTCTTTTATCAGCTTTCGGTAAAATTTCAATAGTTAACCCTCCAATCTGAATAACGCCAACATAATTGGTAAACTTGACACCATCACGTATTCCAGTGAAATACTCGTTTTCATTTCTATCATTAAAGTCATATAGTTTGGCTAATTCTTGGGGCAAAAGATGATCCCCTCTTTCATTGGGTAAAAGAGTGAGTCTTTCGTATTCAAATATTTGTATTAGCCTTGCCAATTCTACTCGTATATAGATTTAAATGCCCAATCAGACATCGGTCTTATTGTATAAATTGCTCGTTGTTTTAAGTCCTGCTCTGATTGCGGGTCATAATCTTCGAACTTTGCAAAATCAAAATCATTTATTTCTTTTTTTACAAAAGAACTGCCCAGCACAAGTCCAATTTTTCCAAAATCACCAAAAAAGTATTCTTCAAGCAACGGGATTACTTTGTCTTTGAAAGCCAATTGTAAAGACTCAATAGAATTAACAGTCATAAAATATGAGTGACCAATTTTGTGATCTTTGTCAATTAGCTTTTCAATTCGTTCATTCATTCGGTCTAAAAGTTGCAGTAAATCTACACCTTCAACAACACCTTTTGATTTGCCTTCTGACTTAATCAAACTTGATTTTGGGGACATTTCAATGAATGAAAAGCGCCTTCTTAATGCTGTATCGAGTGATTCAATACTTCTATCTGCTGTGTTCATTGTTCCGATTATATAAACGTTAGCTGGAACAGTGAACCGCTTTTTAGAATAGGGCAACATTACCTCCAAAGCTTCAGGATTGCCATACCTCTTTGTAGGCTCAATTAAAGTGATTAATTCACCGAATATGGAAGATACGTTGCCCCTGTTGATTTCATCTATAATAATAACAAAGTTTTTAGTTTCGTTTTTTTGTTCTGCCTTGTTGTTGGTTTTAATAAAAAAACTAGGAATTATAAACTCTTTTTTAAGTTTGTAGATGGTTTGCTGCGAAAGATTTTTTTGATAAAACTCATTTACTGGAATTTCTACATCTTTAAAAATCCATTCTACGTTTCTAAAATGATTCCAGCCAATATCTGAATCTTCTTCATAGCGGTATTCTCCTGTCACCTTTCCAAGTGCCCTGATATATAAATTGCCATTGGAAACGACAATGTAATTGCCGACCTGAAGATAATTTTTGAAGTAGTTGATTGCCTGTGCAGCGTAGGAATCGATAGTGTACTCTTTGACAAGGCCATTAACTTTCTCTTCATCCTTGCCTGTAAAATCAACACCATCCCCGAATCCAATGCTCATTACATTATTATTAATGCAATAATCATACACATCTTTGCCTTCTTGTTTTGAAGTATCCCCAAGTGAAACCTTATAAAAAACGGCTTGATTAAATTGTGACTCTGTAAAGTTTACTAAATTCTCCTTGGCCAATGTTTGCGCATTTTTAATTGCATCGGCTTGGCGACAGATGCTTTTGAAGATACCGTCTTCAATATCATAATACACACTTTTCTCCTCAGTAAGTTTTGGCTTAATGCCTTCAACAAAATCTTCGTAGCTGAAGGATTGATGAAAGGTACAGAAAGCGATCTGACCCATGTTGCTTTTCCAGTCACGAATTAACAACTCGTTAAATCTATTTTGCAATTTATCTCTGTTGCTTGCATTCGCATTATAGAAATCAGGATCAACCACTTTAATGGCTTCAGAGATTGTGTGGTATGTTTTGCCTGTACCAGGAGGGCCAAATAAAATTTGGTTTAAAGGGTGTGAATTGTTTGCTTCCATAATGATTTCATTTTTATCAAACTTTGTATAATCAGTGTTTACCCAATCTATAAGGGCATTTAGAGTTGAACTTTGATCAGGGTTTAGCTTTAATGCTTCTTGAAGGATATTATTGACATTGGCTAGGTTGTTAAGGTAATTAAACCCAACCTGCCCAACACGTTTTTTATCTTCCAAATAGCTCTTTTCCTTTACCTCTTCAATTTTATTTTTTAAGACAAGTGATAGAGGACGTGATCCTATTAAATTATAGCTTTCTCTTTTATTGACTTTTACTGTTTCATCTAAAACCTCGGCTTTACCATAGAAACCAACAATTTGATTTTGTGAATAGAATACAATTAAATTATTACTACCCGAAACACTAGGGGGATTTGTGAATTGCCCAAAACCATAAATTGACTCTTTAGGATTTCTTGGATTTTTAAAATCAAAATTCCAGCTCTCATGGCCTGTATTACCCTCGACAACAAATTTATGACCGCTAGCATCTTCACTTGGCCCTTGCCAGTTTTTACTATTCCATGTTATGTTTACCAATAAGTACTTTCTTTCGTCCTCTTCCGGCAAATCTTCAATATTTCCGGCATTATACTCTTCCTTTATTTCTTGGCGTAGTATGGCATATACTAAAAGGTTAGAAATCCATTGAAGTGTTTTTTTGTGGTTTAAGACGGAAATTTCATTCTCTTTTAATATTCCAAATTCAATGTAGTCGCCATAGTCGGGAAAATTAACCACTAGCGAAGGCACTTTATTCTTTACATATTTGATTACTTTTGACTTAGTGAGATTTTCTACTCCTGTTACTGTGCCATCATGCCAAAGCCTTGAGCCGAAGCGAAGCGGTTCAACAAATTTATCAAGTACTAACTGAATTAAATTTTTACCAGTTGCTTCATTATAAACAGCTAAACAATTTCCATTGACCCTATTATATAAGTGTATTAAAAAAACGTATGTCTTACCCTGATATTGTAAAGTTAATTTACGAGCGGTTTCTGTGGCTTTAAAATCAACAGTTCCAAAATCTTCGACTTCTTCAAATGCCGGCAAAGCGGCAATATTTTCCTTATTCTCAAAGAACAATGAATATATGCCGTTTATTATAGGCTTTAAATTTGCCTTAGTGTTAGTATCAATTTTCCAGTTTGACATATTATTAAATTACTGACTTATCTTTTTTCAGTGTAGGGTAAAGTTGGGTCAATTATTAATGCTTCTTCATTGGTAATATTGTAAAGGTCAAATACCAAAATGTCCAATTCATTTTCGAGTTCTTTGGTGCTAATTTCCGCATTCCTTCGTTTTAGTGACAATATTTTATTTACTAGATCAATAAATGGTTTTTGTTCTGCTTTTGCAATCTTTTTAACCGGTAATCTATAGTAATGAAAGATTCTTGTCTTAGTAAAAGCGCCTTTAGTCTTTTCAAAGGCAATTAAATTCATGAGGAAATGGAAAACTCTGGAGTTCAAAAGAGCTAGAAGGTATTTTAAATCGTACTCCTTATCTATTAGAATTAAGGAGTATAGAGTGGAAAGGGCATAATGATTATCTGAGTCAAAGGCGGCTATTATTCTATCTCCTGTTTCTCTAACAACGATTTTTTCTTGTTCGAACACTTCCTTTCTTCTAGGGTTAGCTAAATGATCGCCATGCAAAATGTATTTATGGGACAAAATGGCATATCTATCAATATCCTTACCACCTATTAGTTTTTTCCATTCTTTAGTTTTTTGTTCCTCTGAAACATATTTTTCGTTATCTCCGGTATCAATACCATCTTTCACATGTACAATATTTTCCAGATTTATAGAGTTTACGTTTAATTTGTCAATGATGTTCTTATATTGAAACCCACGAAGAAAGAAAACCAACTTATCTTGGTTTAGAATGAATGATTTAGGAATTATTTTTTCTTCCCCAAATAAAGAACTGTTTGTCTTGATTCTTATATCATAATTTTCTTCTTCTTTAGCCATAAAGCTGAACACCATTGAATGAACAACCGCCTCAGCAAAGACACCGTCATGGAGATCAACGATTTCCAAAATTTTATTCTTCATCAAAAGTTGTTCTCTTACCTTTTCTTCAAAATAATTATCCAAAAGAGTATTTGGAATTATATAAAAGCAAACCCCATTAGCTTTAAGAAGCTTTAAAGTTCTTAAAAGGAAAAGCGAGTATGAATCTATTTTAAATTGTGTTTCTGGATAAAGATTCCGATAAATTGCTTTTTCCTCATTCGTGAACTTTGCTCCATAAGGTGGATTCCCAATTACAATATCAAAACCCCCAGTATCGAAAATGTCCTTGTAAAATAGATGCCACAGAAAGTAAGGTCTTTCAGGAGTATTCTGTAAATCATGTAATTCGCTTCGCCTTTTTTGAAGATTCTTAAGTTGTGTTTTCGCTTTCTTTAATTCGGCCTCAAGCTTTATTGTAGTTTTTTCTTTTCTTTCTTTTACACCTTTGCTATCCGTTTTTGAAAGTTTATTACCGCTAATTTTAACTTCAATATCATTAATAACAATATGAATTTTATTTTCCGCAAACTCCAAATTAAAATCAATATGCAGATGAATTATCTCATCAATTTGATGCTTTAAAGCCTGCTTTTGTTCGGGTAGCTGCGCTGTAAAGTAATTTTCAATTAATTCTGAGATATTACTGTCGTCAATATAACTGGTATCAAAAATTGTAGATTGCGAGTTTATAGGGTTACCAAATAAATCAACTTCAAATTCAGTTACTTGTGTTTGGTTCCCGGAAATGTGACTTAAATCAATACCCTCAAAGCTTTCGAGTAAACTATTCCCTTGCATTATTTTAAAGTCAAGATTAGGAAGCGGGTAAGGTTCCTTTTCGTCAACAATTAAGCTCAACCAAAACCGCAATCTTGCTATGTCTACTGCACCTTTATCTAAATCAACCCCATAAATACTATGTTGAATTATATTTTTCTTTACAACATCAGGAGCCCAATCTTCCATACCCCATATTTCTTTCACTGAGTCATTACCCATTCCATAAAGCACTTGAACACATTGAAATATTTCATTTAGCAATCCCATTGGAAATGCGCCTGACCCAATCGCAGGATCACAAATCTTTACTTCTTTTAGGGCTTCAGCTATTTGATCTTCGTAATTATTAGAAAAAATTAGTTTTGCTTCTTTTTTTCGAACTAACAATTCCAGAAGATTCCCGATGTTAATATCACCTTCGTGAGTATTAAGCCAATCAGTATGATTTCTTAAATATGTTTTGAGATATTGTATCAAGCTTTCTTGACACATGTATTGAACGATGGGCTTAGGAGTATAAAATGCGCCTT
Organism: Sphingobacteriaceae bacterium; assembly: GCA_947453445.1. GTDB lineage: Bacteria > Bacteroidota > Bacteroidia > B-17B0 > Aurantibacillaceae > Aurantibacillus. The sequence goes on from CANGGP010000016.1 coordinate 13,678, forward strand.
TATCCTTGTTATCCTCAAGCAAATTCTCAAAAATGTGACCTAACATCTCTGGATCAATTCCAACCTCATGATCTAAAGGATCATTCTCATCGATTGTAAAATTATACTGGCCAAAAAATTCTATGAGATCCGCAAAATATTGACTTGGGAAGTCAAGTAGATCGGTTTTTGTGTACTCGTTTTCGAACAGACCCCCGTTGAGATATGGCACTCTTGTTCCGGTTAGTGGAAAAATTTCATTTGGTCGGTTGGGGGCGTTAAATGCTCCATAAAACAGCGGAAAAAGTGAGGTTGAATGAAATTTGTCTTTATTTTTAGTAGCCTCGAAAAGTTTAAGTAGAAACTCTCGGTCACCATCTTTCCACTTTTTATTCTCAGGAGGTACGCCCATCCAGCCTTTTTTTTGTAAAAACTGGATGAAGACCAAACGACCAAGTAAGAGTTTAACAAAATTTCTGGCTAATTTATCATCGCTTTTAAAAACTGTTTTATGCTCAGATATTGGCTTCCCTTTTGTTTTCTCAACCCATTTTCCTTTTTCCTTTTCAAAACGTTTACCAGTAATGTGTTGCACAAAATCTTCGTAAAAGGCTTTGTACTTGGCAAAGAACTCCTTATTTAAACGTTCAACAGAAAAAGCTTGTTCAACATCCTTAATGGTAGCCTTTTCCTTGGCGGTACTTAATTCCCAAAATCGATTGGCAGCAGTCTTGCAACTTTCATTCTTCCCTAAAATGTAAGTAAAGCGTTTGGCATCTGTTTCAAGGTTTTTAAAATCACCTTCATTCTCGTCAAACTCAGTACTTTTAGCAGTAAAAGTAAATCGGTAATCTTCCTTGCCTTGTTCGTATACTACTAATACTCCATGATTGCGTTCTTGGTCAATTAATGGTGCAACTAGCTTACGAAGCTCAACACGATTTCCAGAAAGATTTACATTTTCAGCAACATGCACTTCGAACATAGCTAGATTCTTTCCATCGGTCAACTTAACATTACCAATTTGTTTAAAAGACTCTACCTTATCGCTTTCAAATGGTATATCCTGAGGCTTTTGTAAATAGGATACGTTCGGAAAAACAAATTCAGTAATTTTTTTCCAGTTATCGGATTTGTATGGCTGAGAGAGTAATCTTCTTAATTCTTCCTTTTGCATAAATTTTATTTAGTGAAAGAAAAAGACTCTGAAATAATTATTTCAGGCTTAAATTTTTCAAATGATTTTATAGTAACAGTTGGGCGACTATCGCCATTCTCAGTTATTTCTATCGGGTATTTGTCAATGATCTTTAAAATTGAATCCAATAAATCAACCGCCTTCATTGGTGTCTTCTTTACGTTACGTTTTAAGGCATTAACGTCCCTTTGTAATTGCTGAAACTTTCCAAGCTTGATGGCATGTTTAGCTGCCTTAAGTTTGTCTTTTTCCACTTCACCTACAAAAGGTAAATTCATAAAACCATCTAAGTAAGCCAAGGCACGTTTTTCGTTCGGCCCTTGCGTGGTGTCAACGACTTGACCACTTGCAATCTCGTCCTGCAATTTCTCATGAAAGTCCTTTAGTGCATTGTTTACATGCTCATGATGATCTTTATGCAATGGAATGCTCTTTTCAGGAGTATCTGCTCTAAACTCACGAGCTACCTCCACAAAGGTCATTTCTTCAATTGATCCATCTCCACGAGACCAATAGAACGCATCTCTTCGGTTGTTTCTGATAAAACAAATTGTAGTATCACGTTTAGTCCTCTCTTTCCGACCTACACGGGCTCTAAGCGGCAAGTTTTTAATCTTCCTGAACAATTCCGGGTTCTCTTCCTTAAACTTTCGCAGTTCCATTAAAAAGGCAAGTTTCTCATCCTTTTCATCTTCAATGTTTTTATCGAACAGCCCGAACGACTGCGTCTCTTCATCAGGTGAGTATATTTCAGAGTCTTCTCCCAAAGCAGAATGAAACGCTTGCAATTTCATTATGGCTTTCTTTTCTAACTCGATATCATCGTTCACCTTAGATGTAGGATAGAAATTAAATATATAAACTCGAGGTGCAAGGGAGCCAATACGATTCACCCTTCCGATACGCTGCATCAGCTTAGTGGAATTCCAAGGTGTATCGTAATTCACAATCACATTACTGCGGTGTAAGTTCACACCTTCAGCTAAAACCTCAGTGGAAATTACAATATTGTAATCGCTACGGTATTGCTCACGAGGGATATTAGCATCAAAATTAGCTCTGATAATTTCTCGTAGATTATTTCTGTTTGCCGCATGGACTTCCAAGACATCTGTGCGACCTTGTTTTTTTAAACTATCAACAAGATAATTCGTGGTTTCTTTTGATTCAGAAAAAACCACCAATTTTGACTGCGGGTTTATTTCTTTAGCCAAAAGTTCATTATTTATTCGGTGCAGAAATTCTTCTAATTTAGGATCTTCAGTTACTTTTTTCCAACGTTCGTTTAAATCAGTAAGAATAACAAAATCTCTTTTTAAGCCCTCAAAAAATACTGATTCAAAATCATCAGGTGTACATATCTCAATAGAAGGATCAGTGTCTTTTAAATCTAAAACCTTTTGCATTAACTCATCTTCACGTTCCTCAACAATGTATTCCGTAACGTTTAAGTTTGGCGCTAAAATTACTGCACCGGAATTAAACATCTTTATCATAGCCCCAGTAGCTTCAGTAAACCTATTTAAGGAAGCTTTAAAAGCATAAAAACTACTGTCGATCCGTTTAACCAATAGCGTCTTCATTATTTTAGCTAATGCAGCCGATGCCACATCCGCATTTTTGTATTTTGATTTTTTACCAGCTAATAAAAATTTAATTGCCTGATACCTGAAATACTTCACACCATCTACTTCATGACTCAATAGGTACATAGTTTGGTCATACAGATCATCTAGTGCAGGACTGAGCTGATAGAGTATTTTTCGGGGCTTGTCAATATCGGGGAACACAATACCTTGTTCTTCCAAATCGGATGTGTATTGGAAATGTGCTTTTAGATCGGATCTTGTTCTTCGCACAGTAAGCGGAGCTATTACTTTGTCCCGTATCTCCTGATATATTTTTTTGACACCAGTTTGTACTTCTGTAATACTGGGGTTCTCTTTTAATTTCTTGTATTCATCAATTCTCTGGCGAAAAAAATGTTGTAAGTTGGAAACTTCAAGTGTTGAATCCTTAGCATCCTGAAATAGATAAACTTGATTGGCAATATCCTCCGGGCGATTATTTAAGGGGGTTGCAGAGATTAACATGACTTTTTTTTCTGCTTTTGAACCGTCCTTCAATATCCTTTTCGTTTTTGTTTTGCAAAGCTTTTGTAATTCATTATAGGCATCAGCCGTATCGTTTCTGAATTTGTGTGCTTCATCAATAACAACCAAATCGTACTTTTCAGGATCAGCTACTTTATGAAGGCTACCATTTGTAATTACTGAGTAATTATGAAGTTGAAATTTATCTAATGTTTCGATCCAGTTTTCTTTTAAAGCTGGTGGAACAACGATAAGTGTGTTCGAAATATGGGAAGGGAAATCATTGGAGTAGAAAAACTTCTTGGCGATTAAAGTGCCAACAACAGTTTTACCCAGACCAACAACATCAGCTAGAAAAAAACCGTTGTGTTTCTGTAATAATTTAAACCCTTCATTGACTGCATCAATTTGATAAGAAAGACGTTTAAAGCCTTTAGGTAGGTCTGTTACGGAATTTGGATCGAACTCTACACTCTTACCAAAATACTCAATCAGGAATTTGATATATACTTCGAATGGGGTAAAATTATCGTTTAGGTAAGTTTCTTCTTTTACTTTTTCTATTTCAACCGGCAACACAGGAATGCCTTCCAGCCAAAGCTTTTCGAATTCGTCTGTAGCAAATTGTACATCATCAAAATCTCTCAACAAGACATTAAACTCGTAGTTAAAATTATCGCCAGCCCCCAGACCTGCCTCAGTTAGGTTAGAGGAGCCAGTTATTACATTTCCACTTTTGTGTTCGTTCCAATTATCAGGTCGGAAAATATAGATTTTAGCGTGCAGTTTCTTAGTTGGGTGTGCTTTTAATTGAATCTTTTTAGTCGTGATATCCTTGATAAATTGCATTATCCCTTCTTCAATTTCGCTATCGTATGCCGAAGATTGAATATCTTCCTTTGTTTCATTTAAGAATTCTACAAGTGTTTGATGGGCGTCTCCTTGAAAGAGTAATCCTTTTGAGTGATATTTTTCAATAATCTTATCTACATTAATTCCAATGAGTATTCGAATATTTGGAACATCTTCTAAAAAAGGGCGAATACGGAAATATCCTGAAGCTCTGAAATAGCCAATCAGGGCATCAAAGAATTCAATGTCCTTGTTATGTTCAAAAACACCTTTGAATTTTTGAAGTAAAGTATTAGTTCCTTCGTTTGTAAAAAATTTAGTCGCCATCTATTTTCTTTAAAGCGCTAATAAATCGTTAAGATTTACTCGCTGTAAATTATTGATTATCAGTTTTAAATATAGTTCTAAAATTCTTTATTTCTAAACCCAAATAATGATCAACTAGTCATAAATTGGTGTTCAGGTGCTTAATATAATTGTTGAGCAATCCTTCAATTTGCTTCTTAGCCACCGGATTCGCAGAGTGAACCTGAAACTTCAAATTGGATAAATTAATGCCTGATTCGTAAACAAGCCATTTGGCGCAGGCGTAACCATCAGGTAATACGTTGTGACTCTCATCTTCACCAAGATCATTGTCAAAACTTATAAATTCAGGGAGACCTTTCTCATGAATCTGCTCTACAAATTCTTTGTAAGATCGAACGATCACAAAATCGCTGTTTCTCAATTGTGGGAAAACAAGATCTACGTTTCGGATATCGTCTAAAAAGAGTTTATAGGACATGTTTAAAAGTACTAAAATAAATTAGTTAAACGCAATATAAATGCGGTTAACTAAAGTGACGGTTTCGAGTCTTTTAACTCAAAATTTTATTGGTCTGTAAAACAATAAGATAGTTCTGACTTTGGATAAAAATGAGGGATTTATTTTGCAATTATGCAGATTAGGAATACTTTTGATTCGCAGTTAAACTGAAAGTATAAGAAATGAACGCTAACAGATTAAATCCCAAAATGATAACCGTAGCAAGAGAGTCGAGGGGCTTAACACAGCTTGAGTTGGCTGAAAAGTTAAGTTTATCTACTTCTCAAATGTCACGTATAGAACAGGATTTTACAGAAGTTGGGGAACAACATTTAAAAGCCCTTTCCACTGTGCTTAATTACCCTGAGACATTCTTTTATCAGGAAGGTGAAAATCTACCTCCAGCATTGGCACTTCGGAAAAGAAATAAGGTGGCTCAGAAGGTTCTACTCCCGATTGAGGCTCAGGTAAATATTTACCGCTTCAATGTTGAGAAATTACTAAAAGCAATGGGAAAAACCGATTTTGATCTACCCACTTTGGACATAGATAAATTGGGATCACCCGCTGAGGCAGCCCGAAAGCTACGTAAGGCATGGAAGATGGAAAAAGGTGCAATTCCAAATCTCACTCAGGTATTAGAAGAAAACGGCATTTACATTATAGCTTTTGATTTTAATACCGAACGGGTAGATGGTATGAGTATACTAGCAAATGGAAGCTTTCCTGTAGTATTTTCAAATAAAAGGAGTTTGGGTGACCGCCAACGTTTCACCTTGGCGTATGAATTAGGTCACTTGGTTATGCATTTGCAAACCAACCCGTCCTTTACAAGGGATATTAGTCACGAAGCCAACCAATTTGCTGCTGAATTTTTAATGCCGGAAAAAGACATTCGTTCAGATTTTAAAGATGGTGTTACAATTAACATATTGGCTGACCTGAAGCGTAAGTGGAAAGTTTCTATGCAATCGCTTCTGTATAGGGCAAATGATCTAGGTGTAATCACCGATAATCAAAAAAGATATTTGATCAACCAGTTTAATAGTTTAAATATTCGGAGAAGAGAACCTGCCGAATTAGATATACCGAGGGAGCAACCAATGAAGTTGAGAGACACCATCACCCATTATAAAACAAAGCAACGTTTGAACGTAAAACAATTGGCTTTATTTTTTAATTCAAGTGAAGAAGAGTTCTTAAGTAAGTATTCGTAATAGAAAAATAAAGAGATATGAGCATAACGACAGACAAATTCGAGCTAAAAGCATACTCCAAGAGAGAATTGGCAGAGAAGTATCAAATATCGGTACGTACACTTAATACTTGGTTAAAACCATTTGATGAAAAAGTTGGAGCGAAAAGAGGTCGCTATTATACAGTGAATCAAGTAAAAGTCATATTAGAGTCACTGGGCTTGCCCGGTGTCATGCATTAAAACGCAGATTTCTTATTGAATGATTGATGAACTGGGTGACCAAATGGTCGCCTTTTATTTTTTAAAATCCACCCATAATACTTCCCGAATAAACTCCGAATAATCCCGGAAAAAATCCTAAAGAAAAATTAAGTTCCCGTAATCTCCCCGGAGTCAGTCCGACATTTCCCCGCAGCATTTTCAAAGACAATTAACTAAAATTAGAAGAAGAATCCGAAAATAGATTCGGAAGTTTCACGTTGTCTGCGTTTTGCTTCACATGTGTGCACATACCTGTACATGCCTTCTCTTCTCGTCGCTTTCCTTCAGAATTTCATACTTAGCTTCTAAATTTTAAACATAGGGGCACTTTGCGGAAAGTGCCGGGAACTGCTGCTGCACCTTTGTATCGTCAAAGCGACAGATCAACTAAGTAATCGAAAAACCTCAATAAAATGACAGCAGTTAGAAAATTAAAATCAGCAAGACCACTCTTGAGAATAGTAAAGGGTGGCAAGTCCGATCCAATGAAAAGTGTTATAGAAAACACATGGATATTTATACATGCGGCTTTATGGCCGAATGAAGAATTCACAAATAATGAAGAAGAACAGTTTAAACAACTGATTTCAGAACACTTTAATTTTTCTGATAATCCGAACAGTGTATTTGAAGAACTCATAGAACGTGTTTGTTTGGTAAAACGCTTTATAAGCAGAAAACAAAGTCGCTATGTAGCCAAACCAATTGACTGGCTAAACATTCACTATTACGCCGGTCTAACAGGTACAGCAGGATGGTACGATGAGGTGTGCTTGCAGCGGGCTACTGTTCCTCAATACAATTATGGTCTTAGACTGCTCTCTAAGGCCATCACAAAATATTTACAGGAACCAACCGTCAAAACAATTGTGAACTATCGAAAGAAACTCATTGCAGAAAAACAATTTGATCTCCTTCAGATTTTCAATAATTCAATTATTCATTTTCAAATTCAAAAATAAGACTCATGAAACAATCAGAAAAAACATCCATCGAAATAAAACCTTATATGCTCAATGAATTGGCAAAGTTCTATCAGGTAAGCGATCCCACATTTAGATCATGGCTGAAAGGCATAGCGGATAAAATTGGCAAACGGCATGGCAGATACTATTCTGTGAAGCAAGTCGAAATCATCATTGAGGAATTGGGATGTCCTAAAACGCTCTTATTCTAAAAGAATCGAAAACAAACGAAAGCACAACAAAGGATAATCTGAAACCTGTAAAGTGCGTCAAACCTATGATAGACCTTTGATGCCATGATGGATGATAACCTTAAAAACACAACAATTATGTCGGAAATAAAACACAACCAAACCAATCATGACGGAACCGGTAACATGCTTTTAACTGCCAGTATTCTGTTTGCCAACATCGACTATTCCGGGTTGACAGACTATGCCGTTAAAGCGATTGTGGGTGGTGCGATTTGGATGGCTTTTAAAGTGGGAGCAGAATACATCAGCGAAAAACTCAAAAAGAAATAATGGTGAACATCAAAAAAATATTGCTTGGCTTAGGCATAGGAGGAGGCTTGGCCGCAGGAGGAACGTACCTGTGGCGGTTGAGAAAAACTTCGGTGAACTTGGAGATTGTGCCAACAGTAATGGTACATAAAATTGACTTGCAGGGTTTGATTTTGCGGGTGGATGTACAATTAAAAAATCCAAGTAGCACCAGTTTAAAACTCAAGTTCCCTTTTGTGAAACTACTCATAAAGGGAAGCAGCATCGGGAGTTCACAAGCCGTGAATAGGGACATTGCCCTGCCTTCTTATGGAGAGGCAAAATTTGAGGCAATCATGATCCGTATTCCGATGCTCAGCCTCCTCTCTAGTGCCAAAGGCCTCTTGCAAGCTATCCAACAAGGAGCAGCTTTCAAGATCGGAGTGATGACGATGACCACCATTGATTTGGGATGGAAAACAGTACCCTATGAAAACTTGGATGAAGTACAACTGATCGCCTCAAAAAATGGAAGCTAGTAAAAAGAGAAACATAGCAAGTGGAGAAGCATTTGATGCTCTGTTTATCAAGCCACTTTTCCTTGATCCGGTGATCAAGCGCGGTGCAACGGTAAACGATACGGTGCGATTTATTCCGAAGGTTGTTAGAGAGACTTTGTTTCAAACAAGTAAGCTCGCCCAAACCTTAAAGGGGAAAGACACCTTTGATACTTGCAGAAACATTTGGGCTTTTGTTTACCGCTACATCGCTTATAAAAAGGATGAAGAAGGAAAGGAACAGGTCAGGAGCCCTGCGAGGACGTGGAATGACAGAAAGCAGGGAGTGGACTGCGATTGTTACACGGTGTTTATCAGCAGCATTTTAAGCAACCTTAAAATAAAACACAAGCTGAGAATAACAAAATACAAACAAGATCACTTTCAACATATCTATCCCATAGTACCAAACGGTGAAGGAAAATACATCACGGTTGATTGTGTGGTAGACCAATTTAATTACGAAGAACCATATTCAGAAAAACAAGACACAAACATGGATTTAGAATATCTAAACGGCATACCCAGCACAAACAATGTAGATGTGCAAGACCTAATGGGTTGGGAAGAATTACAGGGAGATTTAGGGAAATTAAAAATTCTCAAAAAGAACAATCCTTCGTCCGGAGGCGGAAGCAAACCCATCTTTAAAAAACTCGGTGCTAAAATTGCTCCACCTCCTGGTACTCAGAACACGACGACAAAAAAAGGAAAATTAAAAAATGCCATCCACAAAGGCTTGCATGTCACCAACCGAATTAACCCAGCTACTGCTTTGCTGAGAGAAGGTGTTTTGTTGAGCATGAAACTAAATCTGTTCAAAGTAGCGGAGCAATTAAAGTACTCCTACCTGACCGATGAACAGGCCAAGGCGAAAGAGGTGGACATGGCCAAGTTCGCAAAGTTGAAGGAAGTGCGTGCGAAGATGGAGAAGATCTTCTATGATGCGGGGGGTAAACCTGAAAACCTGAAGAAGGCTATTCTAACAGGAAAAGGAAATGCCAATCACGATGTGAGCGGATTAGGATACATCGTAGATGATATGAGTGGTTTGGATGAAAACGCCTCAGCGCAAGAACTACTTGGTACAGACATTTATTACGATGAAAATTTAAGCGGCCTTGGAGTTGTTGCGACCGCTGCCTCGGTAACCGCTGCCACAGGAGTAATTGGAGCAATAGCAGGACTTTTAAAAAGCATCGGAAGCATTTTTCCGAAAAAGAAAGTCGCAGCAAAACCTACCGAAAGCGGTAGTTCAAATGACAACTCATCCGGATCATCAGAAAGTTCTGGTGATAGTAGCTCCGGTGGCCAACAAGAAACGCCTTCACAAAGTGCAGGTAAGTCAAGCGGATCAGGTAATGAAAATCCTTCAGGGAATTCTGAGCCTGAAAACAATTCCGGTTCATCAACTGAAAATGCGAATGGTTCAAATGAAAGCGGGGAATCAGGAACTGAAGAAACGAAGAATCTACCAGCTAAAAGTGGCGCAAAGCCCGGTGCAGCAAATGCAGCAACACAAGGCTTTTGGGATAAAAACAAAAAGTGGATCAAACCAACTGCAATCGGATTGACAGGAATAGGTCTCATATTTCTTGGAGTGAAGATGATGAAGTCTAAACCCGAAAAATCCCCTCCAAAACACGAATTATCAGGATTTAAACCACGTAGGAAAAAGAAAGGAGGCAAAAAGCATAAGAAGAAGCAAGCAGTAGCATACGTGTAAATATTAAAAGAAAAAAATAAGACAAATGGCAAAACATAAAAACAAATATCAAAAAGAAGCACTCAAAAAAACACTCAGCGGTGCCGGTGATGCAAGTGCAGGAGCCAAAGCCAAAGATGCAGCCACCGAATTAGGAAAGGACATTGTGGTGGGTGTGATTGGTGGCGGTGTTGCCGGGGCGGTATTAGGAAGATTATCCTTCTTAGTTGGAGCAGCCGTTACGGGAGTTGGGCATTTCGCTAAAAGCAGAATTGCTTCTGTACTCGGTCTCGGCATGATGGCATCGGGAACTTACCAAAGTATCTCCGGCATGAATGGAAAAGGCACTTCAGGTTTGGATGGTGTGAAGGAACGCTTACTCACTTTGAAAGACGACATGAAGCGTCGGGTGTTTTTGGACAAGGTTCTAAAAGCTAAGGATAAAAAAGGCTCTGATGAAAGTACCAATGGTGTAGGCGAAGTGCAATACTTCTTACACCCCGGAGCAGAATCAGTTGGCGCTCTCGACATGAGTGCTTTGGATACCATTCAAAAACAAATTCAAGAGAGTGGCGAAAAATACAGCCAAGTGAATGGCCTTGAAGGGGAACTCAGCGGCGAAGAAGAAATGGGAATGGTAGAACCCTCCGATAAACTCTACTAAACAATAGCAAAAATTAAAAAAGTCAAACCATAAAAAAGAAACAATATGTTAGAACTATTAGAAGGTACTGAACAGTACAACAATGCCGGAGCCTTGCTCGGACTGGAAGGTATAGAGGGCGAAGAATTATTGGGTGCATTGCGCAGAATGAATCCGGTTGCCCGTCAGCGCACCATAAACAAATTGGCGAGTCCTCCTGCGAACAGTAAAGGATCACGGGCTGAGATGGAAAAACATTTTGGTGAATTACCCGATCACATCAAATCAGCTTTGTCAAAAGGTGATTTGAGATTGGCCGACACCATCATTTACTCCATCAAACCGGTGAATTCAAAAACCGTTAAGTTGTTTGAAACACAGGACGTGAAAGAGGTGGGTATCCGTAACCTGAGCAATGCCAAGTTACCAAAGAACCAAGCCTTATTGGTGAGTGGCATTGTTTTGTTGGCTTCTATTCCAACAGACAACACAACCGACAAAATCATGGCATCCCGTTTCATTCAATTAGAGGACTTCCCGGCAATCGCCAACGGAGAATTCAGCTTGAAGGCCAACAAAAAAATCATCGTGCCGGAAACAAGTGTGGCCGCTTTCAAAACGCAAAGTCACCATGCAGTGCCACTGGGCTATTACAAACTGGCAAACCCTCGCCTTATTCAGGATGATATTCTGATTGAGTTCACCGTGGAGTTGGGCACGATGGATGGCCTTGATCCTAAAACCCAATTGTATGTGGGTTTACACGGCACCATCACCACTCCGTAATCACTCAACAAATAGTCGGGAGAAATGGTCTCCCGGCTTTTAAAAAACAAAAGCCATGATAAAAACAACGAAGAAACGATTTGATATCAGAATTACTCAGGCCAATGCTACGGTGAGTGACACTTTTGAATTGGATAAAAACATTGTTCGTATCCTCGGCATACTCCTGACTTCCGACAAAGATGATCTTTTGTATTACCGTGGTGCCCAAAAAATCGAGATCAACAAAGAAGAGTATTTCCCGGACAACTACGAGAGTAAATTATTAATGACCGGAATCAATGTATCACCAAAGCAACGGTACTATGATTTAGGAGGGGCAAGCACCGGGAATGGAAGAGTGCAAATCACTTACAAAGATTCCGATGACGGAAGAACAGTTTTTGCTCCCTACCGTGTGAGTTTGTATTTGGATTGCGAATTGGAGGATATGAAATGAATAAGGAATCGGTAATAGTTACAAAGCTGAATATTAAACTAAAGGGAGAGCGCAAGCACTTTCAGATCAAGCTACCCAGCGATATCAAGTCCATAATCGGAATTGAATGCAGTGTAAGAATGATCGATGCTTGGCCGGTTCCACCTGTTGATCCGCCAAGGGAAATAATAAACCCGGATGGAACTATTACCGTGATTATGCCGGAAGATGATTCTCATGTTGCTATCAAAGAAAAATACAAAGCCAATCAATTTGTAGGGGAAGTAAGAATTCAAAGTTATGATCTGCTGAATTGGTTTTATGTCTCAGATGTATATGCCAATGATGTGAATTTGAATTTATGTGATGTTTCCGATGTGTTCTTTCGAGTTAAGGAACATTCACACGGAATCCCAAAGCATGAAGAGATCATGACGATACCGGGTATCACCACTTTAGTTCAGGGCTGGTTTTTGGATGCCATTGGCAAGCAATACAACCAAAACCTTCGCTACGAAGTGAGCATTTATGTATGGATTAAAACAGAAGATTAAACATGACGATCAACTTGGCTTTAGAATACATCCCAAAACGGATGGAGGAATTGGGAAACGGTAAAAACTACACAATTCGTTTTCGGCACCTCGTGCTTCAAGCGAATGAAACGCAAACAATAGATGCCACCAACCAATTTTATTACCTCGTTGAAGAGGCCGATCAAGTGCGGGTGGAGAGCGAGACAGGGGTGTTTGATCTGAGTGAAAAGGCAACCAATGAAATGCAATATGAACACCAAAGTAAAATTCAAATCATCAATTATCTCTCAGGGATTAATCATTTAAGATTTATTCATGTGATACCTAAAAACCAAGAAAAATAAAATGCAACATACCAATCCATACAACGATGTGAAACTGGCACAATTTAAAATGTGGCTAAATGACATGGTCGATAAAAACGAAGGCAAATATTTTGAAGTGTATGTGGACGATGTAAAAATTGTACCACGCACCAACCGGGTGGATGCCATTGACGACCACAAAGTGTATTTAGATGAGCGCAGCGATACCGTTAAAATATTTACCTACAATACTGAAAACTCCAACCGCTACGAGCAGTTCACTTTCTTTATCGAAAAGAAGAAAACAAACGAAAATTCAGCTCAAACCATAGTTCAGGCGGTACAACCACAAGGTTTGTCAGGTCTCGAATTGGAAAACAAAATCAACGAGCGGTTAACTCAATCGCTGATGCAGGAAAGAGAACGTTGGCAAACGGATCTTCTAAAACGAGATTATGACGCTTGTAAAAAACAACTCGCAGACGCAGAAGAATACATCGGTGACTTAGAAGAACACCTCAATAAGTTCAAAGGTAAAAAACTCCATTGGGGAGATGTGAACCTTGGGGATGTGGCTTCTGTAATAGTTGAAGGCATGGTGAAACGGAATCCGCATTGGGTGGCCAAATTGCCCGGTGGCGATGCACTTGCCGGATTAATTGCCAAAGAAAGTAACGGTGGTTCGGAATCGACAGAACCGGAAACGGAAATGGTGATCCGAAAGAAGTCCGCCTCAGAGGGCGAACTCAGCGATGAGATGAAAGCACAATTAGGATTTCTGAAACAACTGGAGTCACACTTTAGCCAAGATCAGTTGGATAAAATTATGCTCATCCTACAATGCTTTGCAGAAGAACCAAAACACATTCAAACAGTATTCGATCTTTTAGAAATCAAAACAGAAAATGAAAAAGTTTAATTACGACATCAGCATTGAGGCCGCTTCTGAAGCAGAGGCCGATGCAAAAATGAAAGCCCTGAGTGTGCTTGCCAAAAAACTCCAAACCAAAGAATTACTGAAACTGGCTGACATCGTTCAAAACGATCCTGTAAAGACTGCGATAGCTAAAAAAGCATTAGGCGTTTAAAATGGAAAAGAAAACCACCAATACAAATTTGTCAATAAGAGAGAAAGTGATTTACTCTTTGATCGGGATCGGCATTCTTGGTGGTGGCATTTTTTATGGCAAAAAATTTGTGCAGAAGGGCATCTCCAATCGTGAAGAGAATAAATCTTTTGAAGATGGAACGCCGGCCACTATTGCCAAACAAATAAAAATGGCTTTTGAAAATGATGGTTGGCCGGGAACAGATGTGGTAAAGCTTCGCAGCAGTTTGACTGAGATACCAAGTAAAGAGGTTTTTCTTAAAGTCCAGGACTCCTATAAAAAGTTGTACAACGGCAATTTGATAGCGGAGATGAGTGATGAATTGCAGTCCACCGAATACAACGAGATGATGCAAATTATTGCAGCCAAACCATCAAAGAAAGGTGCGAAAGTAAGCGATCCTAATATCAAATATACCGCTTGGGCAAAACGACTGAAAGCGGCCTTCGATAAGGTTTACGGGTTTTTACCGGGAACAGATGGCGATGCAATAAAAGCGGTGCTTTCAGAAATCCCTTCTCAAAAGGCTTTCATTAATACTGGGATTGTTTTCAAGAAACTATATGGCACCAACGTCATGAACGATTTAAAAAGTGAAGGAGAGTTTGGGCAGTACAGTGAATGGATGAAAGTCATCACCTCGAAACCCAAAGGATAGGAAGAACAACACACGCAACGTCTTCTATCAAAAGGATGAAAGAAAATGAATGTTTTAAAAACAATTAAAATGAAAACGATCAGAGATATAAAATACATTGTGGTGCATTGCACCGCTACGCCACCCAACACCACAATTGAATCCATTAAACGATTTTGGAAAGAACAACGTGGTTGGGGAGATACACCGGGTTACCACTTTTTGATTGAACGCAATGGGACGATTGTTTCACTCTTGGATCTGGATAAAAACAGCTACGGGGTGTATCATCACAACTCAAGCTGTGTAAGTCTTGCTTACATCGGAGGAGTTGATAAAGAAGGCAAGGCACTCGACAACCGCAGTGATGCACAAAAGCACGCCATGTTCAATTTGATTGTGTCGCTAACCGAGAAATACCCAAAAGCAGAAGTATTAGGTCACCGAGATTTTGCGGGTGTAAAAAAAGCTTGTCCATGCTTTGATGTAAAATCATGGTTAAAGAATTATGAACCGGATTTAGGAAAGGCGGCCTAATGCTACTGAACAAGCTTAGAGGGATACTGCGAAGTAAGGGGTATGAACTTTATACAAAGCCAAACGAATTAAATATTGTGGGCATTAGGTCAACAACGACAGCCTCCAACCGCTTTGATGATGAGATTCATGTTTTTTACAAAGTAGCTCCCTTAAAATGGTTCTACCATGTCTACAAGGCCACTACTGATCCGGGAACGTTTTGGTTGAAGAATCCGATGCAGCCGCAGGGCACTGCGATATTGGCGCAGGGTCAATACAAAGATGCCTATCGCATTGGAATGCATCAGAGCAAATACAAAGCCTTGGTGCAAGCGAAACCAATCTTTGTAATGCGAGATTACGACAGAACCGCCAAGCTTGATTTTAGAAACGGCAAAAAGAGTAAAGGCTTGTATGGAATTAACATCCATCGAGCCAGTCTCAGCGGAACAACTAAAACGGTGGACAAATACTCGGCAGGCTGTCAGGTTTTTGCAAACATCAAAGACTTCAATGAATTCATGAGTTTATGTGAAAAGCACAAATCCTTATACGGAAACAGTTTCACTTACACACTCATCGATTTCAGAGCAGTCAAACGACAAAGTTTCAAACGCTGGACGATTGGCACAGTTTCGGTGGCTTTGGGATTAACCGCCCTGTGGGGTCTCTTAAAACGTAAAAGAAAAAACAAAAATGAAGAATCAATTCTTAGCCGCCTTAGTGCAATTACTAAAAGATAAAAACGGAAACCACAGCCTCCGGGAAGTAGCCACAGCCATTTTTGTCTTGGTGCTTTTGGTGAGTTGGGTTGCCGAGCAGTTCTTTGACAAACAAATGCCGGAGTATATGTTCTACGCCTTTGTAAGCTTGGTGGGCGCAGGCTGCTTCGGGTACTCGATTGAAAGAAAAACAACAATTAAGGATAAAAACTAAAACAATGAAACAACTATTTCTCGCCTTTACCATAGGCTTCATCCTTTGCTTTTTGGGATTTAAAACCTGTCAGGATTCCCCACCTAAAAATAACTTAAAGGAAATACGACAGTCGATAAAGGTCTCCGAAAAGCAAGCAAAGCAAATCGATCAAGATTATTCAAAAGCAAAAAAGGAGTTTTTGAAAGTGGCCGATTCGCTCAAGGATGAAAATAAAAAACTCAGTACTCAACTATCTACCAGTCGATCCTTATTAAGGAAACAGCAATTGATCGTTCAAAAACAATTGCCCTGCGATACACTGCGAAAAGAAACGCTGGTGCTGAGTAGCTTAAGTAAATGGCAGGATAGTCTCTGCGACCTTTCCATTCATTGCTTGCAAGAAGGCATAGCCATTAGGGATTCACAGCTTGTAATGTGCGACCGAAGTTATGCCTCGATGTATAATCTACAAAAAGAAAATCAACTCCGGGAAATACAATTGAGCGAAGATCTTAAGACGGCATTAAAGTCGATCAAGAAAAAACGATTTGAAAACCGGATGCTTTCTGTAGGATGGATGATCATGGCAGGTTTAACAACAAGCCTATTAATAAAAACGCAACAGTAAGATGAAGGAAAAGACCATCATTTCGACCGCAACACTTGCAACCTCTTTGCTGATGTATTTCTATGCCAAAACTGTACAAAAGGACGCTGTTCCGTATGTAATGATAGGAGGCTTTATGGGAGCCATCATTGGAGAGAGTATTATCGAATTTATAAACAAAAACAAAAAACAATAATTATGGCAGTAACAATTGAAAACAATGGAGCAAACCTAAAGGTGACTGAAAACGGGCTTTCCCGTTACATCTTTAAAGAACAAATTCGTGAGATTGAAGTCGTGCGAGGAACCATCATCCGCATTGATCTCGGACAAGGAGCATTGAGAAATCTCTTTGTTGATCAAGCCAATGTGACCACCCCGGTATCGAGTTCAGTAACGGATCTGAGAGATCAAATCATTGCCATGCTGGAGCCTGCTGCAAATAACAGTAATGCTAACGAAGCATTGGAACTTGCAGCCCTCAATGGTATTTCTACACTGGTAGATGGTCTAAAAACCAAAGTGGATTCTTTGGACAACAAGATTTTCTACGAACCAAAAATTGTGGATGAAAGCGATGTAAACATGGTGTACAATGGCTACGCCTTACCGGGAGCCCTTCCTGAACAAGCTGTGTGGGCAATTCAAAAGGTGAGTTTCCGTGATGGATTATACACCTATGAGTGGGCTGGTGGCAACAAGAACTTTGATAAAAAATGGTCTGACAGAAACTTATTGAGTTTCAGCTAAACCATGAAGACACCAATCACATATTACGGTGGGAAACAAACCCTTCTTAAATACCTGTTACCATTGATTCCCGCACACCGTTTATATTGTGAACCCTTCTTTGGGGGTGGCGCTGTTTTCTTTGCAAAACCAAAATCGGAAGTAGAAGTGATTAATGATATCAATGGAGAGATTGTAAATTTCTTCAAAGTCCTGAAATCAAACTTCCCGGAATTGCAAAAGGAAATCAGAGCCACCCTTCATAGTAGGGAACTCTATAAAAAAGCAATGGTGGTGTATGCACACCCGGATTTGTTTTCGGATGTAAAAAGAGCTTGGGCTCTTTGGGTACTCACCAACCAAGGCTTTGCAGGGATGATTGGCTCTTGGGGATTTGGAAAAGATGATTCAAAAGAAGCATCCTTAGCAGTTAAGAGAGAAAACTTTACAAAAGACTACGAAGACCGGCTCGTAAAAGTGCAGGTCGAAAATAATAACGCAATTAAAGTAATACAACGCTGCGATGACAAAGAAACATTTATCTATGCCGATCCGCCGTACATTGGTTCGGATCAGGGGCATTACAAGGGCTATTCAGAAAACGATTACAGAGAACTACTCGATGCACTGGCCAAGGTGAAGGGAAACTTTTTATTGAGTTCTTACCCTTCAAAAGTATTGCAGACATACATCAAGAAGTACAAATGGCGAGTTCAGAAAGTCACTAAGAGTGTGGCTGTAACAAAGCACACCGACAAAGTGAAGACGGAAATGATTGTGATGAATTATGATCCTGCAAAAATAAAATCCTTTCAACATAGCCTTAACACCAAAGACAAGAGAGAACTCCAGACTCTGACTAAACAACTTCGCCAATTAAAATTCAAAGCAAAATGAGAATCACAACTAAGAATTATTTTAAAGCCATTAATGAAGTAGGCTTTGAAAACCTCCCAGACGTTTTACAACGATCTCACACCATCATTGATGACAGGACACAGCACGGCAAGGACTGGGGGATTTATGAAAAGGATGCAGACGTAAAAAGAGCGTTTGATTTGGGCTTTGAAAAGTTGGAGGAGTTTATTGATCGCAAGGAAGATCTGTCGGGCTTGGATAGCAATCCAATAATTGAAAGAGCAAAACAAGATGCGGCAGGGTATAAAAATCTACCACTCGAAAAATTAAAAATGATTTACCGTTTGGAATTAGATGCTGAGTTGGAAGATGGTCTAACCGCAGAGATTGCGATTCGCAAACCGGCATTAGAGAAGGCCATAGCAGAGAAAGAAGGCAGAGAGACACCGGATAAGCATGTGTCGCCTTTGGAACAGAAGTTGATCAAACGATTTTTATTATTGACCGGCAAAACACATCAGAAAAAAGAAATTGAGGGATTTCTAAAAGATGTGCTGGCTGCCATTAAGAACGATGAGTTTGAGAATTCTGTTTTGTCGAAGGAAATACTGTTTGTGAAAAGCAAGTTGATTCCATTAGTTAAATCGATGGGAAAAAGCGTTAAGATTGAACTGTCAACGGACACTAAAAAGAAACTCCAGTTAGCCTTGAACAAGGCGAATGCGAAGCCCAAAGTAAAAAAGACACTTGATGGAATTGAACCGGAAGTCGCCCAAGAAAACAAACCCAGTCAGAATTTAATGAACAGCATTGATTTTGCGAAGCTGCATTTTAATTCTATCGGCTTCACCGGAAAGTGGTTTGATTTGATCGGAGACCCAAGTCCAGGATTCACAGCGATGGTCTTTGGAAGACCGAAGATGGGGAAGTCCTATCTCTGTGTTGATCTTGCAGGATACTTAGCTCGTAATCATGGAACCGTTCTATATGTTGCAAATGAAGAGAAGTTAGATGCTACCCTCCAAATGAAACTCAACGACAAAGAGGTGAAACATGAGAATTTATTTGTAAGCGATTATTTGCCGGAAGACCTGAGTAAGTATCAGTTTATCATTTTAGATAGCGTGAACAAATTGGGTTTAAGTCCTAAAGACTTGGAAAACATGAAAAAGAAGAACCCCGGCAAATCCTTCATCTTTGTTTTTCAAACAACCAAAGATGGAAAATTCAAAGGAGCGAATGCCTATCAGCACGATGTGGATGTGGTGATCGAAGTGCCTGAGAGAGGAAGAGCCACCCAATTTGGAAGGTTCAATCAGGGAGGAGAGATTGCCATTTTCGAGGATGTTCCGGTCGGAGAGACCGAAGAGTTAAATGGGATCAGAAAGCCTAAAAAGAACTTGGAAGTTCCAAAAAATGTATCGAACGTAGCTACCATGAAAAAGAAAACCTCTGAAAACAAGGACTGGACTGAGTCGCAGCACTTGAACGCTTCGGACAGGCGTGATTTAAAATTAGTCAAGGAATATTACGATGCAGGTAAATTCATGGAAGCAATGAGTTATGCTTCTCGATTAGAGACCATTGTCCGAGAAGAAATTCCACCGAAAATTTGGAAAGAGATCGGTGGTGAACTCACTCCGGCAGGAAAAGAACGCCTCATGTCGAAGGACTATGAAAACCGTGCGGATGAAATTAACCCAAGGTTTATTTTTAGCACCGTTGCAACGGCTTTACTCGTTGAGGCCTTACGGGGCGACTTTGATTTAAAAGCCCTTGTGAGGCGAGAATTAGCCAACAGAGGGCTAAATGCAGCCGGGGATTGGGTTGGCTTTGACAAAGCGGCTCAGATTCATAAAATAAAGAAGTAAGTCCTAAATTTTAGGCAAAGCAAAGGCGGAGTATTTCTTCGCCTTTGGTCGTTCTTTGAAATGTTGATTCATAGTCAATTTTAGACGGGTACACTAATTCTAAATTTCTTCTAAATTCAATTGTTAACTTAGCACTAATGAAAATTCTCTTAATAGAAGATGAAGTAGAGCTAGCTTTAAGTACGATTGATTATCTCAAAAGCAATTTAGTACTGTGCGAGTGGGCGAACTCTGTCTCTTCTGCTATGGATAAAATAAATGGTTACGAATATGACTGTATTCTACTTGACCTTAATCTACCAGATGGGAATGGCTTTAAAATACTCTCAGAACTAAAAAAGCAGGATAAAACGGACGGAATTATTATTACCTCAGCTAAAGACACTTTGGAAACCCGCCTTGAAGGATTGAAACTTGGAGCAGATGACTTTTTAACGAAGCCTTTTCATTTATCGGAATTACTAGCAAGGATTCAGGCGCTGGTTCGAAGGAAACAATTTAATGGAAAGAATATTCTACGTTTTAATGAAATTGAAGTAGATATATTATCAAAAACGGTTAAGGCAAATGGGGAAGCCATAGATGTAACAAAAAAGGAAATTGATCTGTTATTATACCTCATTGGCAATAATAATAAGGTTCTATCCAAAGCCGCATTAGCAGAGCATTTGTCCGGTGATATGGCTGATATGTTGGATAATCACGGTTTTGTTTATGCTCATATCAAGAACTTGAAAAAGAAATTAAGTGATGCGGGCTGTCCTGATTATATAAAAACAGTTTATGGATTAGGTTATAAATGGCAGGAATGAGAAGGAGACTATTAAATAAAACATTGAGGGTTTACATTTTGTTTTCCTTACTCATTTTGCTAATAAGTGCACCAATGTTTTATTTTTTAACTGAGCGACTATATCTTGAGGATGCTGATGAAATATTGATTCTTCGTAAAAATGAATTCATAAAATATTCTATTCCGGCTATGAAGGCATCTGATATTTCTATATGGAATAAAGTGAATAGAGACATTAAGATAGAAGAGTCTTCTTATGATTTGTATAAAGACTCGATTTTCTATAAATTTTACATGGATACTTTGCTGAATGAAAATGAAACATATAGGGTTTTAATGTCGCCAGTTACAATTGATGGAAAAGTCTACCACCTTAAGTCACGCATCAACCTTGTAGAATCGGAGGACTTGATTAAAAGCATTGCTTTACTTTTTTTTATAATACTGGCCTTACTCTTAACAGGGTTGTTTTTTATTACAAAAAGGCTTTCTAATAGGCTTTGGCAGCCATTCTATGCTACGTTGCAGCAAATAGAACACTTTGATATCGATAAAAGTACATCGCCAAAATTATTGGAAACGGATATCGAGGAATTTCACCGACTGAATGTGTCAATTAATTCATTGATGGAAAGAAATACAATTATTTATAAAAGTCAAAAAGAGTTTATTGAAAATGCAGCGCATGAATTACAAACACCGTTAGCTGTCTTTCAGGTAAAACTGGAAACCCTGATGCAGCACCCCGACTTGACCCCCGATCAAGCAGATATACTATTAAAATTGGCGGAATCTGCCTCAAGACTGAATCGTTTAAATAAAAACTTACTGTTACTCTCTAAAATTGACAACACCCATTATTCCGAAAGAGAAAAGGTGTCGCTGAAGAATATTATTGAAAAGCAGCAGGAGTTCTTTATGGAACAGGCCGATGAAAAAAAATTATCTATCACTATTGAAGTAAAAGAAGATGTTATCATTAAATCAAATCCGGTTCTGACGGAAATTTTGGTCAGCAACTTATTCTTAAATGCCATTCGTCATAATGTCCCGGATGGTTCAGTGAATGTTTTATTGAATCAGAACACATTGATAATTTCAAATACAGGGAGCAAAAATCCAATTCCATCAGAAAAATTATTTCTGCGATTTTCAAAACCAAATCATTCTTTTAAGGGTAGCGGTCTTGGACTTGCTATAGTAAAAAAGGTCGCAGATACTAATAACTGGGAAATTAGTTATGCTTTTAACAGCAATCTGCACGGTTTTACCGTAAAATTCTAAATTTCTTCTAATTCAGGTTGGAACTTTGTCTTATAAATTTTATTCACTTAAAAAATGAAAAATGAAAAAATTAACAATAATGCTGGTTGCAGGATTAATTACCACTTGCACTTTCGCACAAAAAATACAAGAAAAGGATGTTCCGGCATCTGTAAAGTCAACATTCAAGAAAGACTATCCTTCAATTAAAGAAGTAAAGTGGGAAAAAGAAGGTGACAAATATGAAGCCAGCTTTGACCTAAATAAAATAGACAATTCTGTTTTATTTGACGCGTCGGGTAATGTGATCGAAACAGAAGTTGAGATTGAGCTAAACCAATTACCATCAGGTGTTATGGACTATGTGAAAGCACATTACGCAGGACAAAAAGTAAAAGAAGGCGCCAAAATCACAGATACTAAGGGAACTGTTACTTACGAAGCTGAAATTAAAGGCATGGATTTATTATTTGACAGTAATGGTAAATTCATAAAAGAAGTAAATGATTAATTAACACTATAGTCCATATCAATTGATATGGACTATTTTATTCTTAGATATGTCCAAACTATTCATGTATTTTACTTTGTTCGCGAACGTGTGTTGTTCACAGGTAGACTTGAATTATTACATAAATATCGCAAAACAAAATAGTCCGCTGATAATTGACAATCAAAACCAATCAAAAGTAAGTCAATTAGAAGCTGAGAGGCTTAAAGCATTTTACACCAAGCCTCAAGTAGGTGTAACAGCTAACTATATGTTTTCACCTATTATTAATTTAGATAATAATCAAGCTAAATTTGAAGGCAATTCAGCAGGAGCTGAAAAATATTTGGGATATGATTTCGCTGCTGCTAACGGTGGACAATACCAAGCCTTATTAAATATTACACAACCAGTTTTTAATAACCAAAAACTTAAAACAGCAACTGAACAAGCGAATGTAATAACTCAAATAACGCAAAACAATGTAAAATTAACTGGTCATGATATTGAGAAAATCGTAACTGATCAATACATTCTCTGCTTACAGGGTTTGAAACAAATGGACTATACTAATTCAATGTTGAATATTCTTTCCGAACAAAAGGTTATTATAAAAGAGTTGGTTGAGGCAAGCATATATAAACAATCTGATCTGAGTTTACTAAATATCGAACATCAAAATTTTCTATTTCAACAAGCTTCTTTCAAAGCTAATTACAAAAGAGACTTAATGGATTTAAGAATTCTTTGCGGAATAAAGGATACATCTTTCGTTATTATAAACGATTTAGACTTAAAATTAACCGCTAATGCGGAAAATTCTTTTTTCAGCGAAAAATATCGGCTTGATAGTCTAAACTTAATTTCTTCAAAAAATATTTTCGAATTAAAATATAAACCGCAACTTAACTTAGTTGCTAATACCGGGCTTAATGCTGTTTATGCGCCAACCATCCCAAACCGTTTTGGTTTTAATGCCGGGTTTAGCTTTGCCTATAATTTTTTTGATGGAAGGCAGAAAAACATTAACCGAAACAAAACGGATATTTTACTTAAAACCGTTTCAACTTATAAAGAAAATTTTGTTACACAGAATACAATGCGCAAAACAAAAATATTAAATGAACTGCAATCTTATATAAATCGCATAAACATAGCCGAGGCGCAATTATTAGAATATGGCACACTGTTAAATCTTTATAAAAAGGAAATCCTAACGGGACAACTTTCTATTATCAGTTATGTGATGGTTCTTAAAAACATGGCTACCATGCAAAGAGACAATGCCATTCTATCGTCGCAGAAACAATCATTAATTAACGCATATAATTACTGGAATTGGTAAAACACCCATTATGAAAAGATTCATTTATATATCTCTTATACTTAATGTCTTCTTGTTGATAAGATGCAAAACTGCACCGAAAGAGTTAGACGAGAAAGAAATCCTTAACCCAAAATCAATTGTAGAGGTTGTTGGAGTTAAATATGGAACGGTCGATGATGAACTCGTTTTATCGGCCACAACTGTTTACCTTAAAAGAAATGTAGTTACAGCAACCATTCCGGCTTTTATAACTAATGTGCATGTAAAATTAGGCGATGCGATTAATAAGGGTGATGTTTTGTACGAACTCGAATCCAAAGAAAGAAGGGCTTTAGGTAACAATATCTCTAAATTAGATACTTCACTAGTCAGCTTTGGCTTAATTAAAATTAGAGCATCGGCAAGTGGGATCATTAGCACCTTGGATAAACAGCAACCCGGCGACTATGTTTTGGAGGGCACACAGCTTTGTACAATCGCTGAAAGTAGCGACTTAGCATTTCAAGTAAATGTCCCATACGAATTTACGTCCTTCGCAAAACCCGGAAAGACGTGTGTCATTCAATTACCGGATAACACAACACATCAAGCAGAATTTACAAAAGCTTTAACTGCTATGAATGCTTTAGCTCAAACACAAACTATATTGGCAAAGGTTAAAGAAAGTTTATTTCTCCCCGAAAACATGATTGTTAAAGTTAGTATGGTTAAAGGTTCCACAAGTAAGAAACAGATCCTTCCGAAAACTTGCATCCTAAGCGATGAGATGATGAAAGAGTTTTGGGTGATGAAATTAATTAATGATAGCACAGCTATAAGGATTCCGGTAATGGTTGGAAATAAAAACACGATCAATAGTGAAGTGATTTTTCCACAATTTAGTCTGAATGATAGAATAATAAGTAGTGGTAATTATGGATTGGCAGATACGGCGTCGGTTAAAATTGTAGGTGGAAAATAATTTTTCGATATGAACCGAGAAAACAATTATTTTAAAATATTTTCAAAACCAATCTTATTTATTGGTTTATTATTGCTCATGGCGGGTATATTTTCATATACCCGAATGCAAACCAATCTATTTCCTGAAGTTCTTTTTCCTCGTATTACAGTTATTGCTGACGCAGGTCAATTACCTATTGACAAAATGATGATTACCGTTACTAAACCATTGGAAAGTGCGGTAAAAAAAGTCAAAGGTGTGACGGTTGTTAAAACAAACACAAGCAGAGGAGCAACAACAATAGATGTTTTTTTTGAGTGGGGTGTAGATATTTACAATTCTAAAGCGCAATTAGAAAGCAGGATTAACGAAATAAAAAACTTTTTACCGCCTGGTGTAAACGTTACTTCAGAAGCAATGAACCAGTCTGTGTTTCCTGTTTATGGATTAACTTTAGAAAGTAAAACTCACAGCCAAGTGGCATTGCGTGATGAAGCTAATTTAATGCTTCGACCTTTACTCTCTCAAATAAAAGGAATATCCAATGTTATTGTTAGGGGAGGAAAAGCAAAAGAATATGTAGTTATTCCTGACGCGATTAAATTATCTTCTCTTGGTTTGTCACCAAATACGCTAATTAACGCTTTTAATAATAATAATTTCGTTTTATCAAACGGATATATGTCTGACTACAAACGATTGTATCTAAATCTTACTGATACCCGTGTAAATGATATAGGCGAGTTAGAAAACGTTATTTTGAAAAATGACGGTAACAGAATCGTAAAACTAAAAGATGTTGCAAAAGTTGAAATACAAGAACAACAAGAGTTTATTAAAATTAATTCAAATGGCGGAAGTGCTGTTTTAATTGATTTAGTAAAACAATCGGGAGTGAATCTACTTGATTTTTCTAAAGATGCCGAAGTCAAAGCAAGTGAAATAAGAAAACTACTGCCTAAAGGGTATATTCTTAAATCTTATTATAATCAAAGTGCTTTTGTTGGCGAGAGCATTAGCAGCGTAATTGAAACCATTTATGAAGGTTTATTCTTAGCTATCATAGTTATGATCCTTTTTCTTCGATCGTGGAGGGCAAGTTTGGTTGTGATGCTTACAATACCTGTAACACTTGCCTTTACAATGTTGGTTCTTAATATTGTCGGAATCACTATAAACATTATGTCATTGGGAGCAGTGGCGGCATCGATTGGTTTAATAATTGATGATGCAATTGTTATTATAGAACAAATTTATCGAGGGCATGAAGATCACCCGGAAAAAAGCAAATACACAATAGTACAGGAATCAATAAAGGGACTGTTTCCTGCAATGGTTGGATCATCCTTAGCTACAATTGTTATTCACTTTCCATTTCGTTTAATGAGTGGTTTGGCTGGTTCTTTTTTTAAAGAATTGTCAGACACCATGCAGATAACAATGATAACCTCCTTTTTGGTGACTTGGTTATTATTGCCCGTTTTCCATCTTATTGTAGGATATAAAGCTTCCTTGAAGCCACATCATCATGATCCTGAATCAGCGGTAAAGAAACTGCGGTGGCTCACTTGGTTCTTTAAAAAGCCGGCAGTTGCATTTCTATTTGTTATTGTACTTGCTTTTTCTGCTTGGACGGCTTCAGGGAAATTAGAAACCGGTTTCTTGCCTGATTTAGATGAAGGTTCAATTGTATTAGATTACTTTTCGCCACCCGGAACTGCGCTTGAAGAAACGGACAGGTTGTGTAGAGAGATGGAAAAAATAATACTGAAGCACCCTGATGTGGAAACATACTCACGGAGAACAGGAACTGCAATGTCTTTTCGATCAGTTCAGCCAACAGAAGGTGACTATTTAATTCAATTAAAAAAAGTTCGAAAGAAAAATACATTTGAAGTTATCTCAGATTTAAGAAATGAAATTGGGGCTTCAGTTCCAGTTATGGATATTTCTTTTGGACAGCGTATTTCCGACTTATTGGGAGATTTAATGAGTACTTCAAAACCAATTGAAATTAAGATCTTTGGAGATGATTATGCTGTTTTAAGAAAGTTGTCCGCGGAAGCAGAACCAATTCTGCAACAGATAAAAGGTATTGCCGACGTAAATAACGGACTGGTGACCGCTGGACCATCATTAATTTTTATTCCTAATCAAGAAAAATTGAATCAGTATAAAATTGCATTAACCGATTTTCAAACTCAATTGTCGGCATATACAGGAGGTGTCCCTTTAGGTATGAACTCAAATATGCCAATGCCATCCCCAGCACAGGCTGCAATGACAGGAGGAATTCAGGTGGGACAATTACAGGATGGCGAGCAAATGCGAAGAATATTAATGCGTTTTACCAATTACGAAGACAATGATTTAGAAAATCTAAAGCGTAAACTCATCTTTCTTCCCGATGGAAGTACTCGGCCATTGTCCTTTTTCTGCGATGTTAAAATAATACCCGGAGAAGTTGAACAAAGACGTGAAGATTTAAAATCAGTTATCGCTGTAACTGCACGTTTAGATAATAGAGATTTGGGAAGTGCCATTCAGGAAATAAAAGCAAAACTAAAGCTTGAGTTACCACTCCCGCATGGTTACACTATTGTTTACGGAGGTGCTTATTCTGAACAACAAAAATCATTTGCCGAATTATTGTTAATTCTGGCATTGGCAACTTTATTAGTGTTTGCAGTATTAATGTTTCTATTTAAAGAGTGGTTGATCTCAATTTTAATTCTTTTCATTTCGGTAATGGGTATATGCGGTTGCATAATCGCTTTATACATAGTTGGCATTCCCTTAAACGTGAGTAGCTATACCGGAATTATTATGATAGTCGGCATTATTGCCGAGAATGCCATTTTTACTGTTAATCAGTTTAAGGCTAATTTTAAAATCAGTGGTGATGTAGATCAGTCAATTAATTATGCAATCGCGCTGCGAATTCGTCCAAAATTAATGACGGCAATAGGCGCAATACTAGCGCTAACGCCTTTAGCGATGGGAATTGGTTTAGGAGCACAAATGCAACAGCCATTAGCGGTTGCCGTAATTGGTGGTTTTATGGCGGGCTTGCCAATGTTACTATTGGTATTTCCGAGTTTAATGAGAGTAATTTATAAAAACGTAAAACAATAGATAAAATGAAAAAACTAATCTTTCTAGTTGCCGCAGTAATTAGTACAACTAATGTTTTTAGTCAAATAGTCACTTCGGAATATAAGATCTCAAAAAGGTGGAATACCGGTGGAGATGGCGGTTGGGATTATTTAATTGTTGACGAGCCAACACAACGGCTATTTGTTTCTCACGGAACAGTAACACAGGTTGTGGATATAAAAAGTGGAACGTTGCTATCTACAATAGCAGACACCAAAGGCGTCCACGGGATAGCGATAGCCAATGATTTGAACAGAGGGTTTATCAGCAACGGAAAAGACACTTCTGTTACGGTATTTAACCTTAAAACCCTGGAAGTAATAACTAAAACAAAAGTAACCGGCGTTAATCCCGATGCTATTTTATATGATGAATTTTCTCATAAAGTATTTGTTTACAATGGTAGAACTAATAATGCAACTGTTATAGATGCAAATACATTTAAAGTTGTTGAAACTATTAAACTGGAAGGGAAACCTGAATTTTCGGTGACTGATGGCAGAGGAAAAATTTATGTAAATATCGAAGACAAAAACAGTATCACGCTTATTAATGCTACCACATTAAAAGTTGAAAAGAATTGGTCAATTGCCCCCGGAGAAGAACCAACAGGACTTGCACTAGACAATAAAAATCATCGTTTATTTTCCGTTTGTGGAAATAAAATCATGGTTGTTGTAAATGTTGAGGATGGGAAAGTTGTTACAACTGTTCCAATAGGTGACGGATGCGATGGTGTTGCTTTTGATGAAGTTAAAAAACGCATTTTCAGTTCAAACGGCGAAGGAACAATTACGGTAATAAAACAAGAAAGTGAAAACATATACAGTGTTTTAGAAACGGTAGCTACACAAAAAGGGGCAAGGACGATTGCACTCGATAAAACAACACACCAGCTTTTTTTGCCGACCGCTGAATATGGTGAAACACCTGCTGCTACAAAAGAAAATACACGACCTCGACCGTCAATAAAACCTAATTCATTCGTTGTGCTTCAAGTTGA
Organism: Sphingobacteriaceae bacterium; assembly: GCA_947453445.1. Taxonomy (GTDB): domain Bacteria; phylum Bacteroidota; class Bacteroidia; order B-17B0; family Aurantibacillaceae; genus Aurantibacillus. The sequence goes on from CANGGP010000016.1 coordinate 42,687, forward strand.
ATAACTTAAGTCCTAATCAGAAACCAACTACAGAATTCCTTTAGAATTATGTTGTAACTTGGTAGTTTACACTAATGAAGTACATTAAATAATAAAGCAATGAAGAATTTGAAATTTTTAGTCCTTCTCATATTTATCTCTTCGTGCAGAATATTTGCTCAAAGTCATGTCGTAACAAGTGGGATTTATTTATCAGCAGAGGATTTCCTGAACAATAAACTTGTTGAAGAAGAGGAGTGTAAAAAGGATCATGAAGACTTTAAGAAACATGACTTTTTTACAAGAGAATCATTTGAGGTTATTTATAAAGGAAAGAAAAAGACTTTTCTGAAGGCCAATATATTCGCGTATAGAGATTGCGATAATAAAACATGGCGCTTCTATGATAATAAAGAATATGAGATCATCGAAAAACTTGACATTTACGTCTATAAATTAAGCAAGGTTGTTTTTAATGGGATAACCATAGAGAAAGACCCAGTATTCTATTTTAGTAAAGGCCTAAAGGGGGAGATAAAAAGGTTAACCAATGATAATTTAAAGTCTTCGTTTGCGGAAAATAAAGAGTTTTGCCGTTTAGTAGATAAGGAGCTTAAATCTGATATTCCAGATAAGGCTGCTCACTCATATGATTTTGCAAACAAGATGTACAGAGTGAATTATCTTTTGATCGAAAGTAAGAACAAGAAATAGTTTGCTAGTCGAAGTCGTTATATACTATTAATCTTTTTAAAGGGCACACGTTTGTGATTTTCGACCTTTTCAAGGGCAATAAAATGGCGGCGCTTCCACGTAAAAAAGGAACTCATTAATTGCTGCCATATCCCGGAGGAAAACATCAGCCAACACATCATCTTTTAGTCCGTGTATTTTGTGTGGTGAAATCGCATTACCAAAAGATTGGTTTCCATTTCATTTAGAGGTTTAAGATTCGAACTGGGTAACGTTCTTTCCGCATAATGTGGACATATGGAGTAAGGAATTGGAGTAAGGAAATGTGTTAAAATGCTTCAAAATGCAAACTTTTGAAAGGCTGAAAGCCCCGTAAACACTGATACTCAGAGTGGACACGGAGAGTTCGAATAGTGTGAAATCCATTTTTCATAACTAATTGATTATGTGTAAGATAAGGTGGACCCGGAAAGATTGGGAAGTGGATACGGAAAGAATGTATAAACATACTTCAGTAAATTACTAACGGGAAATCATAGAAATTTGGAGTAAGCAATTATTTGAATTAATGCAACTCATGTTATCTAAATGAGGTACGTGTGAAATTCAAGTTAACTCGATTGCAAAAGTGATATAAAAATAATATAATTGTATTAGAAAATTAATTCCAAGATTTTTTTGAAATGAAATGTATGTTATTTCAAAATAATTTCAAATTACTTAGGAATTCATTTGAACTTTGAGTGCCGATTAAATAAACTTTCCTGAACCCATTTTCTCTCTTTTGAACTCAAGTCCTACTTTACAACCGTTCTGCTATTTTCTGTTTTATTGTTCTCATGTACTAAATTAAAACCTTTAAAAACTCAACAACATGAAGAAACTAATTTTATCTCTTGTCTTTATTGCTTTCTATGGCAATGTTAATTCTCAAGTTTTCGTAAACCGAGTTTACCAGGATATTTCAGCAAATCCTGTTTTCAATCCTGTCTTAAACTCTTTTGGTGTTAATTGGAGTAAGTCTATAACAAATACAAACAATGAATTAATAACAGTAGGGCATACAACTGTTTCTGGGCAAGGTGAAAATTTGTATTTAGAGAAAAGAGGTGGTGGAGGAAATTTAATTTTTTCGATTAGTAAAAACACAACAAGTACTAATAATGATTATGGTATTGATGTTTTTGAACCATCACCGGGAGGTGATATTTATGTTTGCGGTGTAACGGATAACAGCACATCAAATAATTATGATATAATAATATATCGGTATAGTTCAAATGGTTCACTTTTAGATAGCGCACAATATGATAATGGTATAAACTATAATGATCTTGTTTCAGCTTTAACAGTTGATGGTAGTGGTAATATTGTTTTGGCAAGCTCCACTCAGGTTTCGAATGGAACCTATGATTTTTTGGTGCTTAAATATTCGAGCGGTCTTAGTCTTGTTAATTCAAATACCTATGACTACTCAGGTTTAAATGATGCGGCAATCGGTGTAGAAATTAATACAATTAATGGTAACATTTGCATAGTAGGTGCAAGTGCAAGTACATCGATAACGGCAGAATATGCGGTAGCTTATTTTGACGGGACTACTTTAGGATACTTGTCTGATGAACGAAGTAGTATTCCCGGCACAGCACTCGACCAACCACTTTCTTATTGTAAAAATTCTTCAAACGACATTTTTGTGACAGGTAAGGCTTGGAACGGAACAAACTTTGACATAAAAACTATAAAAATTTCTTCTACTTATTCTTTATCATGGTCATCTCCACTTGACATTAAAGGCTTTGATGATGCAGGAACTTCAATTGCTATCGATCCAGTTAATGGCAATATTATTGTTGGAGGTTATGCGAAAAACGCAAACAATGTAAAAGAATTAGTTTGTTTAAGATTAGACGCCTCAACAGGAACCGTTATATCAAGCCATAACCAGTCATCAGAAAATAACAGTGGCGATGCGTTTATAAAAGCATTAACTACGAATACACTTGGAGATGTTTATTTTATTGGTGAAGAAAAAGGCAACTCAGGAACGAGGCAAGTGTTAGTTGGTAAGATCAAATTCAATGGAATGCATTCATGGTTAAGGAAAGTAGTAAGTAACAGTTTCGATGTTAGGGCTTCAGATATTGAATTAGCTAATGATGGTGTTTGCGTTATTTCGATCATTGATTCAAGTGTGACTAAATATGTTGAAACGAAATATTCAGAATTTGAACTTGACACCAATATGGTTTATAGTAGCAGTGGAAAACCGGTTTTTAAAAAGAACGAATTGATTGTAAGGTTTAAACCTACTGTTTTGGATTCAAGTGCAATTGATAACAAAATTGGAACTGCAAACAAAACCTTTGCCAATTTAAATTATTTTTTAGCACCAACCGCATACTCTCAATTTATGAGTGCTATAAATGACCATTGTGCTGAATGTCCAATCAAAGCTGTAAAAGTTTTTCCGTATTTAACTACCACATTTACTACAACCACGTCTAGATTGGGTCAAAATGTTTCAGTACCGGATTTTTGGGCTACTCTGTTGTTGCAATTTCCAGATAATACTAATTTACAACAGGTATCGCATGACCTTGAAGGAATCCCAAACATTGTTGCATATTCTCATCCTAATTTTATTGCAACCTTGCCACAAGTTACTGTTTCTGCCGCTGGGCCTTCTACCGTTGCATCGGCTACCGACCCTTTTTACTCTTATCAGCATTCCTTACATAACTTCGGCTTATTCCCCAATGCTGACATCAATATTGATGATGCATGGGGAATAGTACAAAGTGGGGGTAACTCTTTCGTAAAGGGAGGAGTTATGGATTCAGGCATTGAATGGAGACATGAAGATTTTGGATATTCTGCCGGTAACCAAAATAGTAGCAAAATTGTTAATGGTTGGGATTTTATCTCTGGTACAAATTTAAAGTTATTGACAAACCCGGATTCTTATGGTCATGGAACGGCGGTTGCAGGTATTATCGGAGCTATTAAGGGAAATACACTAGGAATAAAGGGGATTGCTGGTGGTGATTACTATGGCAGTGGCAGTGGTGTGTCATTATATAGTCTTGCTTTTTTTCTTTTACCAACAAATACCATAACATTAAATTATATAGCCGACGGTATTATTAATTCTGCCATTGCTAGTACTAGTTATTCTTATGCATATGGTTTACATTTTCAAAATAACTCTTGGACCTTCGACAGCATTGCGAATACTACTCATTACATTGATACGAATATAGTATTGTTAACTGAAGCGGTTCATTTTGTAAACAGACAAAATGTAACTTTTGTAATGAGCAGGGGAAATGAAGGTACAAATGCGGCGAGTTTACCTGCCACCCTACACGATGATTGGGTGCTTACAGTTGGTGGTACAGGAACCGATGGTAATTATATGAATGGCAGCAATGGCGGAAGCGCCTTAAGCTATGGCAGAGGAGTTGATATCGCGGCGCCCGCATCGAATTCCCTTATTCTAACAACATGGAGACCAGCACCTCTTACTAATACTACATATAATACATTTGATCAATCATCTGCGGCAGCACCACATGTTTCGGGTGTGGTTGGATTATTAATGAGTTACCATAACAATCCAAGTGGTGCTAACGATTACAATAATCTTGCGCCTGAAGATTGTGAAGAAATTATTCAACGATCTGCAAGTACGCCGACCACATCAGGGATCACTTTACCTAACCAATACGTTGGTTATGGTCGCTTAAATGCAGGAAACGCGTTGAAAATGATTGAACATCCATTTAGAACACTTTATCATTTTGGCACGAATACATTAACACCACATACTTTTACAAAAACGGTTTATAGTAATAGTGATACAATAAAATTAATTGAGTTTTATAAAAATTACGCTACGCCACCAATATCGTTTCAAAGAGGAAAATATGTTGTTAAAACTTTTGAAATAAGGGCAACAGTAAATCACGGAATAAATTCTTCAACAGATAGTATCATGCATTACTGGGCTAGACCTAGCTCTTCCTTTGTATACCCATTATTCAATAGTATAAGTAAACAATTTCAACCTCGTGAAAAGGTAATTATTACAAATATGAATTCAACTTCTGCTACCCTAAAAGGATATGTATACAAAGTTATGGATAGTACAGGTACAAATTTATTAGGTTGGATACCTTGCGACACAAGTTTTGCTTCTTTATTTTCTGGTTCAGGTGCTCCCCATACCTTGATGGAGTATTCAATTCTTACAAAAAATATTGGTTTAGGTGTAAATGAAAATTTAAAAGAAAGTAAGTTTATTAATCTTTATCCGAATCCTTCATCCAATAAGCAAACAATTGAAATTACCAATCAAAAAGAAAGTAATTGTACCATTGAATTATATGACATAATGGGAAGGTTTGTTAAAGCAGTTTATTCGGGTAAATTACATTCGGGCAAAAATGAAATTTTATGTGATATCAATAAGCTCGCAAATTCTATGTATATTTATTATATAAAAATTGATGATAGCGTATCCTATAAAAAATTTATTAAAGAATAAATTTCAACTGGAATTTATAGCCTTAACTTCGTCAATTTTCATGACATTTTCTGCCTTTTCACAACTAAGGCAGATTAATACTAATACTTCTGAAACATTGATAGATTTAAGTATTGTTGCAAAAAAGTTGTTAGTTAGTGGTACTCAAACTTTTATGGCTTCAAGTACAAATGAATGCCAAACCTTAAATTTTATAGCGAAGCCAAATACAACAAGTTTTTATAATCGTCTACAAAGGCTTGATACCAACAATTTGTTTTTGTTTTCTTATTCTTCAAATCAAGCATTAATTTATCACTCTAATAATTGTGGCAACAATTGGATACAAAAATACAATTCTGGAGGAGGGTTTAATTGCCAATTTTCATTTAATGATACTCTTACAGGTTACTTATCAGTTGGGAGCGCAATGTACAAAACTATCAATGGAGGAATCACATTGAGTCAAATTTACCCTCCATACCAATTAAGTATTATGATTTTGAAATCATACAAAGATAGTATAGTTGGAATGATGGGTATAAATACCAGTCTTTCAGGAATTTCACTTTCAAAGAACAAAGGCATAAATTGGACACAAGAATGGGGCATGTGGAATATTCCATCAGATATGTTTTTTTTGAGTAAAGATACTGTTATGGCGCTTGGCTCACATGGTGATTTATTAATAACTAAAAATGGAGGTAATACATGGGACGCTTCGCTTTATGTTCCAACCTACAGCACTCAGGCCGTCAGGTTCAAAAATAGTAATGAAGGTTATGTTGTTGGTTCCGATAATCAAAACAATGGAACTATTGCTAAAACCACAGACCTAGGTAAGACTTGGTCAGTATTTAATACAGGTGTTCAAACCACTTTATATAACATAGCCTTTTTAAATGATAGTATTGCGTTTCTTTCAGGCTCGAACGGAGTTTTATTACGTTGGAATTATAAGCAAACCATTTTCACTGGTATTAACAATTCAAGCGAAGTCAATAATATCTATTCCATCTATCCAAACCCAACAACCAAGAAACTTAATTTCTCATACAATAGAAATTTAAAAACAAATTTTGATTTAAGCATAACCAACCTTTTAGGCCAAGTAATTTTTACTCAGTACAATTTTAAACTCGAGGATGAAATGGATATTAGGTTTTTACCCGAAGGCATTTATTGTTTAAAAATTGAAAATGAAAGCGGGCAAAGACTTTTTAAATTCATAAAAGAATAATTAGAAATAGGTTATAAGCTGGAACAAAATATGGATACTGTGGCCACAATTTTCTAAATATTTAAAAAAACATTTTCAAAAAAATATTTCCTAAAAAAGTGGACACATGGAGTAAGGATTTGGAGTAAGGTTTTGTTTGAAAATGCTTCAAAATGCAAACTTTTGCAAGGCTGAAAAGCCCGGAAACACTGATGGCTCTAGTGGATCCAGAGAGTTCTCTCAATTTCCGTGTCCACTTTTCGTAAGAGATTGATTTTAAATATGGTAGGTGATTGAAAAGAACACGGTGATTGGTTTTAAGTTATCTTAATTTACCTCCATGCCGGATCTTTGCAGTTGTTTGTTTCACTAAAAGAAGGAGCAACTCTTTCGTTTCCCCAAATCATTTTTCCTGCTCTTTTCGGATTCTTTTTGAAATTCAAATTTCTTTCCGAAAAATAGGTGTCGATGGCTTTCTTAGCTTCTTCAACAGATTGATAGTTACTGTTGTGAATGACACTTTTTGCTAAGCCACTGAATACTGATTCGATTACATTCAGAAATTGTGCTGATGCCGGTAACGGAGCCAATTCCACAAATGGGCTTTTGTTTATCTTCTTATAGTCATCGCTGTTGATCTCTTCAATTTTGGAATAGAGTTCTTTTGAAGCGTGCCATGAAGCTGCATCCCAAGAGAAGTAAATTCGTTCTTCATTCACATATTCTTGAATTAAGACTTCCAGTAGTCTGATCATCTCCTTAGTATTTTTCTTAAGTGAATAAAAATGAGTGATTTGATTTGTTGAAAGTTCTAATGCGGCTGTGCATATCAAGCAGCCTTTGCTTCTTTGAATCTGTGGATAGGACTTTACTTCATTCCCTTTAGTAAGACTCCTTCCACCTTTCATTTTAACAGCGAAAGGCCCGAATTCATCAACAGAAAAAAATTTCTCATTTGGTTTTAGATTTGAAAGGATGCTTTTAATCTTATCAAGCTTCTCTCTGAACAAGGGGTCTGGGCTGGTGAGTACTTCTCTTGCCTTCTTAAATGAGTAACCTTCTTTTTTTAAATATTCAGACAAGGAACTTTTAGAAAGACTCGAGCCGTAATGATTTCTGTATGCGTCCGACAAACTTTGTACGCCCCATGATGTTCGATTTATTCCGTGGAGCTGGGGTGTTTCGTGAATCAGTTTGATAAGGTTCTCCTTTTTCGATATTATATTCAATTGAATTGCCTCGTTCGCTTTTCTATGTTTCTGAAACACTGACAGACCTTTTTTGCTGTAATTCATAATCCATTCTTTCACAGTATCAGGGTGTCTCTCAACTTTTTTAGCTATGTCCTTTATTTGCATTCCCTCTTGAGCACTCAACAATGTGATAGCCCAGTCCCATTTTCTCTTGTCTTTTGATTTTTTCCACTGCAAAATTTGTTCAAGATCACTTTCATTTAAAAGGTTCGACTTCCATTTGCATTCTTTTTTCAAGTGCATTTTATTTTTTGAATGAACGCTTGTTTTTGAAAATGGAGGAAAAATTTCTTCATCTGTGGGAAGCCTGTCTTCACAGACGGACTTTGCAGAAAGATAAGTACGCAGATAACGTCGCACTGTATTGCGCGATAATCCTAACGATTTAGCTGCCGGTTTAATTCTCATTAACTCAGTGCTTCTGAGGAGAAAGATAAGGCGCTTAGCCTTTTTTGTTGAAATTCGATTTGCCATTTGAAATTCTTTTAAGATTGATAAATAAAGATCTTAATCGAATTCCAGATTCTTGTTCACTAAATAGTACTGTTCACGAATACGTGAACGAGTTATTTTAGTGAACATGACTACCCCCTTATTTGCACCAAAATGGCTGAAAAATTGACTATCTTTGATTAGGAAAAAACACGAGAAAAGAGTATATTTCATGAGCAAAAAGAAGGAAAAAAGAGAAGTTTCTGTTGAAATTGACAAGCTGACTAATTCTATTGAAAATGCAATTACGGGTGAAGTTTTCGAGACGGAATTTAGTAAGGTAACCAGCAAAGAACTGAAAAAGAGGGATTGGCTTTTCGACTGGCAAAAAGAACTTAAAGAAAGGAATTGCCAAGTATATAAAATGACCACTGTTGAGAACAGGAACATTATACAAGGCCTAATTTCTTTAATTATTGAAGATAAATTTATTACTGTAAATATTGTAGAGAACGCTAGATTTAATAGAGGAAAGAACAAGATTTATCAGGGAGTTGGCGGGAATATGTTTGCTTTTGCTTGTTTGCGATCGATGGACATGGGTTTCGGGGGTTTTGTAGGATTTGTTGCTAAAACAAGTCTTATCAAGCACTATCAGGAAACACTTGGTGCGGAACTTGCAATAGGTCAAAGAATGTTTATTCCTGATGAAGCGGCAGAAAAATTAATACATCAATATTTTAAAACTAGAAGAATATGAAACTGAAACCGGAACCGAGAGAAATCGATCTGTATGTTTCTTCTAAGAAGATGACAGAAAAAGAAAGAAAGGAACTCGGAGAATTTATAGAGGACTACAAACGCAAACATGCGAAAAAAAGTAAGGGCAAAAAGGCTGCTTAATTTCCTTCGCAATTTCAGCGTTTAATAGTGGACTTTTGGAGTAAGGAATTGGAGTAAGGTTTTGTTCGAAAATGCTTCAAAATGCAGAATTTTGCAGGGCTGAAAAGCCCGGAAACACTTATGGCTCTAGTGGACCCGGGGAGTTCGAATCTCTCCGGATCCACTGATGAATGCAAAATGAGGCCTCCGGCTTAAGCGAGAGGCCTTTTTTATTTGCGAAGTGACACGCCAAAAGCTTTTCGCTTTTGAGTGAGGCGCTTTGCAAATAAAAAGCGACGCGTTAGCGGCGACATTTTGCATTTTGACTCCGGGAAAGGAGAGATGCCGCGGCAGCGGAATCTCTCACAAAATAACTAGTAAATCAATCTACAGAAATTTTCGGATTTAACTTTAAAATTCATGCTCAGATCTACATTGCTTAAAATCGAATCCCGGGAAAATTCGACAGCATCTTTGTAAATTATTTTTGAAAGTGACGAAATGGTTTTATTTGTCGGTTGGTGACAATTTCTTTCTAGGCCATTTGAAATAGGCCATAAATGAAGCATTTTTTTTAGCCCTTTGCGGGTTATTTTTTAAAAATCAATCCTTAAAAATCGAATCGGGAATGCCCTTATTAATCTCGTATTTTTTTAGGCTCACCACAATTTCACCCGATTTTTTTTCTACCTTCTTGCTTGTTGAGGTATTGATGTCGGCGGCTAAAGCTTTGGGAATTTTAAATTTTTTTACATCAACACTAAATTTAATTACATCGGGTAAGCCATATGCTATTTGAGACCCGTAAATATATTCTGTTTTAATTGTCCCACTTGATTTAGTGGTAACCAATGATTTTACTATAATTTGGTTTTTTGTGTCTATCCATAGTTTTGCCAGTATAACATCACTTGTATCATTGGTTGGAATCAAATTTAATAAAGTGGTGTTCACATTATTGAGCATTTCATCATTTTGAAAAATAGCTGCGTAACTATTTGTATCAGTTACCAAGCCTGACAATTGCATAAAACCTTGCTTTGGCAAAATAGCAATACTTTTAGTGGCAATTTTAAATTTATCTTTTTTCTTGAAGTATAATTTTGTACTAAGAGGCATAAATCGAATATAGGGCAAATCAACACTGATTCTAATGTCGGCTTTATAATCGTTGGCTTTATTTAGTTTTGCTTGAACAAGGTTTAACAAGCCACGGGGATTTTGAGATAAAAGCACATTGTTGTGACTCATTAAGCAAAGCAGAAACAGGATGATAATAGGTTTCAATTTTAACATCACGATAAAATATCTTTTTTACTAAATTTTAAGAATGCAATCAATAACAATACGGCAATGTGACTTAGCAATATAATTATGGAATAAATTATTTGCGTGTAATTTAAAGGATCATCAAAAAAATAGCGCCACGCGGCCATGTGCGTTGTAAATAAATACGGACGGATGCTGTCGAAAATGGGCACATCCATTGATCCAATAATGGTAAATAATAAAATAATACCCATGGTTGAAACAATAGGGCCAATTGAGTTTTCGGAAAAACAAGATAATGTTAAAGCGAGTGTGGCAACTGTTACAAGAGACAAAAAGGCAATCATGAAGGCATAAAAAAACCGCCAATTGATATCATTTTCCTGAAATACAACCAATCCATCCGATTTTAAAACCATTAAATCGCCTGTGCCAAAAATTAATTTACCTAATACAACCGACATAAAAGCCAGGCACAAGGTTACGATGAAGGTATAAATACAACTTGCAAAAAATTTCGATAATAAAATCGTAAACCGTGAAATAGGTTTGGTTAACAGCAGCCTGATTGTTCCCATGGCTGATTCGCCTGAAACCAAATCGCCGGTAACAAATGCAATTAATAAGGGCACATGAATAATGAGCATTTGGATGATGATAAATGCAATTAAATTTCCATTCAAGATATTGCCTTCAAAAAGTAGCGACTGTTCAAACTGCCCAGTAATTAGAGAAATATATAACATGCCATCTACTTTCATGGCAAACAGAATAATGGCAATGATTAATACAATGCCTCCTAAACCAATATAGCTCCTTGGTTTGTAGGCAATTTTTAGTAATTCATTATATGTACTTTTAAACAACATCAATTATTAACCAGTTTTAAAAAATAATCTTCCAGTTTTCGCTTTGTTTCAATGCCGCTTACGCCAATTTTGTTTTCACAAAATAAATTGTTGATGGCTGAAATTGATTCAAGTGATGTATGGATTAATAAATTGGTATCCTCCTGCTTTATTTCACATTTGGCATAATCGCTATGCTGCTTTAGAATTTGAATGGCTTTAGGCACATTATCCAACTTAAATTGCACAATTATTTCCTGATGATTTAATAAGTCAGCCACATCGCCTTGCACAATGGTTTTGCCTTTATTGATAATAATCATTCTGTTGGCAATCAATTCTATTTCCGATAAAATATGCGACGAAATGATAATGGTTTTATTCTTCTCGTTTTTAAGTTGCAAAATCAAATTTCTAACGTCAATAATTCCTTGGGGATCTAAACCTGTTGTTGGCTCATCTAAAATAATTAGTTCGGGGTCATGTAAAAGTGTTTGCGCAATGCCAAGTCTTTGTTTCATCCCGTGTGAAAACCCACTCACTTTATCTTTTTCACGCCCACTCAAACCAACAAAATCAATCAATTCGTTAATCCTTGATTTAGTGATTGATTTGCCTGAAATTCTTGCAAATAATTCTAAATTTTTTTGGGCAGATAAGTATTTATAAAAATCTGGCTTTTCAACAATACAGCCAATTTTAGATAAAATAAAATTGCGGTTTTCATTTAAAGGAAGTCCGAATAAATTAACCTCACCACTCGTTGAACTTATTAGCGATAAGATAGTACGTATGGTGGTGCTTTTGCCGGCGCCATTTGGGCCCAAAAAACCAAAAACATCATTTTGATGAACGTCGAAACTAACATTTTCAATGGCGCAAAAACTGCCGTAGTTTTTTACCAAATTTTTAACTTCTACTATTTTATTGGTTTCTGACAAGACTAATGTATCAACGTATGAAATTGTTTTTTGTTTAAATTAAAATATAGCCAAAAAAATGCTGTGTAACAATGTGCCATCACATCGCCAATATTTTCATTTTGACTTCTATGAATTGTAAAAGTACTTTTTAATGCAATCTAATTCTTCAATGCCTAAAAATGATTTCAGAAATAGTATGGTTGATTGCATGCGTACAAACAAAAAAGGAATGAGAAAACTTTTGTATTTGATGCTTGGAATTGAATGTTACCGGGGCAGTTGAAACTCTTTTTTTTTAAAAGAATCTGCGCTAAATGAACATATGCGTGATACAAACACAACTGATAAACTGTACGCCTGAATTAAATTGAAAATAATTTTAATTGAGATGCTATTCATTAAACAAAACCAACATTCAAAAAATTATAGCGTTAAATAAACCGGCGTTTGCGAAACCAAAATTCGGTGAACAAAAAAAAAGAGGAGGATTAATATGTTTAAACAACCTTCTCTGCCAATTTCTCAATGGCTCTGATGATCATTTCGGGCTCAAAAGGTTTTACAAAGTAATCGTTGGCCCCAAGGGCAATGGCCTGAAATTTATCCACTTTTTCAGAGAGTGAAGAACTAAAAATAAAAGGAATGTTTGCCGATGCAGGTTTTTGTTTTAATCTACGCAGCACTTCATAACCGTCGATGCCCGGCATTAACACATCGCATACAATTAAATCGGGAATATGCTGCAAAGCAATTTCTAAGCCTTCTTCACCATTTGTTGCGCTGATAATGCCGTATCCGGCTAGTTCCAAGTATTCCTTCAAATTGTCGAGAATCTCAACATTATCTTCAATTAAAAGTATTGTCTTCATGCCTGTAACTTTTAAGTGAAATAAATTTAAACAAATTTTAACATCTATGCAATTTAAATGCAATTGTGGAAATAATTATTCACAAAAGCCTGTTTTTGATTGGGGGTCAATTTATCTGAGTCCTTGATTGTCAGTACAATATCTTTAAAATGATGGTCTTTTTCTAAACTGTTTTTTAATTCAGTTTTTGCCTCAGTAGGACCAAATAATAAAACATGCTGGTTTTTTAGAATTGCTTCGCCGATTTTTTTAAAATAAGCATCTTGGGAGTGTTGTTCCTTATTGTGCATGAGCTGTTCGCTTTTTCCTATGCTTGTCGTTTTTACATCATGTGTAAAAGCTGAGTCAATACTTTCAAAAGTGGGATGGTTTTCTGTGAATTCGATGAATTCGGCTCTTGCATGGTCCATGTAAATACCGATCACATTTTGGTGTTTCATAATTGTGGTTTTTGAAATGAATCTTGTCCCTAATTTCTGAACCAAACCCGGGGCTGACAGTGTGGTATACAGTGGTAATTGTGCAATGACTTTAGATCTTGCAAGGTATGGCAGTTGAGCAATTCCTTGAACGTCGACACAAAGGTGCAGTATTTAATTGATTTACACTTACAAAATTCACGGTTTCTTGTAGGTATTTATATTGGCATTCAAAATTGCGCAATTCTTCACAAATCGCAACAAAATGAACATGGGTAGAGTTGGTTGCTTACAATGCATGGAGGCGCTTTCAGTCAAGGTTTTTTTGTTGTATTTTAGTCATTTCTATATAATAACAATGATTTCAGTTTCAGAAGCAAAACAACTTATCAAAGATCATTGTACTGTACTTGAACCTAAATGGCTTAACTTGTATGAAGCCAATGCTTGTGTGTTGGCGCAAGATTTAACAGCAACAAGCGATTCGCCTCCTTTTCACCAATCGGCCATGGATGGTTTTGCATTTCGTTTCGATGAGGCACAAATTCATCCTTCTTTAGAAATTATTGGTGAAGTTTCGGCAGGTGAA
>CANGGP010000017.1 GCA_947453445.1 Sphingobacteriaceae bacterium
GGCAGTGCTTAATCCTGATGCAGGTTGGCTGATGGCAATGGTGTTGGTAAGGCTACAAGCATTTGCATCGGTAAGGGTTACGGTTCTTACGCCGGCGTTTAAAGTGCTAATCACTGAGGTGGTAGCTGCGCTAGACCATAAATACGAATAAGGTGTTGTTCCACCCGAAGCAGTAAGCGTGGCCGAGCCTGTAGAATTACCGAAACACAATACATTGGTTACAGCTGTGTTGCTGCTCAAAGCAGTAGGTTGGGTAATGGTGATTGTGTTGCTGGAAGTACAAGCATTGGCATCGGTAACGGTTACCGTTCTTACACCTGCGTTTAAGCCGGTCACAACAGACCCTGTGGCAGAATTAGACCATAAGTAAGAATACGGCGATGTGCCTCCGGATGCTGTGATAGTTGCTGCGCCAGAGCTATTTCCAAAACAAAGTACATTAAGAATAGCTGTTGCAGAGCTAAGCGCTGAAGCCGGTTGACTAATATTGACTGTGTTTTGTGTTTTGCAACCTCTTGTGTCGAGTATGGTAACTGTTCTACTACCAATGCTGAGTCCTGTAATGGAAGATGTTGTGGCACCGGTAGACCAAGAGTAGGTATAGGGTGATAAGCCACCTGAAGCATTTGCCAAAGCAATACCTGAACTGCCGCCATTACAGGCAACATTGGTAAAACTAATACTGGCACTTGGTAAAGGATAAACTGTCACGTTAAAAGTTGCATTGTTTGCGCTAAGGCAACCTGCAGCACTTGTTCCGCTTAAAGAATAGGTGAGGGTTGAAGCTGGTGTAAAAGTAACAGCATTTGTTATTCCACCTGTAAATGTATAGGTGTTTGCACCTGAGCCTGATAAAACAACCGTGTTGGTTTGACAGACAGAATTGGTGCTGGCAACAATTGCAACTGTTGGCAAGGCGTTAACCGTTACTAAAACGGAAGCGATGTTTGTATTACTGCAACCTGCAGCACTTGTTCCATTCACTGAATAAGTTCCTGTAACAGTTGGAGAAAATGGTGAACCATTTGTAATACCACCTGACCAAGTATAAGTTGACGCGCCGGAAGCATTTAAGGTAATGGCATTTCCTAAGCAAACAGCAGTGTTAGATCCTGCGCTAATTGTAGGTCGAGCAACAACAGTAATAGTAACCGGTGTACGAGAAGAAGTAGAGCATGATGAAGTAGAGGAGTATGAAATCACCACAGATCCATTGCCTGTGTAGGATGATCCGGAAGAGAAAGTAATGCTAGATAAAACGCCATTGTTAGCATACGACGATCCGCCGCCGCCGCCGCCATTGCAACCGCCATTGCCCGACATGCCGCCAGAGCCACCGTAATAACCACCACCGCCGCCACCGGCACCATTCACGCCGCCTCCGCCGCCGCCGAATGTTCCCGCATTATCACCACCGGCACCACCTTGGCCAAGTGAACCGGCTTCACCATAACCACCTGAAGGTGCACCAGTAGTGCCGCCTCCGCTGCTTAATCCGCCGCCTGAACCTCCTGAACCATAATTGGCTGAAGAACCACCCAAACATCCGCCAGCTCCGCCATTCGCACAGCCGGTTCCATTACCACCACCATATCCCAAAGGAGATGAACATGAACTTCCTGCAGCGGCATTGCCCGGAACTGGATTATATGTTGTATTTCCACCGGAACCTCCACCACCGGCGGCAACTAAAATTCTATTTGTTAGGGCATTACCTCCATTACGTACATCTGAAGCGCCACCACCACCGGCTCCCTGACTTGAGCTTCCGATACCGCCATCTCCACCGCCATTAAATCCTCCGGCAGTTACACTGCCCATGCCACCGGCATAGATGTAGAGGGTTTGACCAGGTGTTACATTCAATACGCCGGTAGCTTGTGAACCAAAGCCACCACTAAAAGCCGCCGCACCACCTTGGGCGCCAATGGCTGAAATTGTAATACTCGTAATGCCATTTGGAACAACAAATCGCTGTTCGGTGCCCGTATATGAGAAGGTTTGATTGACTAAGCCAATTGCTTGAACTCCTTCTGCATAATAAGTTGTATTGGCTACTGGTGTTGAATTAAAATAGTTTCCGCTGATATTGCTGTAAATTGCCGAACCGCCACTCGGTGTGGTATACCAATTAATATTGGAGGCACCTCCGGCTGAAATATTGATTGTATTGCCTGCACAAACTGAATTGTTACTTGATGCAGTAAGTGTAGGTAAGGCATTCACAGTAATAAAAACAGTGGCCACATTACTACTTGTGCAGCCGGCTGCACTGGTACCTGTTACAGAATATGTGCCTGAACTTGATGGTGCAAAGGCAACACCATTGGTGACGCCACCGGTCCAAGCGTATGTGCTGGCACCGGCACCATTTAAAATGGTAGTTGATCCGAAGCACACTACCGGACTGCTTGCAGTGGCAGATACTGTTGGCAGAGGATTAACAAGTATTACTTGTTGATGCGAAACATATCCAAATGTGTAAGTGATGGTAAAATTGGTTGGTGTTGATACCATTGGTGCTGTAAATATATTTCCCGATACACCTGTACCTGAGAAGGTACCGGGGTTACCATATCCGCCCGGGGTACCGCCAACATTGGCTGGTGTTGCTGATAAAACTCTAGTTTGACCAGAACACATTGCTGCTCCGGACGAAGTGAATACAATGTTGTCGTTTTGTCGAACATACAAGTTTATTGAGGCAGAACCACCGAGACTACAGCTAAATTCAGATACTTGAACATACATGTAATTGGTGAAATTAGGCACATAATTGTCTATAGAGGCATTTAAACCTGCACACAAAGGCCCGCTATCATCGTTGTAAAAAAGCACAGAAGTGACTGATGGATCCCAGCCGGTTAATTGTGTGTCGATACTGGCCCCACAGGTGCTAACAGCATAACTTCCTCCGTTCAAAACAGGAAAGGCAAAATAGTATCCCGGCCCATAATTAAAATATGTATTAAAGCTTGTTCCCGAGCTTGGCGGGATAACGCCGATATATGCATTCAATCCACATTGTGACCAACCTTGAATTGATTGAAGACCGAAAAGTAAAATCAAAAATAATTTAAGACTTCGTATTCGTTTTGCCATTTTATAATTTTAAACTGAAGATTGACGAATTTACAAAAAAAATATAATCAAATAGCGGATTTTCAATCGATTAATCCTTTTAACTTTTGTATGTACTTTAAGTTTTAAGCACAAAGCAACAAAGTAGATTTTTATAAATAGGAGTACAGCACTAAATTAAATATCTTTGCCAAACATTTTTAACGAAATTATGCTTAAAGGATTTTTTAAAACACCGGTTGCCATTAATGAGCCGATCAAGAATTATGCTTCGGGAAGCCCTGAACGTAAAGAGTTACAAGCAATGCTTAAGAACTTAAGAAGCCAAGAAATTGAAATTCCGATGTATATCGGTAAGGATAAGGTAAAGAGTAATGAGAAAATTCGCTTAGCGCCTCCCCACGATCATCAGCACACTTTGGGATACTTTTACAAAAGTGATAAAAACCACGTTCAAATGGCTATTGATGCTGCTTTGGCAGCCAAGTCCAAATGGGCTAATCTTGCATGGGAACAACGTGCGGCCATTTTTTTAAAGGCTGCTGAGTTAATCGCCGGTCCTTACAGAGCTAAATTGAACGCCGCTACCATGTTGGGGCAAAGCAAAAATGCTTTTCAGGCCGAAATCGATAGTGCTTGCGAAATCATTGATTTCCTTCGATTTAATGTACAATACATGACAGAAATATATGCCGATCAACCAATTTCTTCGGCGGGTGTTTGGAATCGAATCGAGTGGAGGCCACTTGAAGGATTTGTGTACGCGCTAACACCTTTTAACTTTACGGCCATTGCAGGTAATTTGCCAAGCAGTTGCGCCATGATGGGGAACGTTGTGGTTTGGAAACCTAGCAATACCCAAGTATACAGCGCCAATGTGTTAATGGAAGTGTTTCAAAAAGCCGGTGTTCCGGATGGTGTTATTAATTTAATTTATCCAAGCGGTCCTGATGCTGCAGACGTAATTTTTAACCACCGTGATTTTGCAGGTATTCATTTTACAGGCAGTACAGAGGTATTTCAAAATATTTGGCAAACCATTGGTAACAATATTCACAAGTACCGCTCTTATCCGCGCATTGTGGGTGAAACAGGCGGTAAAGATTTTATCATGGCACATGCATCTGCCAATCCGAAAGAGTTATCGGTGGCGATAACCAGAGGTAGTTTTGAGTACCAAGGACAAAAATGTTCAGCTGCATCAAGGGTTTACATTCCTAATAATTTATGGGAAGAAACAAAATCTTTAATGTTGGCCGATTTAAAAACCATGAAAATGGGACCAACGGAAGATTTTACAAATTTCGTAAATGCTGTGATTGACGAAAAGAGTTTTAATAAATTGGCCAAATATATTGATGCAGCTAAAAAAGACAGTGAAGTTGAAATTATTGCCGGTGGTAATTATGATAAGTCGAAAGGTTACTTCATTGAACCTACTATTATTCTTACAAAAAATCCAAAATACATCACCATGTGTGAAGAGCTTTTTGGTCCGGTGTTAACCATTTTTGTTTATGATGGCGATAAGTTTGAAGAAACGCTTGATTTGATTGATCAAACTTCTAATTACGCATTAACGGGTGCTATCTTGGCTCAAGACCGTTATGCTATTGAATTGGCAACACAAAAATTGAGTAATGCAGCAGGTAATTTCTATATCAATGATAAATGTACCGGTGCTGTAGTTGGTCAACAACCTTTTGGTGGTGCCAGAGGCAGTGGTACCAACGATAAGGCTGGCGCTAAAATCAACTTGTTGCGATGGGTTTCGCCACGCACAATCAAAGAAACCTTTGTGCCACCAACAGATTACAAATACCCGTTTTTACAAGCTGATTAATCAATTGAGACATCAATTTTTGATTATCTATATGCTTCAATTAAAATTGGTTATCTCAAATTCCCATTTTGTAATTGCCTAATTTTTAGATAGTAAAATAAATTACTTAAAGTGAAAAAAGGTATTTTATGAATACAAGAATGTTTATATCAATAAACATGGTTTTTGTTAAGAATTTACTTTTTCAGCAAAAAAAATAGGTTTACTTAAGTATATTTTTGTTTTCGATGGCAACTAAACGTAAAACAGAAATGAGTTTAAAAGAGGTAATTGCATTAATTACATTGCTGGATGATCCCGATGAAGTGATTTATGATCAAGTGAAAAATCGTTTTGTGAGTTTGGGACCTCCTGCAATTCCGCATTTGGAAACAGCATGGGAAAACAGTTTTGATGCCATCATGCAAAAGCGCATCGAATTAATCATCCATACCATACAATTTGAAACACTTCAAAGGGCGCTTAAACATTGGGCCAACGAAGAACAGGATGATTTATTAAAAGGGATATTAATTTTATCACGTTACCAATATCCTGATTTGGATGAGAATAAAATAAAACGCATTTTACAACAAATAAAACAAGATGTTTGGTTGGAATTGCACGAAGATTTAACGGCACTTGAAAAAATAAAAATCATCAATCACATTTTATTTGAAGTGCATATGTTCAGTGGTAATATTACCAATTACCACGCACCACAAAATTCATTTATCAACCATGTGCTTGAAAACAAAAAAGGAAATCCTTTGATGTTGAGCGTGATTTATATGTTGATTTGTAAAGAACTAAATGTACCTGTTTACGGCATTAATTTGCCGCAACACTTTGTGCTGGCTTATTTAAACGATTATGCCAATTTAATTGACGTAAACAATAAAACGCTTTCGAATAATATTTTGTTTTACATCAATCCTTTCAGTAAGGGATTAATGTTTAATCAAAAAGACATTGATCAGTTTTTAAAACAACTCAATTTAGAGCCTGAGCCCAAGTATTACTTGCCATGCAGCAATATTGAAATTATCAAACGTTGTTTAAACAATTTGATTTTTTCATACGAAAAATTGGGATACATTGAAAAGGTGCAGGAGTTAAAGGACTTGGAAAAGCAGCTCTAGCTTAAGATTTTTTCCTTTGATTTATTTCATCTCTAATCTTAGAGGCCATTTCATATTTTTCATCATCCAAGGCCACTTGAAGCATATTTTTTAATTCTTCAGTGCTCTTATCTTTAAATTCATCGTTTTCACTTGGCGCACTTGATTCTTCGTGAATGGGGCTGCTTACAGAACTTTTGCCCGGTAAAGGATTGTTATCGCCTTCATCGTCTAAAACAATACCTGCGCTTTTTAAAATAAATTCGTAAGTAAAAATATCGCAATTGAATCTAACGGCCAATGCTATGGCATCGCTGGTACGCGCATCGATTTCAACTTCTTTTTCGCCACTGCTGCAAATTAATTTGGCGTAGAAAATACCTTCCACTAAATTGTAAATCAAAACCTCTTTAATTGTTATGTCGAAAGTGAGTGCAAATGCTTTAAATAAATCGTGGGTGAGTGGCCTGCTTGGACTCATTTTTTCGAGTTCAATGGCGATGGCTTGTGCTTCGAATCCGCCTATAATAATTGGCAATCTTCTGCTTCCTGAAGTTTCGCCCAACACCAATGCATAGGCGCCACTTTGGGTTTGACTATAGGATAAACCAACGATTTCTAAGCGTACTTTTTTCATTGAATTTTTTTGTATGCTTAGTTTTGATTTGCTTTAAATTTCTTAATTGCTTCGGTAAGTTTTGGTACGATTGTAAATGCATCGCCTATCACCCCATAATCAGCCGATTTGAAAAATGGCGCTTCTTTATCATTGTTAATTACCACAATGGTTTTGCTACCGTTAACACCTGCTAAATGCTGAATAGCACCTGAAATACCAATGGCAATGTATAAATTTGGACGAATGGCAATGCCGGTTTGACCAACGTGTTCGTGGTGCGGACGCCAGTGCATATCGGCTACAGGACGAGAGCAAGCGGTGGTGGCATTTAATGTTTTTGCTAAATCCTCAACCATGCCCCAGTTTTCAGGACCTTTTAAACCTCTTCCTGCACTCACAACCAATTCAGCTTCAGGCAATGGAATCATGCCGCCGGCATCATTAGATTTTACTTCTTTGATGGTAATGCGGGCCGAAATGCCTGATAAATCAACGTTGAAGTCTTCAACTGAGGCTTTGTTTTCGCCCAATTGTATAGGAAAACTATTTGGTAAAAGAGAGATTATTTTGATTTCGCTATTGATGCTACATAAAGCGGTGGCTTTACCTGAGAAAACATTTTTCTTCACATCAAAACCATTTCCGTTTACAACCGGATAATCAATGGCACCGGCCACCAATCCTGCTTTTAATTTAGCAGACAAACGTGGGGCAACCGATTTACCGGTAAGGTCGAAGGCAAACACAATCACTTTTGCGTTTAAAGCTTTGGCAGCTTGTTCAACAGCAGCGCTAATAAGCATGGCGTCTGATTGAATTTGGCTGTTTTGACAAACTAATATTTTTGATGCGCCCGCTTTTCCAATTTCTTCTAACTGTGAAGCATCGGCTTGGTTTACCAATGCAACAACACTTGAATTGGTTAAACCTGCAATTTTGGAAGCGTAATTCACACATTCCAATGAAGATTTTTTTACTCTTCCTTTGTTGATTTCAACGTATACTAATACCATCTTAATAAGTTTTAATTAAATTACTTTGGCTTCGGTGTGAAGCAATTGAACCAATTCATCCATACTGTCTTCACCCAACATTTTGCAAGTGGTTCGGCCCGGATTTACAACAAATGATTTAACAGAGGTGCTTGCAGCACTGCCGTTAGAGGCAATTACAGTAAGCGGTTTTGTTCTGGCAGCCATAATACCGCGCATGTTTGGAATACGTTGTTCGGCCATGCCTTTTGCGCAACTCACCACCAATGGTAAATCACACTCAACAATTTGTGCGCCATCATCAGTATCTTGTTCGGCGGTTGCTTTATTGCCGGCAACATCAAGTTTAATGGCCATAGAAATAAATGGTAAATCATTTAAACCCGCAATCATGGCGCCCACAGAAGCACCGTTATAGTTAATGGTTTCTTTTCCAACCATAATCAAGTCAAAATTATTGGCTTTGGCATACGCTGCAACTTGTTCGGCAACAAACAAAGCATCAGGTGCATCAGCATCTACACGCACTGCCTCATCGGCACCCAAGGCCAAACCTTTGCGAATGGTGGCTTCGCTATCAACCAAGCCTACATGCAGAATGGTTACTTTTTCGGCCAAGCCGGCTTCTTTTAATTCTAAGGCACGCACCAAGGCATACCATTCATCATAAGGATTTACAATAAAGGTTACACCGGCAGCATTAAATTTTGTATCGCCATCCGTAAATTGAATTTTACTGGTTGTATCAGGTACATTGCTTATGGCTACTAATATTTTCATGTGTAGATTTAATTTAAGAGGTGCAAAAATAAGGAATAAATTGGCTTCAACCAATGTTTTTAGCAGCCGGAAAAAGGCTTTTTTTGAATAAAAATTACCCTTGTAATATTTGAAAGTAAATGGCAGCTGCAATCATAGGTAAATCAAGCATACAGGCAAGATGAGACGCACAGAATTAATCAAAAGATAGAATTGGGAAGGTTTTAACGCAAGCTCAACGACAGGTTCTTTTCTTCAATCATTTTTTTAAGATTAAACAAAGCATAACGCATACGTCCTAATGCCGTGTTGATTGAAATATTTCTGAATTCTGCTATTTCTTTAAAACTCATGTCGTAATATATGCGCATCAAAACAACTTCTCTTTGGTCTTCAGGTAATTCGTTAATTAAATTACGCACATTTTTCTTTAAAATAGGTTTTAGTGCATCTGCATCAGCACTGTTGTCGGATGCGATGCCACCGAAAACATCAGATTCTTCTCCGTCTTCATTCACAAAAACAGGGGCAGGCGGCATTTTACGTATGCGACGGTAATGGTCAATCACCAAGTTACGCGCAATGCGAATCACCCATGGGGCAAATTTACCTTCTTCATTGTATTGACCCTTTTTAAGGGTTTGAATGACTTTGATAAAGGTGTCTTGGAAAATGTCTTCAGCCAATTGACGGTCTTGAACCACCATCATGATGCATGAAAAGATTTTTCTTTGGTGACGATTAAGCAAAATGGCCAAACAATTTTCGTTGCCATTCACATATTGCTCAACCAATTCGTTATCCTTTAGATTTTGAATAGACATAGAACTTACTTGCTAGTTAATAATGAGATGCTAGTAAATGTCTATTCGATGCGCTTAGATTTTAAGGTTATTTCACAAATTTATAACATTTGTTATCAATCTTTGCATACTAAATGGACAAAATATGCCTTGAATGAGTGAAAGTAGGGTTTGATTGAGGGAATAAAAAAAGGGTAAGCTACTTCCATCGCACCGCTCAACCACTTACCCTTGCTCCGTTCCCAGCCTGGGGGATTCAGCAGGAGCTGGTCGTGAAAGACTTACCCGTGGCAAAAGTAACATTAATTTTTATTCGCTGTTGATTATTTTAAAAAATGTTCACCTAAAAATGCTTAAAAACTACATTTATTGCGAAGCTTTACTTTAATTTGTATTCCATAAATTAATCGGCTCATAGAGTCCTTTTTAAAAATATATGAATTTATCCATTGTTGTTCCATTATTTAATGAAGAAGAATCTTTGCCCGAATTACACGATTGGATTGTGAAAGTGGTTGATTCACAAGGGTATTCTTACGAAATTATTTTTGTTGACGATGGCAGTAAGGATGGTTCATGGGCCATTATTGAAGGTTTGGCCAAAAAAAATCCGAATGTAAAAGGCATTAAGTTTAGAAGAAATTACGGCAAGTCGCCGGCCTTGCACCTTGGTTTTGAGAAAGCCCAGGGTGATGTGGTGATTACAATGGACGCAGATTTACAAGATAGTCCGGATGAAATACCCGAACTATATAAAATGATTACCGAACAGGGTTATGATTTGGTGAGTGGTTGGAAACAGAAGCGTTACGACAATGCCATTACCAAAAACATTCCTTCTAAATTATACAATTACACCAATCGTAAAATTAGCGGCATACAATTGCACGATATGAATTGCGGGCTCAAAGCCTATAAAAAGCAAGTAATTAAAAGCATTGAAGTGTATGGTGAAATGCACCGATTTATTCCGGTGATGGCCAAAAACGCAGGCTTCGATAAAATAGGCGAGAAGGTGGTAAGCCATCAGGCCAGAAAATACGGACAAAGTAAATTTGGCTGGAGTCGTTTTATCAATGGTTTTTTGGATTTGCTCACCATCACTTTTTTATCAAAATTCGGTAAACGTCCTATGCACTTTTTTGGCTTAATTGGTACCCTACTTTTTATTGTTGGTTTTGGATTTGCCATTTATTTAGGTACTTACAAATTGTATTGTGCATACAACCACGTGGCTGCGCGGTTAATTACCCAAAGACCATCCTTTTACATTTCGTTAACCAGTATGATCATGGGAAGCATGATGTTTTTGGCCGGATTTATCGGTGAATTAATATTAAGAAACAGCTCTGTACGCAACCACTATTTGGTGGACCTTGAAATAAAGTGATGGAAGGGCAGGCTAACAAACGTGCAAAACGCAGCCCCTTAAGCCGAGAGGAGATCGCCCATATCATCGCATTAAAAAAAAGGAAAGAACACATTCAATTACTTCATTTTAAAAAATCATTGATTTACAAAATTCAGAACATTTTTAACATGTGCTGTTTTTTTGTGTTTTGGGAATTGATCATTTGTTTTTTTGGCCCCTGTAAATACCAAATTCACTTTTCGGAAAGGGTTTATCCCAAGTATGGCAATGACTACGATGCAAACAATAAACCCAATGTAGCTGAATTAAAAATTTTGGATGTGAACAATCAACTGCATCATTTGGTGGTTGATGCATTTATTCAAGTACCTCCACATTTTTCGCGTTTCATTTTGGGGTCTGATTTTTTGTTGGGAAAACAATTAAAAGCGGGCATCGAAAATTGTGATTCTAAATTTAGATTGTACAATGCAAGTCCATTGATACTGCTCAGTTTTTTTGCACTTCTGGTTTCCTTTATTGCCTATGCGAGTAATTTAAATCACAATGCTTACTCGTTAACAGCCATCAGTATTTTAAACGGGATTATTTTACTGGCCATTTGTGCCATGTAACTGAATTTGATTCAATACATACGATAAATGCTGTTTATACGTTGTATATTTGAAGCTTGTGAAAATACTTTTTAAAACCATAACACTGCTCTTAATCATGTTCGTGTTGTTTGATATTTCATCTTGTAAAAAAGATAAAATAAGCAACGACAGCAAAGCACGGGTTCAGTTTTCGCAAGATTCGGTATTGTTTGATACCGTGTTTACCAGCATTGGTTCAAGCACCAGGAATATTCGGGTGCGCAATAAAAACAGTCAACGCATCAATATTTCATCGATAAATTTAAGAGGCGGATCAGGATCATCTTTTATTGTGAATGTTGATGGATTAAAAGGAACACAATTTCAAAACATTGAAATAGCCGCCAATGACAGCTTGTTTATTTTCATCCAAGTGCGCATCAATCCGAACAATGCTTCATCACCACTGATTGTTGAAGATGCTTTGGATTTTGTGGTAAACGGACAAACCCAAAGTTTAGTATTAGAGGCATGGGGACAAGATGCTTATTACCATGTGCCCACCAATGCTTTTAAATACAAGGATGGCACTTATTTTCCGTATTCGATTGTTGACACATTAAAAAATTCATACACCCGTGTTGGCAATAATTTTATTTGGAAAAACGATAAGCCCCATGTGATTTATGGCTATTTGGCTGTGGATTCATTGCAGAATTTAATTATTCCTGCAGGCACTAAAGTATACTTGAATTACAAAGCAGGAATTTGGATTTACAATTGCGGTTCAATAAAAGTGAAAGGTGAAAAAGACAAAGAAGTTATTTTTCAAGGCGCAAGATTAGAAAAAGATTACGCCGATGAGCCGGGGCAGTGGGATCGAATTTGGATTAATGAAGGCAGTGATGATAATGAAATTGATTATGCGATTATAAAAAATGCATTTATCGGTGTGCAAGCTGAACTATTTTACCCCGGAAATTTTTATGGTAAGGGAACATTAAAAATTACCAATACCAAAATTCAAAACATGAGTAAATGGGGTATTTACGGACTTGCTTACAAAATTAATGGTGGTAACAATGTTGTTTCGAATTGTCAAGAAAGTTGTTTGAATATTTTGTTTGGCGGCTCTTACCGCTTTTACCATTGTACTTTTGCCAATTTCTGGAACAAAGATAAGGCAAGGGATAAATCTACCATCAGTTTAAATAATTACACCGATGTGCAGGTATTACAGGATACCTTTTATTTTGGTAATTGTATTATTGATGGTAAGTTAAACAATGAACTCAATTTGGATTTTAAATCAGATGCTACTGTAAAACCGGTGTATAGTTTTAATAACTGTTGGATTAAGACCAATATCAGCACAAGTGCAACTGCGAATTATTTGAATGTGCAAACCAGTAGCACTGATAATATTCAGTACAAGGACATTGACCATTATATTTTTGAACCTGATTCAAAAGAGCAAAGAATTAAAAAATTTGCAAATGCCATAGCAGAAAAAGATGCGGCAAGATTTCCTTTTGACATTAAGATGCAAAGCCGTTATACAACGATTGCCTCCGGAGGAATTACGGTTGGCGCTTACGAAATTCCATAAGTGTGAACCATTTAGTTTTTATTGCGCAGCTGCTAAATAGGTGTTAACTTTGGCGCTTCATTCATGGGACCATTATCAAATTCAGAACACAAATCAGTTGTATACTGGTTATTAAGCGGTTGTTTACTCATCTATATTATGGTGTTGGTGGGCGGTTTAACCCGATTAACCCATTCTGGTTTATCAATAACCGATTGGCATTTTATGGGTTCGGTGCCCCCATTAAATGAAGCCATGTGGCAGGAAAGGTTTGAGAAATATCAACAAAGTCCTGAGTTTCAAAAAGTGAACTACAGTATGACTTTGCAGGAATTTAAACCCATTTTTTGGTGGGAATACATTCACCGCATGATTGGCAGAACCATGATGTATGTTTTTGCAATTGGTTTTGTGTGGTTTTTGGTGAAGAAAAAAATTACCAAAAAAATGTGGCCGCAATTAACGCTGTTGTTTTTTATGGGGGCCATGCAAGCGGTTATTGGCTGGTGGATGGTGTATAGCGGCTTGCAACAAAAACCCGCAGTGAGTCATTTTCGATTGGCAACACATTTGATGAGTGCTTTTACATTATTTGCTTTTACATTTTGGTTTGCATTAAAACTCAGCTATCCAAATAAAGAATCAGAATCGAATGAGGGAAAAAAATTGGGATTTTTAAGTGTTTTGTTTTTCCTTATCTTAATTGTTCAAATTATTTATGGTGCTTTTACAGCTGGTTATGTAGAAGGTGATGCCAGTAAAATTCGGCCGGGTCACATTTTTAATACTTGGCCTAAAATGGGTGAAACATGGATGCCTGAGCAGGTATATTGGAAAGACACCTTGGTTGAGAACATTTTGTTAAATGCAAGTGGCATTCAATTTATGCATAGAACTTTGGCCATTTTGGTTTTTGTGTTGATGTGTATTTTGTGGTACCGATCGAACCAATTAAAATTAAGTGCTTTGCAACAATTGGGTGTAACGCTTGTTATTTATGGCGTAACGGTTCAATTTATTTTAGGGGTATTAACTTTGTTGTATCAAGTGCCGGTAGTAATGGGCGCATTACATCAAACAGGTGCTTTTTTCTTATTTGGTGCCTGTATCTTTTTAATTTATCAATTATTTAATTCTAAACCCCACAAGCTGTGAGCGATTTTATTGAAGGGAATGAAAACGGAGGAGAGACAACACCTTCATACCCGCCAAAGCCTGTTGTGATTGAAAAAACACAAAACTCCATTACACGCTCATTAATGAGTTTGTTGTTGTATGCATTGTTGTTTTATTTCATTTTTGATGCTAATGTGGCTTACATTGCTGCTGTGCTTTTGGTAATCATTGTGCATGAATTAGGGCATTTTGCATTTATGCGTTTGTTTCATTACAGCAATGTGAAAATATTTATTGTTCCCTTGTTAGGTGCATTTACAAGTGGTAATAAACAACAAATTTCACAGCGTCAGTTAACCTTGGTGATTTTAGGCGGACCGGTACCTGGCATTATCATAGGATGTATTTTGTTGTGGTTTAATCAGGATTGGCAAAACGATAATATTAAAATGTTGTATCAAACTTTTTTGGTGATTAATCTTTTGAACTGCTTACCGTTTCATCCTTTAGATGGAGGACGTTTAATTGAGACCTTGTTTTTTAAGGACAATTTTGTGATTCGTTTGGCCTTCGGTATTTTTTCGATTCTTGCCTTGCTCTTAATGTTTTTGTTTTTGTATAGTCCTGTTTTATTGGTGGTGCCGGTATTAATAGGTTTAGAACTTTTTAATGAGAATAAACTTCAAAAAATCAGGAAATATCTAAAGGAAGAAAAGGTAAATGTTTACATCGATTATAAAGATTTATCCGATAAAAATTATTGGTTAATCAGAGATTGTTTGTTGATGTCTTTTCCCAAGAAATACCGTGGCTTGGAGCCGGGACAGCACGAGTATAGTGTATATGAATCAATGTTACTTCAACAAACAAAAACAGTACTTCAACCCGATTTAAAATTCGACTTGGGTGTATTTGGTAAAATTGTGTGGATGCTTTTTTATCTCTTTATATTTATTGCACCCATTGTTTTTTATTACCGTTACCGTTAGTCTTTTTTTAGGATTTTATTTTGTATCGTAAACCGGCGTATGACATCCGACCGTATATTGGGCCCCATACCATCGAAGCATCAAAGTACTTTGAATAAGGGGTGTCGGCCGATAATATCGGATTGGCTTGTTTGTAATTCAATAAATTTTCTACGCCAAGATAAACATGGAAGGCATTGTTTTTAATTTTGGTTAAAAAAGTAATTTGTGCCAAAAGGTTAAAAAAATCGGGAGAGTATTTTGGCAATCGATAAGCTGAAGGATTTTCTGAAGTACCTGGTAACCTTTTGCTGCCGTTGTATTGCGTGGTGAAATCGAACTGCCAATGGTTGTTTTTTGTTTCGTAAGCAAAATTTATAAAAGCGCGGTGGGCGGATACAAAATTCTTTTGCAATAATCCTTCGCTGGTGTGCACCATGGTTTCAACAAAACGATAGGCCGATTTTACAAATAAACGTTTGCGAGGCTCCATGTTAAATTCAAATTGTGCAGTGTTGGAATAGGAGGGACCTTTTAAATTATAGATGACTACTTTTTGTGCCGATTGATCAATGTCGGTTACAACTTGATTTACAAAGTCGGTGCGATAGGCATCAAGTGTTATGTAGGCATCTCGGTAATTGACTTTAAATTTTTGCGTGAAATTTAATCCGTAATTCCATGCAATTTCAGGATTTAAGCCATAGGGATTTTTGCTGTTATTTGATTCGATGTGCCACACGCGGCTACTTGCCATGAGTGCAGTGTTGTCGGTAAAAATGTTCGCTGTTCGCAAGGCACGGCCACCACTGAGTCGTAAAACGCTGTTTTTTGTAAATGCATAACGCAGGTGTAAGCGTGGGGTGGCGAACAAGCCATAATAATTGTGGTAATCGGCACGAATACCTGCAACAACATTAAATTTTTCCTTGTAATTGTGTGCAAATTCAGCAAAGGTACCGGCAACAGTTTCTGTTCGTTTGAAATTAAAGTTGGTGATGTTATTGATATTGCTTGAAATCAAATTGCTGTATGATTCAATTACATTGTCGTTCATCATGCTTAATCCAATTTTGTAGCTGTTGTTTGTGCTGCCGAGGATGCCTTGATAAATGAAATTGGCATAAAATGTTTTTTGTAAACCCGAATACATATTTGCACCATAAGTGTTGTTTTGGTTGTGGTTTAGGTAAGAGAGCTGCAAGCCCATGCTGGTGCCCGGTTTCTTTCTGAACACATAACCGGTTTTACTGTACACTTCCCATTTATTGTTTTTGATCAAGGTTTTATAATATGGCAAACTGTCCTGCCCGCTATTTCTTAAAGAGGCAAATTGTCCGCCTTCTCTGTTATCCGATAAATAAGCGCCTCCGAATTGTGCTTCAAAGCCCTTGTGACTGTAGGCATACTTATTCATAATGTTGTATTGTTTTCCGATGGGAATGTCGGCAAATCCATCACCGTTATGGTCTTGCACAAGCGGATTGGCGCTAAAGTGACTTAGTAAGGCGGTTGAGAATTTTTCGTTTAAGCGATGCGACAGATTTAAATTGTATTCGTTTCTGCCGTTTTCATTGGCGTAGGTATTAAAATTCAACTTATCGCTTTGATGGGGATTTTGCAATTCGGTGTTGATTTGCCCGGTGAAACTTTCGTAACCGTTTATTACTGAGCCTGCGCCTTTACTGAGTTGAATGGATTGAATCCAAGTACCCGGCACAAAACTTAAGCCATAATTGTTGGCTAAGCCGCGCAAATAGGGCATGTTTTCCTTGGTAATCTGAGCATATTGTCCTGATAAGCCCAACATTTGAATTTGTTTTGTGCCGCTGATGGCATCCGCAAAATTAACATCGATGCTTGGATTCGTTTCAAAGCTCTCAGATAGATTACAACATGCGGCTTTCATTAAACTGCGTTCGTTTAGCACTTCTACTTTAATAGGATTTAGGTAAGATATTTCGGTGCCGTTGCTGTAGTATATGATTTCAACTTCATTTAATCCCGCATTGTTTTTTAATGCAATCAATAAAAATTGTTTGTTGTCTTTGATTGTTAAAGTGTCGTTTTCATAACCGATGGCACGAATGATGAGGCGATTGTTATTTGGGTCTTTCTTTAAACGAAAATCGCCATTTGCATCGGTTTGTGCCGAAATACTTGAATTGAGCCAATACACCAATGCACCCGGCACAAGGCTGGTATCGCCTTTGTCTGAAATTTCGATGATTTTACCTTTTACTTGTGCCAACAATGGAGTACTTGTTGCTAAAAAAAGCAGCAATAAAAATGTGATTTTTTTCATTAGTTTTATTTTTCACATTTTTTACTGCGGTACTTGCAGCAGGCCGGTAATTTTGCATAAGCAGCATCACTTGCTTTTAAACTGTCGATATCATGTCCTGCCGCTACAATGGCTTGAATGATTTGTAAGGCTGTTACTTTATCCTCTCGAAAGGTAACGGTGAGTATATTTGTTTTGGCATCCCACTGCGCCAGTTTAACGCCTTTGATGTCGGCTGCATTTTCGATGCGTTCTTTGCATTCGCCGCAATTGCCGCTAACATGAATGGTGTTTGTTTGAATGCTTTTTACCTGTGCAAAACTGCAGGTGCTAATCAAAAGACTTAGCAAAAAGATGAATGTTCTCATAAAAATAAATTAAAGATTGATGAATAGAATATACAGGGTGTAGGATACACCTGAATCATCAATCAAATTCTAAGAACAGCACAATTTAAAATTGTTTTTTGGCAGAGTTTAGGTGGGGGAAATTGTTTCTGAATGAAACATGAAAAACTTTGTTCGGATAATAAGTTGTTTGCTTGTACAGGGAAGATTTGACTAATTACTTGTGAAAAAGACTTTGAACAATCGAGATGTACAATTTTGATTGAGAAATTGCTGCCGTTGTGCAAATAAAAGTTTTCGTTGTGGCAACAATCGCTTGTGGCATCTTCGTCATCACCGCAACAACTGTTGGCTTTTACTAGGTAACTAACTTGTTCAAGTTTTCCGCCACAATAGTGTAAATAAACGGGCATGCCAATGGTGGAAAATAAGTACACTGATACACAAATGCCAAATAAATATTTCCTGAGTAAATTGATAACGTAAAGGTCAAGAAAAAAAGGGGATAAAAAAATGATTTTCATCTTAAATTTTATTAATTCAATCTAAGATGATAAATATTTGTTTTGACTGTTTTATGTTTTTATGATGAAAAAAATTGCAATATGAAGACATACTTCCTTTTATTTAAAATCCAATTATGAAATAGTTTGCCGATTTAATTATTTCACTTTTTGCATATTGTTCCTTTTCCATGGCTTAAATTTGACAAGTTAAAGGCGCGACAAGTTAATTTTTTATGCACAATGAGCCATTTCATAAACAGGATTTGTGAAGTTCGGTAGGCAATTTAAAGCACTTTTGAACAAGAAAGAAAGCAATCCTCATTTGACGAAAAAAACACGTCAATTTTCATGTTTTGAAATGAATGAATAGGAATGTATTTTGAGAGAGTTTTGATTTTTATTTAAAGGAAATTGAAAAGACCTATTGCTTCATTCACATATAGTTTTGTAGACTATTGTGCCTTTGTTTTGAAGTATCATTTATGAATTTCCTGTCAATTAAAAAGCCTTTAAGAAACTTAAATCTTAAAGGCCTTTTAAATGTGAATGGTTACCGGTTTACTGCATCATTAATTGATGCAATGCTGAGGACTCTGCATTTCTAATTTCAGCATTCAACTGATCAAGAGTAAGCACCACAGATGCTACAGGTCGGTGGTCAAAGTTGCATTGTTCCCATTCTAATTTTTGGGCATCTTCCACCTCACAACCATTTGTTTCAAGGCCAATGGAGTTGGCAATTTTATTTTTTATTTCTCCATCGAATAATTTTAATAAACCTTCACGATAGGATATTAGTTTTAATTTCAGTTCTAAGCCCTTACCTGAATTTCCATTACCATCGGTACCTAACATAATGAAAGTTGGCGTGTCATAATCACCCTTAGCGGCTAGGGCATAAAGATCAATGCCTTTGCTTAAGTCTAATTGAGGATCTTGAGGCTTTGCGGCTTTAATTATTTCTATTTTAAGATCTGTGATGTAGGCGATAAGTTCATCTGACATTGATTTGATTTTTAGTGCATTTTCTTTTTTAATGCTATCTAATTCAAGTTTGTTAATGAGGCTGCTGTTGCCTTGATTTGTTTTTTCAGTTTGACTAAGTATAGATTGGTCGATAAAACTCAAACCATTTAATACATGCGAAGGCAATGAATTCCAGCGTATTAGGATATAACTCGATAAAGTAAAATAAATCACAAGGAATCTAATTCCCGCTGACTTTTTATTCTCATCCGTTTCCCCTTTATTATATATAAAGTAAAAAATGAGTAAAATGATATTGAGAGGGATCAGGATTTTTACAAAGGGTAAACCTGCACCAGGCCAATGCATGATCTTAAAGAGGCCAAAAACAACTTGCAACAATAATGAAATTGTCAACACAATAATAAAGTTCTTTTCACTCGAAGTGCGGGCTAAATCTATTGACGATTTAAGCGAGAATAAAAGATATAATAAAACTAGTAAGCTGCCAACAATGATCAATACACTCGCGCCGGGCCAATGCATGATTTTAAAAACAGAGCCAATAAACAGTGATAAGGCGCCTAAATTGCCCAATGATTTTGAAATGTTCATGTTGTATAGTTTAAAATTATTCCTACTCGTTTGGCTTTTCGGTATCGCCTCGTTTTTGAAAGGGTTTCTGACTCCCTATCAAATCTAAAAGAAAATAAATTAAAAGCAAAAAATTACAACTAATAATTGCAATTTGTTCAAAATTGCCTATCGCTTAAATTTGCACGAAGTGGGTGTAGATTTCTGCTAATGCGTTGGCATTAGACTTCATCTATTAGCTTTTATGTTAAAGGTAATTCAACTAAGGTTAAAGGTAAAAATATCTTAAGGTGTTAATTAGCGAGATTACTCCAAACCTTATTTAAAGTAACAATAAATGATTTTATAGAAAATTACAAATGAATAAATTTACCATAATACACTGATTTTTTATCGCTGATTTGGTAAAAATAAACTCCGGATTTTAATTTGCTTATATCAATACTTGTTGAGTTTAGCGTGTTTTTGCTTTCTAATATATCAGCACCGTTAAGGTCACTAATTTTTAAATTATATCCTTCGCTAAATGGTAAATCAAAACGAATTTGATTGGTTGCAGGATTGGGAAAACAACGGGCAATATTTTTTAAAAGCTTTCCGTTTTCAATTATACCAACGGTTTCTACTTCTCCATTGGCATTGAGTTTAAGTAAGAAGCTCTCCATGATATTTGGAATTGGTGCTTCAAGAATATTATATCTTAAACCGGAAATTAAACAACCTCCATCAGTTGTAAAACCTATACTTTTAGGATAATAGAACATATCAATACCATACTCTTTAGCCCAAATAATGTTCCCCATTGTATCTAATTTATTCACGTACATATTTGTGAGTTGATTTTGATTTAAAAAAGGAATATTAAAATCACATGAGAAGCATCCCAAAGTAAGTATCTCTTTTCCATTATAATCAACGTTGTTTAAATTACTTACATAGCCAGCATTGAGGCCTGCATTAGCAATCACGTTTGTTTTAAGAACATGATTATTATTATCTATAATACTGTTAATCATGTATTGTAATGTATAAGACATATTAACTGCGGTATTTAAGCTATTGCCAATAAGAATAGATTTTGTTTTGCTTAAAGGAATTGTTTTTGAGTAATTTTTTAGCAAACCTAGCTTTCCATAAGAATAATTTGAATAAACACTATCGATTTCCTTACAGTTAATAATATTTAATGAGGAATCAAGTACTAATTTTTCTGCATGTATTGATGAATTGGCGCAGGTTGGGAGAGAGAAGCCTGTTATAATTAATTTATTTTGAAATAAGCTTAGTTCTGTAATTCCACCGTGAAGAAGCGTTGAATCTGTTTTTTGCAATTGAGAATTTAGTGCGTATATTTTTGAAAATTGGGATTGACTAATAGATGCTTGAGAATAAAAAGTATAAAAGACCCCATTCTGTTCCACTACTTTTGCGTTTAAAATATCAAAACTTAATGGTTCAGAAATTTTATAAGTAGAGAGGTGTGTGTAATTTGTATCAAGTTCCATGATTGCCAATTGCTTCCTGACCGGTGTAAATAAAGTATCGGTATAGACAGCTGCCCAATAAAGCTTGTTGTTTTTTCGGATTGGCTTATTGTAAGGAAAAAATGTGTTTTGAAATTTAACACTATCTATTAAATTTTGACTCTTATCAAAGAATAATACCTGTGCATAATTGAATTTGTTAAGTGAATTAGAAACACAATTTAAAACTGCATAAGTATTTTGATTATTTGAATTTACGATTTCTGAATAATATTTAGGTTGGTCAGATTGCAACAAACCAAAATATTGACCAAAATTTTGACTAAAAAGGATGTTACAAAAGTAATTTATAAGGATAAATGCAAATAATATTCTTTTCGACATTAATTGAATGTAGAATTAATATCTTATCATATTCAATACAATTTTTGAATTAAAACTAATAATGATTGTGCCATCGATTTTACTGAGTGAGTAAAAAGTGTTGGTAGCATTTTATGTACCATTTGTAAAGCAATTAATTCTGAAAACCACCCCACGCCTTATTCAAAGTATCCAAAAACACTTTTGAATCTTGCGCTCCCGACACCGCATATTTTCTGTCAAACACAAAAAAGGGTACACCTGTAACGCCAATTTGTTCTGCCTCTTGCAAATCGGTTAAAACTTCTTTAGCAAATTGTTTGCTTGCCAACATGCTTCTTAAATTGGTTTCATCTAAACCAATGGCTTTTCCCAGTTCAACGAGCACATTGTGATCGGCGGTGTTTTTGCCGTCAATAAAATAAGCCTTAAACAATTGTTCTTCGGCGGCATCACCTTTTCCTTGTGATTTGGCATACTGAATTAAACGGTGGGCGTCGAATGAATTGGCCACAACGGCTTTGTCGAAATGATAATTTAATCCTACTTCTTTGGCCATACCTACAACATAATCCATTGTTTCTTTGGTTCTTTCCATGCTCCAGCCTTTGGTTTCGGCCAAATATTGCATGGTGTTTTTATTGGGATCAGTAACCATATCAGGGTTTAATTGAAAACTCTTCCAAACAATTTCTATTTGGTCTTTCGCTTTAAACAATGCCAATGCACTTTCAAATTTTCGTTTGCCGATGTAGCAAAATGGGCACATTACATCAGACCAGATTTCAACTTTCATTTTTTTAACGGTTTTAGGGGTTGTGGTTGAATCCTCTAGTTCGGCAAATTTGGTAGTACTATTTTGTGAACATGCTGTGATTGAAACAAGTAAACAAGCACCCGCCAAAAGTTTGATGTGATTAAAGGAAATCATTCTACGAATTAAGTTATTTTGATTTGCATTTGAAAATGAATGCACAAGACTATTTCAAAAAATCGTTAAACCTTCTAACTTCGTGAAAAATAATAAGCCATGGATGCCTTGAAGGAAATGTTTAATAAAGGATTTTATGAATTGCTAGCAGGGCAGATAAGAAATGTAGAACCCGACTTTTCACACAAGTTATTTATAAAAGATGTTTGTTTTGATTTAGCGCAGCGTAGCTTAAATGAACGCTTGCGATATACTTCTGTTATTTTAAATAAATATTTGCCGCATCAGTACCCGAAAAATTTAAACTTGTTAAAGTCTGTGATACCCCATATGCCGGGCTCTTACACCAATTTGTTGTTTCCTGATTATGTGGCTCAATTTGGACAACACGATTTTGATACTTCTTTGGAGGCCTTAAAACATTTTACACAATTTGGTTCATCGGAGTTTGCCATTCGCGTATTTTTGAAAAAGGATTTTAAACGCACCATCAAGGTAATGGAAAAGTGGTCGAAAGATCATAACCACCATGTGCGACGATTGGCTTCAGAGGGCAGCAGGCCGCGTTTGCCTTGGTCGTTTAAGTTGGATGCCGTGATCCAAGATCCAAGTTTAACAAGCAATATATTAAACAATTTAAAAGCCGATTCGGTATTGTATGTGCGCAAATCGGTTGCCAATCATTTAAATGATATTTCGAAAGAACATCCCGATTACATGCTGAATTTGGTGCAAAAATGGGATGTTTCGAATGCCCACAGCGCCTGGATTATCAAGCATGCCAGCAGGACATTAATAAAAAAGGGGCATGCCGGAAGTTTGGCTGTTTTTAATTTTGAGAAAAATCCAAAATTAAAAGTGAAGGCGTTAAAATTACAATCCAATCAAATAAAATTGGGTGAGTATTTGTCTTTTGAATTTGATATTGTTTCGGAGAAAAATAAAAATCAAAAATTGGTGGTTGATTATCTGATTCATTATCGAAAAAAGTCGGGTGAATTATCGCCAAAAGTTTTTAAGTTAAAGGAAGTGGATTTGGGTGCGCAACAAAATATGCACTTTGCAAAAAAACAGTTGATTAAAGATTTCACCACGCGCAAACATTATCCGGGAAAACATTTGCTTGAAATTCAAGTGAACGGCCAGCGTTTGTTGTCTTCTGCCTTTGAAATCATTGCTTAAGAATTGGTTTTTTAACTTGGTATATTTCTATAATTTCTTTTTACATTTAATACATGATCTTTATAAAATGAATGCACCAACCCTAAAAAAACAATGTTTATTTTTTGCTGTGATGCTCATTAACTTGGCATTTACAGCCCAGTCGAAATACAACCACTTGGATTCATTAAAAGGAACATACTCTGCTGCCCGCTCGTGGTGGGATGTTCGGCATTATGATTTACATGTTGATTTTAATGCACGCGACAGTTCAGTGAGCGGTTTTAATGTCATTCGTTACTTGGTACTTGAATCAAAAAGTGTGATGCAAATTGATTTGTTAGAACCCTTAAAAATTGACAGCATTGTGCAAAATGGAAAATTGCTTGAATATAGAAAGGATGGTCCTGCTTATTTCCTAAATTTAAAGGAAGCACAAATAAAAAACAGTCGGCAAAACATTGTTGTGTATTACCATGGTAAGCCCAAAGTGGCGGTGAATCCGCCTTGGGATGGCGGCATTGTTTGGAAAAAAGATACAAATAAAAAACCATGGGTTTCTGTGGCTTGCCAAGGTATGGCGGCCAGGGTGTGGTTTCCGAACAAGGACCATATGGCTGATGAGGCCGACAGTGCCGATATGTATTTTTCTTGTCAAAATGATTTGATCTGTGTATCTAACGGTCGTCTGGTTGGTGTAAATCAATGGCATGGGAAATTACAATACCATTGGCAGGTTGTAAATCCTATCAACAATTATAATATCATTCCCTACATTGGTGATTATGCAAATATTCAAGATACTTTGAAAGGTAAAGCCGGTATTTTGCCTATTAATTATTGGGTATTGTCTGGTAATTATGAAAAGGCCAAAGTGCATTTTAAACAAGTTAAAAGTATGCTCAGGTGTTTTGAAGATTGGTTTGGTCCTTATCCTTTTTACGAAGATGGTTACAAATTAGTGGAGGCACCCTATTTAGGGATGGAGCATCAAAGTGCAACGGCATATGGCAACAATTACGGAAATGGTTATTTGGGTAGGGATTTGTCGCGCACCGGATGGGGTTTAAAATGGGATTTTATTATTGTACATGAATCGGGACATGAGTGGTTTGGGAATAATATATCAGCCAAGGATGTGGCAGATGATTGGATACACGAAAGTTTTACGGCTTATTCTGAAAATTTGTATGTAGAATATTTATTTGGAAAAGCTGCAGGTGCTGAATATGTTATAGGCACCCGACAATCAATTATGAACAACGAAAAAATTATTGGTGATTATGATGTTAACAATGGCAGTTCGGGTGATTTGTATTACAAGGGCGCCAATTTATTGCATACAATTCGTCAATTGTGTAACAACGACAGTGTTTGGAAAGCTATGTTACAAGGATTAAACCAAACATTTTGGCATCAAACAGTAAGCAGTAAACAAATAGAAAATTACATGTCCACTTTTTTAAAAATGGATTTAAGTAAAGTGTTTGATCAATATTTGCGTGAAACCAAAGTGCCGGTTTTTGAATATTATTTTAAGAAAGATCAATTGTATTACCGTTGGAATGTTTGTATTAAGGATTTTAATATGCCTTTGAAAGTTAAAATTGGAGAGCAAACTGAATTGTTGCAGGTAACAGATCGTTGGTTGAAAATGAAAGTGAATTCAAATGAATTGAATGTTGATGTGAATTTTTACGTGTTCAGCAAGAAAATAAAATAAAACGGGGTAGAATGTATGGGTTAATCCAACTCACAAAATTAACCTTGGATTTACATTCTACCTCCGTTTTTTTTAGAACATAAATAGACAAATAAGTTATACAATAATGATGCCAGAATCGGGGAAAGGAATGTTTACTGAATCTTCAGTGAAACGGAATACATTCATTAAAAATTGAAAATTAAAAATTCAAAATTGATTATTTTTTCAAGGCTTGAATGGTGGCTTTAGGATTTGTTGAAGAAAACACTGTATTTCCGGCCACCAATACATCGGCGCCGCACTCGAGCAATTGTTTGTAGTTATTTAAATCCACACCTCCATCAATTTCAATTAATGCGCTTGAATTGTGTTTTTGAATGAGGGCTTTTAAATCTTTTACTTTTTGGTAGGTGTTTTGAATAAATTTTTGTCCGCCGAAACCAGGATTTACACTCATCACACAAACAAGGTCGATATCGGCAATTGTGTTTTCAAGCAAAGAAATTGAGCTATGCGGATTAATGGCCACACCGGCTTTCATACCATGGCTTTTAATATTTTGAATACTGCGGTGTAAATGCGTGCAAGCCTCTAGATGTACCGATAACACATGGGCCCCGGCATCTTTAAAAGCTGTTACATAACGATCAGGATCAACTATCATTAAATGCACATCCAATGGTTTTTTAGCATGTTTTTGAATGGCTTTTAAAACCGGAAAACCAAAAGAAATATTGGGAACAAAAACCCCATCCATAATATCCACATGAAACCAATCGGCTTCACTTTCATTGATCATGTTTATGTCTCTTTCGAGATTTGCGAAATCGGCTGAAAGTATTGAAGGGGCTATGAGATGTGGCATGTAAAAAAATTAAAGGTCAAAATTAGAGATAAGCCTGCACAATTCAAACACAAAAAGTGACAAAGTACAAGCACTAATGTAAATACATGCGTTTTGTGATAATTGTTTCGGCCATTTTATTGTATTGCTGTTGCGTAAAGCGACAGCGACAAGTGTAAAATGACATAAAATTATCCAAAGGTGGGGTGTAAAAATCACCTTTGCCATCCTTCACGCCGCCATTGTAATCGCACATTACATGGTTGCGATTATAACTTGTGTTAGCAGGGTATGGATCCGCTTCGGTATCACACAAACCATCGCCATACAATGCACAATTGCTGCCATCTACAAATTCGTTTGAATTTATCGCTAATCCACTTGATTGTATTGGTGGGGGTGGACTTGCAGGTGTTCCATTAATTTCGGCGTGGGTGTGGTCGAGTCCGAAAAAATGACCAAAAGCATGTGCTAAATCAGCACCGGGTGGGGCATCAAGAATGCTCACCACCATGTTTTTTGGGTTGGCACTTGAAGGTTCATCAGGTTTATAGCTGTAATCCAATTGGCATTTGGAATAATTGGTTGTTGAAACCAAGTATAAATTAATGGTGTTTTCGGTTGAAAAATTGGCGTAAACAACATCATCCACGGTTGCGTTTTTCCATTTTTCATATTCCCAATTTGGAATGACCACTGTTCGGCAATGTTCGAATGAAACGCAAATGCGTTTAAAAAGGTTGTTTAAATAATTTATTTTTTGAGGAATGTAGGTGTTGTTGATGACATTCAGACTGCTAGAGGCAATAGTCATGCTGTAATTTTCAAAAACATATACCACGATGGAGAATTTTTTGTTTAAACATGTATCATGGCGAATGCTTGAAAGGTAAACAGATTGCGTGTTTGCAGACGCTACGTTTTTTGACTTAGGATTTTGCACGGTATTTGCATGATCGCTTTGGTTGTTTGTGTTTAGTTTGTTTTGCGCAATGAAAAACATAGAACAGAAACTAAAAAGTAGGATGAGTTTATTTTTAAATTGGGCCACAGAACAATGAATTATTTTTTTATCTTTGAAAGTAAATATATTCATTTTTTCAAAATGTCCTTGCAAAAACCTAGCCTCTTTTTTTTGATTCTTATTTTTGGCTTGGTTGCAAAACTCCAATCACAAATTGTAGCCTCAGCCACAGCGGGTTGTGCTCCTTTGTCGGTTCTTTTTTCAGGACCGGCAGGCGCGACCAATGTTTTGTGGAATTTGGGCACGGGTATTGGTACATCCACCTTGGCAACGCCAAATCCGGTGTATAATTCAGCAGGTGTGTATAATGTTACCTTTTCGGGCATTGTAAACGGGTCGCCGGTAAATTATTCGAAACAAATTACAGTATACGCAAGCCCTACTGGTAATTTCTCCTATATTTTGCCGGGCTCACATTGTGCTCCGATGACGGTTACTTTTAGCGCCAATGGTGGCAATGCAGGCAGCACCTATAACTATTCATATGGTGATTTAACCTCCAGTCCGGGTATGGGCAATACCATGGTGCATACTTATAATTTTGTGGGTAATTATTTTCCGGGTGTTGTAATCGTTGATGGCAGCACAGGTTGCACGGGCACAGCCAGTCCTATGTCATCACCAAGCGTGGTGGTGTCTGCTAGTCCGAATGTGGTGATAAGTTCAAGCCAAGGTTTTATGGGCTGTAATCCTCCTTTCAGCACCAATTTAACGGGTTCTTTGTCATCAGGTTCATCGAATGCCTTGCCATTAAGTTTTAATTGGAACATTGGGGGCGGTAGTCCGGGTTCTTCCAATTTACCAACACCCGGTGCAGTGTCGTTTGGTGCAGGACAGAATACTGTTACATTAATGATTACTGATAACAACAGTTGTAGTAATAGTGCGAGTGTTGTTGTGACCGTTTCTACGCCTTCTCTTTCAGTTTTGGCTAGTCCGAGTGTATGTTCGAATTCAGGTATTACTTTAACTGTTAATGCCACGCATTCACCGGTGAACTGGATTTCAAGTACGGGTCCTTCGCCTACAACCAGCTCTATTTTACCGAGCGGAGTGAGTTCTACAATGGCAGTTGGTGCTTATACAAATGGTGGGTTTAAAACATATACAGTTTCAATCTATCCCGGTGGCGTTTGTCCACCTGTGGTGACTACAGGTACTATTTTTGTTGAGAATGTGATTGCCAGTTACACAACCATTAGTACCGTTACGCCACCTGTGGTTTTGTGTACCTCACCGGGCACATTTAATCTTGTGAATACTTCTTCAGTGAACAATGGCAGTTCATTGTCATTTATTTGGTCAACGAGCCCGGGCACGAGTACTTGGCCTTATAATGCCATTGCTCCAACCTCTACGGCTTCTACAAACCCGAGTTTGAGTCCTACCTTTACAATGACGCAAAACAGTCTTAATCCCTATACTTGTTATGATCAATTTTCACCAGGTGTTTTATTAACGGCCACATCCAATTCTCCACTGCAATGTTCTGCAGCTTCAACAATTTGGTGGGGTATGTATAATCTTTGGCGGCCTAGTGCATGGTTTAATAAATCGAAACAAGAAGGCTGTGCACCTTTAAGTATAAATATTCGGGATAGTTCTTCAAATTGTAGTAATCCAAGTAATCCGATCACCGGATACACAATGTATTTGGGTGGTTCGCCTCCAACAACATCTGTTGGCACGACGCCAAATTTTACATTAAACCATGTTTTTACTAATCCGGGCACATACCCTGTTTATTTACAAATTACAACATCTTTGGGTTGTGTGTCAAATTCATACACCGATATAATTACTGTTGCCAGCCAACCAACCTTATCGGGTTCAGTTGCACTGAGCAGTGTATGTGCGGGGGTACCCGTCACCATCAACATGAATGGCACAGTGAATACTGTTGGTACTTCTTCA
The DNA here is from genome assembly GCA_947453445.1 of Sphingobacteriaceae bacterium. Lineage (GTDB taxonomy): Bacteria > Bacteroidota > Bacteroidia > B-17B0 > Aurantibacillaceae > Aurantibacillus. Next base: position 28,940 of record CANGGP010000017.1, read on the forward strand.
ACGGTTAATCATTGGCATGTAACAACCGACAATGGTTATTTTTCGGGATGTGTTACCAATGCGAATCCAAGTTATCCATTTACGCACACCGGCACACACACCATTGGCGTAACGGGCTACCAGAGCGGCTGTTCATCGGGGGTAACAGTTTTGCCGCAAACCATCACAGTGAAGGGGCCATTTGGGCAAACGCGATTCGAAACCACGTGTACGGGCAATCGAAAATCGGTTAACTTCTATACTTATTTACAAGATGTTCAATCGGCGGTTTTAAATTTTGGTGATAACACGAGTGCAAGCTTGCTCGGAGCGCCGGGCTCCACGGCTTATTTGACATCAACACATACTTATTCGGCCAGTGGCAATTATACTGTATCATTGGTTTCTACAGGACCAGCCGCCAACGGTTGCGGACCGCGAACTTTCACCACTGTTGTGAAAATAAGGCAACCGGATGCCAATATTATTTTTAACGGCATTGCCATACCAACCTTACCTGCAGCCATGGCTTGTGTAACCGATACTTATAATTTTACTGCCTCTACATCCATTGATGTTGCCGCTAATTGTCGCACCGGTTATGTTTGGAATTTGAAAACACCAACTTACACCATGCCTACTTTTGAAAATTCTTTGCCGGAGTTAAAATACAGTGCCAGTCAGATTTTGTATTTTCATACCAATCCACCTCCAACGCCCGGTTTACCGCCACCTTTCACTATTTTTGACACCATTTCGCATGATCGATTTTTAACCGCGGGCATATACACCATCAGTTTAACAGTGCGTGATGACAATGAATGTACCGATACCGAAACCAAAACATTCCGCATCAGTTCAGCTGCACCTGAGTTTACTTTCAATGCTAATCCCGTTTGTTTATCAGCCGGTTCGGTACAAGTGATCAATAATACGCAGGGTATTCAAATTTTTCCTGATGTGATTACTGGTTATACAATCAATTTTGGGGACGGCTTGGCTTCATTATCGAATACAAATGCGGCCTGGAGTCCTACATACGGCTACCAGTATGCCTTTCCACCGAGTCAGGTGTTTAATGTAACCATGACCGGCTCTAACAATTTGGGCTGTATTGGGGCCACCACACGCACTTTGCAAGTGAACAATCCTGTGCCCGGTTTGCATCCTGTGAATCCGGCTGATTATTTCCCTTGTTTAAAAAAGGGTTCAACCAGCACCGTCAATTTTACTGCCAATCCGGGATATTTAACGTACACAGTTAATTTTGGTGATCCTCCAGGCACTTCGCCAAGCCAAACCATGACGGTTTTTAGCAATGTGCCCCATGTGTATTCTCAACCCGGCACTTACATGGCTAGTTTAACCGTGGTTGACAATGGTGCTTGTAAAGCCACAGAAGTAAAGACCATAACGGTTATCGGGCAAGCGACAGCATCCATTCACTTTTTAAATGATTTAAACAAATTTTGTGTCAATGATGTATTGATTGCCAATAGTAATACCAGTTTATTTGTAACGCCTATGACCAATACTTTGTGGACCTTTACCGGTTTGCAATCGAATACCAATATTGTGACGCAAAATTTACCGAATGTAGGGGCTTATCAAATTTCTTTGAATGTTACATGGAACGGTTATTGCCCGAGTTCAGATACACAAATGGTTTATGTGTCGGATCCTAAAGCAAAATTGGAATTGGATAAAAATATATTTTGTTTAGGCGATGAAATACATGTTCGTATAAAAGACACATCGAGTGTAGGCGTTTGGCAATGGGCTTTTGGAGATAATGTGCCGCAAACGCCGGTTGTGGTGGGTACTTTTTCAGCCAATTTTGTTCCCAATCCATATCCATATACCTACAATATTTATCCTAACAATGGGCAAGAAGGCAAAACCTTACTCACTTTATTTTATTATGGCATGGGGCAAACATGTAAACGGCAAGATACCATTTCGCTGTTTGTGATTAAAGTGGATTCGGATTTTGATCAGAGTGATCATCTTTATAAACATTGTGCAGGGCTGGGGGATGAGTTTTTAGCGAACTTTGTTAATCCTTATAAACTGCCGCTAAAATTTGATTGGGATTTTGCCGGCACCAAAAAAACCGGCGGACCAAAAGCCAGTCACACCTTTACACAATCGGGTATAGTACCCATCACTTTAACTGTTACCAACACCGATTATGGTTGTAAATCAGTGTCGGTTAAAAATATGACCATTTTACCATTGCCAAAAGCATTTTTACACATCGGTGATACCATTTGTCCGAATGATACCTTTGCCATTAGCGGTTCGGGTACTGCGGGATTTGGTAGTTCGGTAAAAGGGGTATTGAAGTATACCACACATCAAGATTCGGTTAAATTTAATTCACAAAATACCTTTACAACATTGGGTACAGCCAGCATCACTACCACTTATTCTTTGTCGATTGTTGACGATAACGGTTGTAAGAGTGAAGCTGCAGTTGACAGCGTATATGTGCGTGCCAAGCCTAACATTATGCATTGGGATACAACGGTGATTATTGGTGAGCAAGTGCCCATTAATGCCTACATCGATAAAAACTACACTTACACATGGTCTCCCGTGTTTCAAGGTTTGTCGTGTGTAAATTGTTACAATCCAATTTCGAGTACCACAGTTAGTTTAACTTATACTTTAATTGCAGAAGATTCGCCATTGGTTTGTTATACCACTTATCATACGTTTACAGTAAACATCAATCCAAAAACAAGCATTGATGTGCCAAGTGCATTTACACCCAACGGCGATGGCATTAATGACGTAGTATATGTAGGAGGATGGGGCATTAGAAAATTGAATTATTTTAAAATATTTAATCGGTGGGGGCAATTGTTATTCCAATCAAATGATGTAAAAGTGGGTTGGGATGGTAAGTTTGAAGGTATTCCTCAAAACATGGAAACTTATGTTTATGAAGTATCGGTTGAAACCTATTTAGATACAACGCTTTCGAAATCCGGCACCATAAAAATTCTGCGTTAGTGACTTCTTTACATAAATATGCGCTTTTGTGGCTTTGCTTTTTTGTACTTAGCAGTAAGGGGCAAGATGTGCATTTTAGTCAGTATTATTTATCACCCTTGTCGTTGAATCCGGCCAATACCGGTAATTACAGAGGTGACTATCGTTTTTTTGGAAACTACCGTAATCAGTGGCGCGAAATCAATAAGGCATACAATACCATGTCGGTTGGCGGTGACATGAATTTTTTTCCGCGCAACAAACAGTACTCGGCAGGAATTATATTGATTAACGATAAATCGGGTGGCAATTTGCAAGTGAATAAAATTATGGGCTCATTTGCCAGGCATTACAAATGGGGCAACAATAAATTGCATTTGGGAATTCAACCCGGTATGGTGATTAAAACCATTGATTTTAATGCCAATACTTTTCCGAATCAATTAAACTGGACCAAAGGTAGCTTTGACAATACTTTGCCTAACAACGAAGCCTTTAGCAGTCAGGTGCACAGTTATTTTGATTTGAATGCAGGGGCGAGTTTTTCTCGTAAAATGGGTAAGGTAGAGCCGGAAGTAGGGCTAACCCTTTTTCACTTAACGCAACCCAATGAAAGTTTTTTTGGTCAAAATACAAGTTTAGATATTCGGCAAGGGTACAATGTGGCTTTAAGTTATAGTGTTAGCAACAGTTTTATTTTAAAATTGCATAGTTTATATGGATATACTACGAAAGCGAGTGATTGGGTGAGTGGGGCCAATGTGGAGTATGTTTTAAGTAGGGATGCCTTTTTCGAGAATTCGCTGTTTGGCGGCTTAATGTGGCGAAGCGGTATTGGCCGAAATTCGGATGCCGGTATTGCGACTGTGGGCATGAACATTGGGCATTATACTTTGGGTTTTAGTTACGACATCACTTTTTCAACGCTAAAAACTGCAGTGAATAGTAGGGGCGCATTTGAATTGGCATTTATTTATCGGGCCAAGAGCACGCGCTTGGTTAAAAAATTGATTCCTTGTGAGCGGTATTAGGTGGATGATCATATTTGTTTTGGTTGGTTTTGGTGTGCAAGCCCAAAGCACCGAGCAGCTTATAAAAGAAAGCGAAGCACATGTTTTGAAAAAACTGGGAAAAAATGCCTTGAAACAAAATGACCCGAATGCGGCGATCCAATTTTTTGAAGCTTATCTTAAAGTGAACAAAACAGATTATGAGGCCAATTATTTATTGGCTGCTGCTTATTATGAAGTTCGCAATTATGAAAAAGCAAAATCTAATTTTTTAACGGTTTATAAAAATCAGAAGTCGCGCACGGGTGATGCCCTTTTTTACGCTGCGCAAATGATGAAATCGGTTGGTAAATATGATTCTGCCAAATTGGATTTTGAAAAATTTAAAAAAGAATACAAAGGTTTTAACAAGGCTTTAAAAAAGCAGGCAGGACTAGAAATTAATTTTTGTGATTCAATCCAAAAATTGGGTAAGGATACTTATAAAACAGTGGTAACGCGTCTCGACAGCTCTATTAACAAAGTAAACAGCGAAAGCGCACCTTTGTTTTTAAGCGACAATCAAATGATTTTTTCATCGCTTCGTACCAATGGCAAGGAGTATATCTACGAAGACGATAGTTTGGCGGCGAAGAAAAGAAAAATTTATTGGGCAGAAAAAAAGTCGGGGAAATGGTTGTTTAAAGGAGAATTCGGGTCTGTGTTAAATGACGAGCAATTTAATGTTGGTAATCCTGCCTTTAGTGCCGATAAAAAACGTTTGTATTTTACACGCTGTAAAGCCAACAATGAAGGCGAGATGGTGTGTGCCATTTACATGACAGAAAAAACAGGCGACAAATGGTCGGAGCCGGAAAAATTACCTTATCCAATTAATCAGCGTAAGAGTACTTCTACCATGCCTGCCATTGGCATTGACCCGGTTAAAGGAACGGATGTGATTTATTTTGTAAGCAATCGCCGTGGCGGTAAAGGTGGCTTTGATATTTGGTATAGCAGCTACGACAAAAAGCACAAAGAATTTAAGGAACCAAAAAATGCCGGCTCAAAAATAAATACACAAGGCAATGAGATGAGTCCATTTTTCGATAACGAAACGCATAGCTTGTATTTTAGTTCGAATGATTTGCCCGGCTTGGGTGGATATGATGTTTACAAAGCTGCCAGCGACGGAAAACGTTGGGTAAGCGTTGAAAACCTTGGTAAGCCGTTTAATTCAGGTGCCGATGATATTTATTTTAGCATCAGCGGTAAACACGATGAAGGTTTTTTTGTGAGTAATCGCAAAGGTGGAGCAGCATTGGCAAACGCAACTTGCTGCGACGATATATACCATTATAAAATTAAGGAATCGATTTTTGTGAAACTTAAGGGGGCCATTGCCGATAATACTAAAAAACCATTGGCCAATGCCAAAGTTGAAATTTACAGTGTAGATAAAAATACCAAAGAAAAATTTTTACTTAAAACCGTTACCACCGACAGTTTGGGCAATTATACAAGTTATTTAGAGCCCAATAAATTGTATGAAGTGGTGGTAAAGAAAAAAGAATTTTTGGGTAAGAGTGAATCTGTTAGTACTGTGGGATTTAGCGCCGGACAAGAGATGGTGAAAAAAACCAAGGTGGAGAAAAAACCGGTTAATCCAATTGCCTTACCAAACATTAATTATGAATTTAACAGCGCCGAATTGGATAAAAAAGCCAAACGCACCATTGATAGTTTGGTGTTGACCTTTTTGAACTTGAATCCCACTTTAATTATTGAATTGCATTCGCATACCGACAGTAAAGGAAATGATGAATTCAATATGGATTTGTCGCAACGCCGCGCAGAAAGCATTGTGAATTATTTAATTAAAAAAGGCATTTCAAGAAAACGATTGGTGGCCATAGGTTTTGGCGAATCGCAACCCATTGCACCCAATCAGAAGCCCGATGGGAGTGATAGTCCCGAAGGCCGCGCCAAAAATCGCCGCACCGATATGAAGGTGATTGGTGAGTTGGAAGATGAGAAATGACCTTTTCATAAAGAATTAAAAATTAAGAATTATAGTTGTGTCTTAAATTTTATTATTATCGTCTTTTTTCAATGCCAGTGGACGCATCAATTCAAGGGCATTTTTAACCCATTTGTTTTTTTTCTTTTCAGCAGCGGCGCGGTCGTAATACTTTAAAGCCATTTCAAAATCGCCAACCCGACGGTACATATCACCTACTAAAAATAAATATGATGCTTTTTCATTTTCGTCGTATTCTTTCATTTGCACGGCTTGGTCGTAGTATTCAATTACCTTGCGTTGTAAATCTTTTCGTTTTTCTTTTAAAGAATCGTTCATGCGCAATTGGTATGATGCCACCAAATAAGCATAGGCAATGTCGCGGTTATCGGCTTTTTGAATGCTTAATATTTCGCCTGCCATTTCGCATTGGCTCACTTCATCGAGTTTACGATCTTTTAAAGTCGCCACATAATCAATGATGTACTTTAAAACATCTTCCTTGTATGTTTTTCTGAAATCTTCGATATAACCCGAGAAATGGCATTTTGGACAAGTATTGATAATCTGCTGATAATAGTCGCCCATGGTGCCTGTTTTTTCCATGTCGGTGTATGAACCCCAAGTATTAAGACCGGTGGTGATTTTAAAGATTATTTTTTCGCCGTCAACAGGGCATACAACTGTGTCATTTTTGGTGATATTGGCTTTTAAGCCCACAGAAATTAGAATGAAGAAAAAAGCAAAACGTAGTTTGTTCGTCATTTTTAATAAAGTTTGATTCATAAAGATAAATTTAAGCACTTATCTGAGATTATATACAAAACCTGCTTTTTTATTTTAACAAGGCTTGTTGATATTGTTCACGCGTAACTATACTTGCATGTCGTGACCACATTTGAAATGGCCTTCGGGGCAAGCTTTGAAGCCATGTATGCCACAGGGGCGACATGAAAGTGTACGAACTTCTTTTACAGTGCTTTTATCAGACAAGGGTCCAAAACCAAACAAAGGCACGGTTGACATGAAGTATGCTGTTACAGGTGCATTGGAGGCCGAGGCCAGGTGCAATGGTGCGCTGTCGTTTACATAATTCATTTGCGCTTTCGACATAAGGGCATAGGTTTGCAGAAATGATATTTTGCTGCAAAGGTTGTGCAAGTGTTGGTGTTTGCTGCCACTGATAATTGTATCGACAAGGCTTTTATCAGAAGGGGCACCAAGTAAATAAATGTTTTGATCAGGATTTAATTGTTGGATCAGTTCAATCCATTTTTCGACCGGAAGTTGTTTAGTGAACCAGGCAGAAGCGGGTGCGATGCAAATAAAAGGGCTTTTGATGTATTGTTCCACAGCCTCTTGATCGGCCTCACTTGCATGTAATTTGGGTTTAAAAACAATTGCATCGGTAAAATCTTCTATCAATTGATTGTAGCGTTCAATTTCGTGTTTACCAATGCTTAGTTCGTGTTTTACGGCGGTATTGAATAAAAACGAAAATGGGTTTTGTTTGTATCCGCTTTTGTGTCGGGCACCAGAAAAGGCGGTGAGTAATCCCGAACTGGCAAAACGGTGACAATTTACCACACAATCGTATTTATTTTTACGAATGCGAAAAAGCAATTGGATTAGGTTTTTATTTTTTTCGCTTTGTTTGTTCCACACCAATACTTCATGCAAAAAAGGATGTTGTTCGTAAAGGCTTTCACTTCCTTTTCGCACCAGAATAGAGATTTTGGCGGAAGGAAAGTGTTGGTGCAGTTTCTCTACTAAACTTGATGCAAGAATGGCATCACCAATAAAAGCAGTTTGTATGATTAGAAAGTTGTTGTATTGCATGGCTTAACCGTGTATGGTTTCTTTAGTGCCGTATTTAGTAATGATGTTGGCTTCATAATCGAGCCATTGTTGCCAACGTTTATTCACATCTTCGTATGCTTCGCCGTATTTTCGAGCAAAATTTAAAAAGGTAGTGTAATGGCCGGCTTCGCTAATCATTAAATCGCGGTAAAAATCTTTTAGTTCGCTGTCGTTTATTTCACCTGAAAGAATTTTAAATCGCTCGCAGCTGCGGGCTTCAATCATGGCCGCAAATAATAAGCGATCGATAAGCACAATGTGACGTTTATGGCCTTTACGCATAAATTTGTATAATTCATTTACGTAATCATCTTTTCGCTCAAAGCCAAGGGTATAACCACGTGCTTTTATTTTTTCAAAAACCATTTCAAAGTGGGTAAGTTCTTCTTTGGCAATACTGAGCATGCTGCGCACCAAATCATCGTGTTGGGGCCAACCAAGTACAATGCTTATGGCGTTGCTGGCGGCTTTTTGTTCACAGTAAGCATGGTCAGTTAAAATTTCCGACAAATTTTGTTCGGCTATATTCACCCATTTTGGGTCGGTGGGAAGTTTTAATCCAAGCATAAATTACAGTACAAAGAAACATTATTTTAATTAATATTACACGGTGAAGCAGCATGGAAAATTATATTTAATTCCGGTTCCAATTAGTGAAACACGGCCATTGGATCATATTCCAAGTAAAAATCTTGAATTAATTCAAGGCTTAGAATATTTTGTAAGTGAAAACGCAAAAATAGCAAGGTCGTTTTTAAAACGTTTTGCCTATCCCGATATTCAAAAGGCGAAGATTGAAGAACTCAACCAACACAGTGAAGAAAAATCGGTGCAAGGATTTTTAGCGCCGCTTTTGGCAGGTTATTCGGTAGGATTAATGAGTGACGCCGGATGTCCTGCCATTGCTGATCCCGGCGCGGCCCTTGTAAAATTAGCCCATCAAAAAGGCATTCAAGTGGTGCCGCTAAGTGGTCCGAGTGCAATTGTACTCAGCATAATGGCCAGTGGGTTTAACGGACAAAATTTTGCTTTTGTGGGCTATTTACCAATTGAACGAATACCCAAAGTAAAGCGCATTAAAGAATTGGAGATGATGGCTTTGAAAAATAAACAGGCCCAATTTTTTATAGAAACACCTTATCGAAATGAGCAAATTTTTGAATTGCTCCTCAGTACATTAAATGCCGATAGTTATTTGTTTGTGGGTAAAGATTTAAGTGGAGTACATGAATTTGTTTACAGTGCAAAGGTGGGGGATTGGAAAAAAATCAAGAAGCCTGAGATGCATAAAATTCCTGTTGTGTTTGGTATCTATGCCTAAAGGCCCTCGCAGGGTTCTCAATAAAAGATCCTTTGTTTAATAAAGCCGGGAATTGTGGAAAAAATATATTCAACAAGGCCTGTTTATAAAGTATCTTTGACTTAACCCATTCATCGTTTGTAAATTCTTTCTTTGTATTGTGAATCTTTTTGAAATAATTAGAGCCAAACACAATTTGGTATTTAAGTTGAGCATGGTGTTTGTGATTTCTTATTTGGTGGCTTTGATGCTGCCAAACAAAGAAGTAAAGGGCCATAAACTCGACAGTTATACTTCGGTATGGCCTTACCGTGATTTGGTTTTGGAGGATGATTTTTACATCGAAAAATCAAAGGCAGAAATTACCGAGGAGAGAAAAAAAATTGCCGCAACATCCCCTTTATTTTTTGAATACAACGCCGCCGAAAACGCCAAGAAGGAAAAGCAACTACAAACATTAAAAGTCAACAAACCAAAGGTTTATGATGAATTGATGATAGTGATGGCGGAAATTTACCGCAAGGGGGTTTTTGAAATGGTAGATTCAATGTGCGAGAAATCGGTTTATGTTGCTGAAGGTAATTATGCCGAGGCTGTTAGTTGTTTTGATTTTTATACAATTCCAAAAGCAGCGGGTCGATTACGACAAGATTTTGCACCCATTATTCCGGATTTTAATTACCTCGATTATTTGGTGATTAATTATTATTACAACAAGGATAAAAGTGACATGTACTTAAACCATCTCTTGGAACAAATTTCCTTGTACAAAAGCGTTTTAAAAACAGGAACCACCTTGATAAAGCGCGGAGAGCCTATAACGGAAGAGAAGCGCAAGCTGATTAATTTATATTATTACAGCGAAAATAAGCATGATGGCTTTGTGTTGTCGGTGTTTATGGCGAAATGGTTTTTGGTGTTTATTATTTGTTTGATTTTGTTGGTGTTTTTGGCCTTTTTCAGAACCTCCATTTTTGGTCAAAATAAACAAGTGGCATTTTTGTATTTGTTGTTGTTGTCTTCGGTTTTTTGCACTTACATTTTTTATCAATACAGCTTAATGATTTTGGCGCTGCCTTTTGCCTTGGTGCCTATTTTGGTAAGGGTGTTTTTTGACAGTCGCGCTGCCTTATTTACGCATTTGATGGTGGTGTTGAGTTGCAGTTTTTTTATGGCCGATAAAATGGAATTTATTTTGTTAGAATTGTTAACCGGTATCGGTACATTATTTGCTGTGGCAGAGATGCGCAAACGGCAGCAGATTTTAAATGCAGCCCTCTTGGTATTGGTGTTTAATGTTTTAATTTTTGTGTCATACCAATACGGATTTTCAAGTCCTGCGCTGATTTTTAAATTAACTTCTTATGTACCACTTTGCATTAGCGCCATGTTGGTTTTATTGGCCTATCCATTAATATATTTAACCGAACGTTTTTTTGGATTTATCTCCGATTTTAAATTGCTTGAGTTATGCGATTTAAATCATCCTTTATTAAGAACCTTATCGAAAGAGGTGCCTGGAACTTTTCAGCATAGCTTGCAGGTGGCAAATTTGGCGGAGGAGGCCATTTATTATATTGGTGGAAATTCGTTATTAATTCGTGCGGGAGCCATGTATCATGATATCGGAAAAATTAAAAACCCAAGTTTTTTTACCGAAAACCAAAGTCATGGTTTTAGTCCACACCAAGAATTAAACCCTTTGGATAGCGCCAACATCATCATTAACCATGTGATTCATGGGGTTGAGTTGGCCAAGGAGCATCAATTGCCTGAGCAAATTATTGATTTTATACGTACACACCATGGCACCACATCAGTGAAATATTTTTATGCCTTGTTTCAAAAGCAATCGGGTGAAAGTGCTGCCTTGTCGGAGGATAAATTTCATTATCCGGGTCCTATACCATTCAGTAAGGAAACGGCTGTGTTAATGATAGCCGATGGCGTGGAAGCGGCTTCAAGAAGTTTAAAGGTACATGATGCGGCAAGTATCAATGATTTAGTGGACCAAATGATAGAATATAAAATAGCCAATAATCAGTTTATTAATGCCGATATTACCTTTAAAGACATTACCGTGATTAAGAAAATTTTTAAGAAACGATTAATGAACATTTACCATGCCAGAATCGAATATCCGGATTAATGACACATTTTATTGCCCCAAAAAAAATCAATACATTTGTATATAACTTATGCGTTATCTAACCATTCTAGTCATCTTTGCACTGACGTTAAATTCCTGCAAACTTTTTAGGTCGAATCTGATGCTTAAAACCGGCAAGGATTATAATTACGATACCTTAATTGATTCAATCAGTCGCGTTGATTATAAAATTGCACCAAACGATGCCTTTTTGTGTCGAATTGTGACCAATAATGGGATGAAATTGATTGATCCGACTATTAATGCCAATATTATTCGCAATGATTATGAAGCAACCGTTGAAAGCGATGGTGTGATAAAGTTGCCATTATTGGGCCGAATTGTAGTGGCGGGTCTAACGGTAAAGGAAGCTGAAAAACTTTTGGAAGAAAAATATTCGGTGTTGTATGTTGATCCTTATGTAAGTTTAAAAATCACCAATAAACGAATTATCATTTTTCCGGGTAATGGCGGTTCGGCCAAGGTGTTAAACCTAACGAATAACAATACAACCATAATGGAAGCCATTGCAAATGCCGGAGGGATACTTGAAGACGGAAAGGCTTACAAGGTGAAATTAATTCGCAGCAATACTGATCCTAGTCAAAAGCCACATGTTTATTTGATGGATTTATCGACCATTGGCGGAATTAAAGCCGGTAATAGCATTGCCCAAGCCGGAGATATTATCTATGTTGAACCTAGGTACCGTCCTTTGGCCACCTTTAACCGTGAGGTTACCCCAATTGTGTCGCTATTAACGAGTCTTTTCTTATTGTACCAGTTTTCTAAAATAAGATAATATGTTTAATCCGCAGGTCGACAGCAGCAATAATAATTTAAAAGATATAACCGAAAAGTTAAATCAAGGACTTGATATTGGTGTTTTAGCCTTTTTATTTAATAAAAGTAAATATTGGATTATTTCTTTCTTCTTGCTTTCGTCGGTTTGTGCCTTTATTTATTTGCGATACAGCCAATCCATATATGAATCAACGGCGGTATTACAAATTAATGATGGTAATCAGGCCAGTGATATTTTGAAAATTAATACAGGTGGCGAAAACGAAAATATACTGGCTGAGGCCATCGAGCAAATACGCTCGAAGGTGTTTTTAAAAAGGGTGGTTGAGCGCATGGATATTAGTGTGAACTACTTTAGTGAAGGAACTTTTAAAAACAACGAGCTTTATCATTCATCACCTTATTTGGTTAAAATCAACATAAAAAATCCGGCTGTTTATGGCGAAAAATTGTATGTTGAACTAAATAGTACTTTAACAGGTGGAACTTTAAAATCGGGTAAACGCAACTTTAAATTTGTGATTAACGATTGGTTATTCACTGAAGCATTTGATGTAAATGTTTATTTAAATCCTAAAATACCGGCACAGCAGGTAACTGCCATGGTGAAAGAAAACAAGGCATTGTATTTTACGGCAGAAGACAAGGACGCGGTAACAGCAGCTTTAAAAAACAAATTAACCGTTCGTACTTTAAGTGATTTGGCAAAAACCATTTCATTAAAAATTACGGATGTGAATAAGCACAAAGCCAGTGATATTGTGAACGCTATAACAGAAGAGTATTTGGTATATGATGTTGAGCGTAAAAGTGAAAGTTCGACCAATATTTTGGCCTTCATCGATTTTCAATTGGAAAGTATTTCCAATGCCTTAAAAACCAATGAAAGCGATTTGCAAAGGTTTAAGAAAGAAAAAAATTACAGCGACAAAGATAAGTTGATGAGTACTGAAATGGCACGTTATTCAACTGTTGAGGATCAAATGTTGCAAGTACAAACCGACGAGAAAATATTGACTGAAATTCAAAACAGTATTTCTCGCAACAAGGGCATTAACAATTATCAAATTGTTTCTTTGTTAAGTGGTTCGGAATATGAATCATCTATCAAGGAAATTACGCAAGCCATATCGAAGTTAATTGCAGAAAAAGAAAATTTGTTGTACCAATTAAAGCCTGATGCCGAAAACATTAAGCAAATTAATTTTCAACTTGAGAATCAAAAGAAATTGTTGTTGGAAAGCTTAGAGGCTGTGCGCTTAAAGTATAAAACCAAGTACAAAAGTTTGTTAGAAAAATCTTCTGATTTTAGATCAAAAATGTCACAAAATCCGGAAGATGAGGTTGAGTTTTCGCGCTTAAACAGGATGTATACCATCAGCGAGAAATATTATACCATGTTGTTGGAAAAGAAAACTGAATTTCAAATTTCAAAAGCCGGTTATGTGTCAAAGAATTTACCCTTAGAAAAATCAAATGGTCCGGGTGCCCTTGTATCGCCAAGCAAAAAATCGGCCATTATCATCGCTTTTGTGGTATCGCTAGTATTGTCGTTGTTATTGGTTTTTGTACGTTATTTGTTTCATGATAAAATTTATACCATTGGTGATATTACAAAATATTCGAGTGGTAATGTGGCCTTACTGGGTGTTGTACCAAAATACCCGAATGACATTCCTGTATCGCAATTAATTGTGGATAAGAATCCTAAAGCCTTAATCAGTGAGGCCTTTAGATCGATTCGAACCAATTTAAGTTTTATTGATAATTCACCGGGCACTAAAATTGTTGCCATTACATCAACCATTAGTGGTGAGGGTAAAACCTTTGTGGCCATTAACATTGCCGGGGTATTGGCCTTTACCGGTAAAAGGGTGGTGATTATTGACTTGGATATGCGCAAGCCTAAAATTCACCGTGGATTTGGTGTAACCAATGCCATTGGTATGAGTACCATTTTAACAGGCTTGAATGAAGTGAAAGATTGCTTTATGAATAGTCCGCTTGAAAATTTAAAATTTATCACAGCCGGACCATCACCGCCAAATCCTTCAGAATTAATTTTGAGTGAGAAATTAGATATGGTGTTAGAAGAATTGTCGAACAGTTTTGATTACATCGTAATAGATAATGCCCCAATTGGATTGGTAACCGATGGTATTGCATCGATTCAAAAAGCACACTACCCAATTTATGTGTTTAGGGCCGGTTATTCACGTAAACAGTTTACGCAAATATTAGATCGTTTAAAAATAGAATCGAATGTAAAAAACTTGTCGGTTGTGTTAAACGATGTGGATGTAAGCAGAAAAATTTACAGTTACAATTATGGCTATGGTTATGGCTACGGTTATGGCTATGGTAGCGGATATTACACAGATGATAATTCTAAATTCGGGAAAAAGAAAAAGAAAGCATAATGGAATTTGAAGAAACATATTTAAAAGGACTATTTGTTATAAAACCCAAAGTGTTTGCGGATGCCCGTGGGTACTTTTTTGAAAGTTACAGTGCACAATCTTTTAAAGCCGCAGGTTTAAATTTAAACTTCGTACAAGACAATCAATCACTCTCTCAAAAAGGTGTTTTAAGAGGTTTGCATTTTCAAAACAATCCGTTTGCACAAGGTAAATTGGTGCGTGTGATAACCGGTGCCGTATTGGATGTGGCAGTCGACATTCGCAAAGATTCGGCCACATACGGCAAATGGTTTAGTTTAGAACTTAACGAAGAAAATAAAGCCATGATGTACATTCCTGAAGGGTTTGCGCATGGATTTGCCACTTTGCGCGATAATACCATTTTTTCGTATAAATGTACCAATGTATACAACAAAGCCTCTGAAGATTGCATTGTATGGAACGACAAAGATTTGGCCATAGATTGGAAAATAGAAGCACCGCTTTTATCGGAAAAAGATTTAATGGGTAAAGCCTTTAAAGACTACATCAGTTTATTTTAAACCCTTACACACAAACAAATGAATTTAAGTTTTCAATTTTTAATTACCACCTTGTTTGTTGTGTGTTTTGTGTTTTCATTACTCATTAATTACATTTTATTGCGTTTTGCGCAAACGTTAGGAATACGACAATACCAGCACAATCAAATCAGATGGAATCCGAATGCCAAGCCAAGTTTGGGTGGTATTTCTTTTTACGTGGTGTTTTTATTTGCTTTTATTTTTACGGTTATTGTTCCACCTAAAAACTCGGGATTCAATATTTATATCATTGGCATTTTAATGGCTTCCACTTTGGCTTTCTTGATGGGATTAGCCGATGATGCCTTTAACACCCAGCCATTGTTGAAATTTTTGACCCAAATATTTTGTGCCCTTATTTTGATTTTTTCAAACCACAGCATCAATATTTTTCAAAACCAATTTATTGATTATATCGTCACTATTTTATGGGTGGTTGGTTTAATGAATTCAGTAAACATGCTGGATAATATGGATGGTATAACCTCCATTGTGTCGATACTGGCTTGTACTTTTATGGTGTTTGTGAATGTATCATTATTTAATACTGCGAGTTATTCAACCCTTTTAAATTTAGGCGTGTTGGGTGCCTTGTTTGGTTTTTTAGTTTTTAATTTTCATCCTTCACGCATGTTTATGGGTGATACGGGTTCTCAATTTTTGGGCGCGTTTTTAGCGGTAATGGGTATTGATAATTGCTGGAACAATCCAACGTCGCCATTGGTGAATGGTTTTCCGATAGCCAATATCATCATTGTTTGTTTGGTATTTATTTTACCATTAACTGATACTTTTACTGTGGTGATTAACCGCATGAAGATTGGGCAATCGCCCTTTGTTGGTGGTAAAGATCATACCACGCACCATTTGTTTTACAGGGGATTAACTGAAAAGCGTATTTCAATTTTATTCTTTGCTGTTGGCGGCATAGGAATTATTATGGCGTATTGGTTGGTGATTAAATTTAGTTATCCATTGTTTTATGCATCCATTGGTTTTATTGCTGTTGTTTCGTCGTTATTATATTTAAATACATTGATTAAGAAACGTTGAAGATTGGTATCATAGATTTTTTGAAGCACAAGCACCCCTTTTTAATTGGTGCTTTTGTTTTTTTAGGCACCTTACTCATTTATTTGGTGTTCAAAATATTTATTATTTCAGCCAATTACAATGCCTTGGCTTATCAAGACAATAACAACCATTCGTTTAATTTAATTGTGCCTCAGAAGCTTGATTTTTGCGGAGAAGCCATACCAACCAACAATGTGAAAATTAATCGGGCTTTGGCTGAGGAATTTTACGACAACACCTATTGGAAAAACAATTCTGCCATTTTATTTAGAAAAGCACAAAGATGGTTTCCGGTGATTGAACCCATTTTAAAGCAGCAGGGGGTGCCCGATGATTTTAAGTATTTGGCTGTGATTGAAAGTCACTTGAGCAATGTAACTTCACCGGCCGGTGCCGCCGGATTTTGGCAATTGGTGCCTATTTCGGCCTATAACTTTGGATTAGAAGTAAATGATTTTATTGATGAGAGATACCATGTGGAAAAATCAACATTGGCTGCTTGTCACTTGATAAAGCAAGCGTATTCGGTATTTAAAAACTGGACTTTGGCTGCGGCGGCCTACAATTTTGGTATCAATGGCATACAAAAAGCATTGGATTGTCAGAAAACCGACAATTATTTTGATTTGTTGTTGAATGATGAAACCGGCTCTTATTTATACCGCTTATTGGCTTACAAAACTTTGCTTTCAAGTCCGAAACACTTTGGCATTCAAAAACACCACCATTTGAATCAAAAATCGCAAATTGCATTTAAGGTTGTGAAAGTGGATACTTCGGTAACACACCTCATGTATTTGGCTTGGCACTTGGGTTGTACGGTAAAAGAATTGAGGGATTTTAATCCTTGGTTACTGAAGGATGTATTGGTTAATCCTGCCCGAAAGAACTATGAATTTAAATTGCCGAAAAATTCAAAAATTGATTATTCTGATTATTTAAATGATGTGATGCATGAAAGTGCGGGAAGTGCAATTGATTTAAAATCAAAGAAAGATTCTTTGTTAAAAGCGCCTGTTGATTCTGTTGCGCAAGAAAAATCATTGATTCATTATGTGGTGAAGATCAATGAACCATTGAAAAATTTAGCAGATTTTTTTAGGGTCAACGAGGAGGATTTGCGTAAATGGAACAATTTAAAACCCAATGATATTGCGGTAAAGGGCCAAACATTGGTGATTTATCAATAATTACAGTTCACTTAATTTAAATTTCTCTTTTACGCGGATACCTTTTTCGGTGTTTTCAACGGTGATACATTCAATACTTGGATCGTGCTCTAAATACAATACCCAATTTTGATCAGCAGCTTCTTGTAAAATTTTGGTTTTTTCTTTCATTGTTTCAAGCGGTCGAACGTCATAAGCCATCACATAAGGCAATGGTACATGTGCTGCACTTGGCAATAAATCGGCCATGTATAATATTTTACGGCCTTTGAATTCAATAAAGGGTAATACCATGGCTTCGGTATGCCCATATACCTCTTTAAAAGACATGCTGTCGGCAAACTGTTTTGTGGTATCGAGCATTTTAAGTTGGCCGCTTTCTTGAATGGGGACAATGTTTTCTTTTAAGAAGCTGGCTTTTTCACGTGGATTCGGATTTAAGGCCCAATCCCATTGTTTTTGATGGATGTGGTAAGTGGCATTTTTAAATGCCGGTTCGAGCTTGCTGTGATCAGCATTGTATTGAATGCTACCGCCGCAGTGGTCGAAGTGCAAATGTGTAAGTACCATATCCGTTATATCATTGGCAGTAAAACCATAATGGTTTAGGGATTTCTCAAGTGTATCATCGCCATGCAAATAATAATGCGAAAAAAATTTTTGGTCTTGTTTATTGCCCATGCCATTGTCGATGAGTATTAATTGCTTACCGTTTTCAATTAATAAGCAACGTAGTGCCCAGCTGCACATATTGTTATCGTCGGCGGGATTTAGTTTGTGCCAAATACTTTTAGGCACTACGCCAAACATAGCGCCGCCATCTAATTTAAAATGACCGGTATTGATTGTAAAAAGATTCATAACAATAGAATTAGCTTTGTAAATATGCTAATTTATTTCCTTGTTTTGATGTGATGAATTTTGGAAATTCTAGAATTCAAAATGAATTTATTATTAACCAATCAAAATACCTTAATAATTTAGAGATTATACTCATTGAGGGGCCACATCGATTCTAATTTCTTCCCTTACATAGCTTAAAGATGAAGATTTAGGGAAGATTTTAACCCTTGTAGGTGTTACAACAAATTCGTGTCCGGTAGAAATAGATTTGAATTCATTCATCTTCAGAAAGAATAAATCTTCAGATTCAAAGCCACCTTGAATAAAATAAGAGAGTTTTCTAGCAATTAGATGGCTAGAGTCTTTATAACAAATAATGACGTGAGCTTTCGGTTCAGACTGAAAATAAGTTGCTATGATTTTTTTTGAATCAACAGAATCTGGAATATTAAAATTATACATTTCGAGTAGTTGAGTTTTATGGGCTTTTAAATTCTCAAAACATTCACCATAAACATCACTAGTGTCGATTCTGTTTGAACACGCGGTTATTAAAAAAGTAAATAAAAAGAGGATTAAAATTCTTTTCATAATTAATACAACAAAAATATGAAAATATTGTAAATGAAATTTATCTAAGATTGTAAATGAACTTTCTAATGTGATGATTTATGAAAAACTAACTGTTTGAGTTTCATTTAAGGTAGTTCATTTTTATTAAATCTTAAAGAAACGCCGTGATAAACAAAGTTTAAATGCTGTGTGCGCAAGGGATGGAACGGGCCGATAGGCATGTTTGAGCTCTTTTTTTGCGGCCTCTTTTTTCGCAAAAAAAAGCGAGTAGTGACAGCCCGACCCATAAAGCAAAAACACGCCAAGTATTTCATGGTTTTTTGCTTTATGGGATGCGCCCTAAAAATGAATATTTTAAGTTTTTGTTTAAAAAAAAAGCCCCTGAAATTTCAGCGGCTTTTTTATTTTAGTGATTCACCACTATTTTTTTGACGGTTTTTTCATTTGCCGTTTGAATGTTGACGAAGTAGATGCCGTTTGGCTTACTGCTTAAATTAATATCGAACACTTGGTTGTTGACGTGTTCAATTTTATCGGTTGAAATAACTTGTCCCAGTGAGTTTACAATGGTAATGTCTACTGATTCTTCTTTAGGGAGTGTAAAGATTAAGCTAAATATCCCATCGCTTGGGTTAGGCATGATGTTAACATTAGCACTTAATGCGGCTTTATTTTCTTTTAAGCCTAAAACAGGACTACAAGTAATTTGGGGGATAATGGCCAGTTGAATTTTCGCGTTTCGCTGGTAACGGAATGTTCGCCAAGTATTGTTGTATTGCATGTACCACGCACTTGAATCAACGGCTGAATTATATCGTGTATTGTGCATAATTTTAATTGAATCGAGTGGTGATAAAATTGGCGATTCAACACCGATAAAGAAACCTGAAGCTGGGTTCACTATAACCGGACTAGGGAAATCGAAACGGAACGGAATAATTTTTGTGTTAGGGATAACGTATCCCGATTTGCCGAGATAAGAGACAGACGCAGTTTTAACTGAATTTTTAATTTTACCCAAACTATCGTTTTTTGAACCGGCAACAGCACCCGGACCGCCGCCTACGCTACCGCCATAAACACGGCAATAAATTTGTGTGGTAATACCCGGTCCTTTGGTGCCAGAACTATCGAAAAATACAATGGCGCTATTCACTTGCGGCGATGTGAAGGCCGTATACGTTGAAGGTGGGAAGTATTGCGCAAAGGCTTTGTCTTTGTAACAATTGGTACCTGTTAAGAATCCTGCAAAACCTGTTTGACAACCGATTACCAAACTGCTGTTTGGTGCTTTGTAAGTTGTAAGGGTATCAACGTTTTTAATCATTTTAATAGAATCGAGGCAAAGCGGAATGGCTTGACATGAACCTGAAGCGGTAATCAACATGGTATAAGTTGAAGAACTGACACTGTTGGTTGCCACCAAAGATAAAGTGTATGTGCCTGGATTGCTTAATGAAATAGCAGGGTTAGGCACCGTTGCTGCGGGGCTAAAATTAGCGGCAGGTGAAGCGCTCCAGATATAAGTTGGATTTGGCGTACCTGACGATGTGTTAAATGGGGTAAATGCACCACCAATACATTGAGAACTGTTTAAATTAAATGAGGCGATGGCTGAAGAGGCAGGTACAGCTGAAGTTACACTGGCAGTGCACAAGGCGTGCGAGCCCAATAAATTACGGTTTGGACATTGGCTCATCACCGTTTGAATACGGATGTTTTGAGCAGGGGTAAACATGTATTTACAAGCATCGTTGGTCATGTCCATAAAGTTCATTGGCATTTCGCCATTTGGACTTAAGTTTACACCACAGGCATCAATTGGCGTGCTGGTAACGCAGCCATAATGTGCTTGTTTAGCGGTAGGTGTGTCGTTGCAATAATCTGACAAACAGTTACCATCGCCCCAAATGTGACGTAAACCTAACCAGTGACCAATTTCGTGGGTAGCAGTACGACCTTTGTCGTACGGTGATTGTGTTGTGCCAACAGTTCCGAAAGCTTTTGCCCAAACCCAAATACCATCATTGGTAGAAGTACCGAATTGTCCGCCGAATAAACCTGTAAGGCCGGTACCTGTAGGGTAAGTGGCCATACCATTCCAATCTTGTACCGGTGGTTTGTCGCTAATCCAAATGTTGAAATATTTTGTGGGATCCCAAATGGTTGCCGGAATAATAACGGTATTTAAATAAGTTTTAAGATCGAGTGTTGGTGTAGCAGGGCTTTGCCAAGCGTTTACGATGGCGCTTACACGGTCAATACCTCGCTCTTGCAAATTGGTGCCTTGTGGATTTTGTTGTGCCATACAGAAGCGGATGCCGGTGTTGGCAATTAAGTTGCTGAAGTATGAAGGTACGTTAACGGTACCAGTTCCTCTTCCTGCAAAGTCGGCATTTAACACTTGCATTTGTGAGTACACTTGGTTTGAATCGATATTTGGGAAAGTACCAATGGCTTCGCCAAAATGAATGATGTGCACAATCACAGGAATGGTGTAGTTCACAATTTGGCCTTTACCGGCTTGTTTTTTAAAATTTTCAACTTGGCTGTTCATCCAGTTGTCCCAAGCATCGCCTGGAGCAGAAGTGCCGCAACTCGATTGTTGATTTTGTGCTTTAAAATAAGTGCTGGCTAAAACAGCAAGGCATATAAGCGTTAGTTTTTTGATCATACGGTGGTGAATTATTGGTTACTAAAAGTATAAAAAATAGAACATAAAAAAAAATGGCTCACTCAGCCAAAGCGCGATTTTACGAAAGGCTTTGTGTTTATAATTTACTCAGTTTTGCAAATTTAAGGAGCAGGTTTTTGTTACCGTTTTGCTCAAAGTTAATAATGGCCTTTGTTTCGGGCCAAACACCAATGATTTCGCTGATTTGCCCTTTGCCGAATTTTTCATGTAAAACCAAATCGCCAACGTTTAATGATTTATTTAAACTTAAATCGATGGCTTGCGATTGCGAGGTGCTTAAACTTGAGTTGAGACGAATTAATTTTTTGGGTTTGGCTTGAAAGTTTAATTCTTTTCCGCCGCTGCCAATGATTTTTTCGTTGCTCTTGTTTCCTGCTTCGAATTGGTTTCTAAAAGCGGCAAACGGATCGGTGCCGTCGAAGGGTTTAAAAGAATTGCCTTCAGGGTACTCTAAAAAACGTTCGTCTATTTCATCTATAAAGCGACTTGGTTCGCAATAAGTAATGTTGCCATAACGGTAACGGGTGCTCGCATAACTAAGTGTGGCTTGCTTTTCGGCGCGGGTAATGGCTACGTAAAACAAACGGCGTTCTTCTTCAAGTTCGGTACGGCTATTTATGCTGAGTTGCGAAGGGAACAAATTTTCTTCTAAACCAACAATGTAAACATACGGAAACTCCAATCCTTTAGCAGAGTGGATGGTCATCATGCTCACTTTATTATTGTCTTGGTCTTTTTCATCTTCCGAATCTACATTGGTGAGCAGGGTAATTTCCTGCATAAATTCATCGAGTGTTTTAAGGTAATCGTTTACTTCTTCTTTAAATAAGTGCTCTTCTTCGCCTTTGTTAAGGGTAGGTTTGATCAATTGACTCAACTCGTCTTCTTGCGGGGTACGCGGTTGCTCAACATAATCTTTAATGCCATTTAAAAGTTCTTGTATGTTTTCGTAACGGCTAACGCCCTCGGGGGTTAATTTACTTTCTGCAAAAAGTTCTTTCACAATGCCTGTGTTTACGGCAATGTGGTTGGCCAATTCATAGGCATCTTTATAAGGTAGAAGATGGTTGAAAGTTTTGATTTGTGTTACAAAATCGTTGATTTTTCCGCTAATACCCGCATTGATGCCCAAATTAAAATCCTTCAAATTGCTAATCACGGTCCACATACTAATATCGTGTTCGGCAGCGGCCACTGAAATTTTGTCGATGGTTGTTTGGCCAATGCCACGGGCAGGATAGTTGATGATGCGTTTTAAACTTTCGTCGTCATCATTATTAATCACCAAACGGTAATAAGAGAGCAGGTCTTTTATTTCTTTGCGTTGGTAAAAACTAATGCCGCCGTATATTTTATAAGGAATATTGAGTTTTCTTAAAGCCTCTTCAAAAGACCTAGACTGGGCGTTTGTGCGGTATAGTATCGCAAAGTCGCTGTTTTGCACTTGGCTTTGCATGCGCGTGTCAAAAATATTATTGGCAATTTTTTGTCCCTCTTCGTTATCGGTTGAAGCCTTGAATACTTTTATTTTTTGACCTTCTTCATTGGTGGTGTAAACGGTTTTTTTGAATTGGTCTTTGTTGTTCGCGATGATTTGGTTGGCAGCTTCAACAATGTTTTTTGTGCTGCGGTAATTTTGTTCGAGTTTAAATGTTTGTAAATCGGGGTAATCGCGTTCAAAATTGAGGATGTTTTGAATGTTGGCACCTCTAAAGGCATAGATACTTTGGGCATCATCGCCAACTACACAAATGTTTTGAAAACGCGCGGCCAATTGTTTGATGATGACGTACTGAGAGAAATTGGTATCCTGGTACTCATCCACTAAGATGTAGCGAAATTTATTTTGGTATTTTAATAGTACATCCGGAAAATCGCGCAATAAAACATTGGTTTGAAATAACAAATCGTCGAAATCCATGGCGCCTGCCTTAAAATTGCGGCGCTGATATGCTTCGTAAACCTTACCCAGCATGGGTTTACGGCTGCTTTGGTCTTCTTGTTGTGTGATGGGATTGTTTAAATAATGTTGTGCAGAAATGAGTTTGCTTTTTGCTTCGCTGATGCGGTTTAGCACC
>CANGGP010000018.1 GCA_947453445.1 Sphingobacteriaceae bacterium
ATCATGCATGGCTTATTGTGGTATTTGCACGCTGATCATCACAAAAAAGATCACGATTCGTGGTTTGAGAGAAACGATTGGTTTTTTCTGATGTACGCCATCCCCAGTTTTTTTTGTATTCTGTTTGGCGCACTCGATCATTATGCCTGGTACACTTTTGTAGGCTTTGGCATTATGCTGTATGGTTTTGCCTATTTTATGGTGCACGATGTGATTATTCACCAAAGATTCAAATGGTTTACGCGCTCGAATAATGTTTATGTACTTGCATTAAGAAGGGCACATAAAATGCACCACAAACACATTGGCAAATATGATGGCGAAAGTTTTGGCATGTTGTTGGTGAAGCCAAAATATTTTGTGGAGGCTTTAAAGCTTCGTCAAAAGGCATAAAATGCGCCAAGATTACGATTATATCATCGCCGGTATGGGCTGCGCAGGCCTCTCGTTGGCGGTGCAATTAAAACAATCAAAAGTTCCTTTTTCGAAAATCTTGTTAATTGACAAAACACCAAAAAACACCAACGACAGAACCTGGTGTTTTTGGACAAAAACTGAGGAACAGTGGTATGCGCCGATCATACACAAAAAGTGGAATCATTTAACTTTTGCTGCTGATAAAACAATGTCATTTGATATATCGCCCTATCGTTATTGTTTAATTAGAGGCATCGATTTTTACAATTATTGTTTGAATGAATTAAGTGGCGACGATCGTTTTGAAATTGTTTATGCCAACATTTTAAAAATAAAAGGTGATGGACATTTGGCCGAACTGCAAACCACACAAACAACTTATACTGCAAAATTAATTTTTAACAGCGCCATTCAAAAGGTAGATGCAAAGCAAAATCATGTGAATTTTGTACAACATTTTAAGGGATGGAAAGTGGCATTTGAAAAAGAGGTGGTTGATGCGGAGAGCCCGGTTTTTATGGACTTTGGCATAGATCAAAAAAACGATTGTCGTTTTGTTTACACCATTCCATATTCTAAAAAAGTAGCATTAATTGAATACACCGGATTTTCGAATCATGCCATTTCGGTGGAGGAATATGATGCCGAGATAATGGCTTATATCCACAAAAAGTACAAGGATATTGCTTATGAAATTTTAGAAGAAGAGCAGGGGCAAATACCCATGTTTGAAAGTGCGTTTATAAATCCATTTGGACCAAAAGTTGTGAATATAGGCACGGCGGGCAATGCCAGCAAAGCCAGCAGCGGCTACACTTTTTATTTTATACAGAAAGCGGTGAAAGACATTGTAATGCAATTGCAAAATCAGAATGATAAAATTAGCCTTGTAAAAAAACCGGCGCGTTTTCATTATTACGACAAGGTGCTTTTGGATGTGTTGAACAAAAAAGAAGTGCCGGCTAAAACGGTGTTTGAAAAATTATTTCAAAACAACAAGATCAATGACCTTTTGGATTTTTTGAATGAAGAGAGTACTGTTGTACAGGATTTAAAAATTATCAATAGCTTACCTAAAAAACATTTTATTTTTTCGGGGATAAAAAAATTATGGTGTTAGAATTGAAATTAGCTTATTACTTTTTTTTCGCTAAACGCAGATAATTGTTCAATCGGAATATTTAAAAAGCAAACATTTTTATTAACCTACTAATTGAAAGGTGCATTTTTCCGGATTCAATTTTACAAATGGTGCTTTCTGAGACGCCAATGCCCTTGGCAACATTAATTATTTTGAATCCGGCAGTAGTTCTTGCTATTTTTAGAAATTTACCAATTTCCAAATCAATATTATCGGGTTTCATAATTTGAATAGGGTTTAAATTTATTTGAAGATACAATAAAATTTGTACTAACCGAAATTTGGGTTATTTCATTTTGCAAGTTTTTCAAAATTTAGGCCATGAGGGCCTATTCACGTTACATTCATTTTATAAAAATTTGGTAGGTGAATAAAACAAATTCGCAGAGAGGAAGGCATCAAGCAAAATTAATTACCTTTCGAATTAGGTTGAAGGGTAAATCAAATAGGGCGAATTGAGCGGGGTGAAATAAATATAAGCCTGACACAAATACTCATGATTGCAAAAGCGCTGAATACCGAGCCCTATGAGTTGTTAAAAGTAAAAAAGGCAACTCTTAGAATAAATCCTAATATTCACTCATTCTAACAAACCTATTCTTTAATAAACTTAATTGTTTTTTGCGAAAATTGATTTTGAATTTTTACAAAGTAAACGCCTGCGTTTAAAAACGAAACATCAAGACTTTGGTTTAAATCTGCATAATTTTTTTGATAAATGCTTTGGCCTAGAGTATTGTATATCTCTAAACTGGCAATTTTAAATGTTTGCGAATTAAAATTTAATACGGATGATGCTGGGTTAGGGAAAATATTTATTTCATTCTTTTCTAAAAATGATTCTTGAATGCCAACACCGTTGAGGAGTTTAATTTTGGCCATGAAAGAAGGCGCTTGTGATGTGTTTGATATTGTATAAGAGCCACAGACTAAATCTAATTGGTTGGTGCCCACTATATAGCCATTATTGTTTGCGTCCATCGAGATGGAAAAAGGAATTATATTACTAAATGATGTTGAATTAGGGCGACTTGATATCAATATGCACCAATCTTTGCCATGTGCATCAAATGCGGCAAAGAATAAATTATTAACTGTATTGCTACTTGCAACAGAATAATTACTGGTGGATAGCACGCTGCTTGAGCTGGTACCAGTTGCATAAACATAATTATTTTGATTTACGGCTAAGCTACCAATTCTGCCCCCATTGTTGCCGCTTATTAATTTGCTCCAATTATAATTACCCAAACTATCTATTTGGGAAATTAAGCAATCGTTATTTTGACTTGCGTAGGTATTTGAACCTATACTTAAAGCAGATGAACTAAAAGAAATACCTAAATAAATTGCGTTTGTATTAAGTGCAGCAAGTTTTGGGTTGGATACATCCGCATTTGAAAACGTTTTCAACCATTTTATATTACCCATTGAATTCATTAGTGTAACAAAACCCAAATTGGTCGTGCCAGTAGGGTTTGAAATAGTGTAGTTTTCAATTGTCAATGATGGACTGGTTGTGCTGCCAGCAAAACAAACATCATCGTTTTTTTGAACTATTAAATCGGAGAGAAAATCGTAACTTGGTGCACTATAAAATTTTACCCAATTTAAATTAGCATTTATGTCGAAACTAGCCATAAAAAAATCTGTATTTTGACTAACAAAAGTATTGTTACTTATAGAAAGAGTAGAACTTAATAGACTCGAACCATAAATTAGAACTGAATTTGTGCCAACTTTTATTTTCAATGAAATAGCAGAAAGATAATTGGTATGTCCGATAAATTTTAAAAACAAAAGATTTCCATTACTATCAAATTTGGAAATAAATGGAACAATATCGGGAAACGAAAACGCGCCTGAATTTGAAAAAGTAGAACTTCCGATTGTAACTAAAGTGCCTTCGGTCATGCCTGTCAGAAATAAATTGCCGCTACCATCAATAGAAATCCCGCTAAATACTTCTCCGGCATTTCCGCTGATGACAACCGACCATAAAACATTGCCATTATTATCATATTTAATCAATACTCCGTCTCCATTAATTGGATTATACGTTGTGGTTCCAATCACAGTATTTGCTTGCCCTATTGAACCAACAACATAAGTATTGCCGCTATTATCTGTTACGTTTTGATATGCTGTAAATCCATTTACTCCACCTTTTAACCAATCCCATTTGTAGTTTTGAGAATTAACGCTTAAATAAATTGAAGAAAATAATGTTATGAGTGGAATTAATAGACTTTTCATAAAAGTATGACTATAGTAAATGTAATTTTATTAATTTAAAAAAACAATCTTTAAACAAAAATGCAATCTTGAAATTTTCAAGCTTTATTTCTGTAGCTATTATCTCGTAATAATAACTTTACCAAATTTATTAAATTCATTACATGAAACTTCCCAAAAATAAGTTCCATTCTCGAGATTCTGAACATCGGTTTTAATATGTTGCTCTTCACTTCCATTCAAATCGTCTTTTTTTATGGTTTTTACTACTCTTCCGCTTATGTCGAATAACTGAATCAATATAGATCCGCCTGATTTGTTAATGAAATTAAAATTGAGTTCATTTTGAGCTGGGTTAGGATTCACTGACACTTTGCAACTATTATTTTCTAAATTATGAAGGTCTGTGATAGCCGCACGGTTAGAGGTATTTGTATTAAAATACAAGTATGCATATTTAGAAGTTGAGCTGCAAGGATTACGAAGTGTAACAATTAGTCTATAATACTTAAATGCTATACTTGTTGTTTGAGAAACGAAATATGATTTGAAGCCACTATAGCCTCCGCTTGGAGAACTAATGTTACAAGTGGGTGCGGTAGAAGGAGGTGTAGTGAGCCAAGTAGAAAGAGGGGCACAAAAATTATTTAAATTCAAATTAGTTACTGTGTTGTTATTGAACCAGTTTCTATCTTCATTTATAATTACAGGACCAATTGGGATGCCTAGTAAATTATCAAACTCCACAACATTTACATTCAATGTCGTTATATTTCCTGTGTTACCTGTAACTGTGAAACTAATAGATTGAGAACCTACATTATTTGGAGTATTTATGTTCGTTGATGCAGGTAAATAACAATTTCCTCCGCCACAGAAACCTAGATTTGTGTTATTATAATCAAAAATTTCTAAACTAAAATTCGGCGAAATCCCCGATAACACCCTCACATATGTTGAGGCGCTTGTCTTGTTCCCGCAACAATCTGTAACAATGGCAGTAAGTTTGTAGTAACCGGGTTTGGTGGTTAAGCCTTGTTCGTATTTGTCTTTTAAATCCAACAAATCAAAATTAGTAAGCGGATTAGCGCTGCTTAACGGAAAAGGAATGGAACCAAAAAAATGAAAACCAGCGGGATCTTCATCACAGTTTTTAGTTACCGGATCATATTTGATATCAATGCCGCACGCTTCACCGGATTCTAAATTTAAATTAAGATTTATATGGTCACAATTGTACACTTCTTGCCAGTTATTAGGGTCGCAATTGGGATGAAATTGGCCGTTGATGTTCATACCGCTAATGGCAATGTTTGGATTGGTAAATTTCCAATAATCTTCTCCATCAATTTGATCAGGCAAGGTATAAACATTGTCATATGTTCGAAATAAAAACGTTTTATCAGCCTGATTTGCAGTTAAGGGGCTCGCGTCGTTCGGATTTAAATCAATACCCGCTCCTGCTGTGACGTCGAGTTGAACTGTATTAAATGACTGGGTATTGTCGTCGTATTCAACATAATATCTATGTCCGTATTGACATGTTGGATTGTTAAAGGCATAACATATATAGCTAACAAATGGTAAACAACATACATCAACATGATAACTTACAATATCTGATAATAATGTAATACCTTGAATACTTTTTGATACTTGACATAAAATATCGCCTGAACCAGTGTTATTTATATCTACCGTAATCGAATTTGCATTTGATGATGTGCCTTGGCTTATTTGTAAAAAACTAGGTAATGTCCAATTATAGGTTGCGCCTGAAGCAACAGCGGCGGGAACTGTTACTTGATAAGTAAATGGGGAAATATTGTTGGAAAAATTACAGCCAAAATCGCTATAGCCGGTAATTGGAGTGATTGGCCCTATTTTCAATAACCCACTCTTTGGCGCTAATGCCAAATAATTTATTGTTCCTTCAAAAAAATGCCCAAAAAAATATAAGGCATGACAAGTTAATTAGGCTAATCAGCCTTCCGCTAAATCTTTATCTCATACAAATACGGCCACAGCTTGCCTGTGATGTATATTTTGTTTGCATCCTTGTCGTAGGCAATACCATTCATTTCAAGCAGGTTGATGTTTTTTGCTTTGGCATCGCGGTACAAATCGTCTAAGTCGAATTTACCCAGCACCTTTCCGGTATTGGGATCAATTTTTACAATGAATTGGGTCATCCATACATTGGCATAAATAAAGCCATTGATAAATTCTAATTCATTTAAATGCTCAAGGGCAAAACCGTTTTCAGTCACCTGAATTGTTTTGGTGCTTTGAAAATTACTTGGATTGATATAAGTTAAATTTTCGGTGCCATCGCTCATGATAATGGAGGTGCCATCGGTGGTCATGCCCCAGCCTTCTTTGTTGGTATAATTAAATTGAATTTTTTTCTCGAATGTATTGGCATCGTAAACAAAGGCCACTTGATTGGTGTAGGTTAATTGATACAATAAATTATTCATCACAATGATGCCTTCACCAAAATAAATTTTTTTGTCGATTTCAATTTTCTTTTTGAATTCGCCGGTTTTTAAATCGGCAATACCAACGGCAGAGCGGGTTTGGTTTAAATATTCGGGCGCTCCTGTGCTTTCGAGCAGTTGCCCTTTGTAAAACAATAGTCCTTCGGTAAATGAATTTATATCGTGCGGATATTTTGCCACAAGTGAATACGAAAGCATGGGCACCAATTCGATGTTTTTATTTTCTTGGGGTGCCGTTTCAGTTTTTTTCTCAGGTTGATTTGGTTCACAAGCGGCCACAACAATGGCAAGCAGCGTTATTCCAATCCACCTCGAAAAATTAATTTTATTATAAAGTCCAGCTGCTTCCATCTTTTGAATCTTTGATTTGAAATCCTGAAGCGATTAATTGGTTTCGAATATCGTCGCTTAATTGAAAATTCTTGTCTTGTTTAGCTTTTGCACGAAGGTTCAAAACCATGGTCATGACTTGGTTTAAAGCCGCTTGTAATTTTTGGTTGCCTTCTTCTTCTTTTAGTCCGAGTACATCAAAAACAAAATCTTGGTAAATGCTTTTTAAAAGATCGATATCGGCTTGCGTTAAATTTAATTTATTGTCGTTGGCTGAATTGATGATTCGAACGGCATCGAACAATTGGGCAATTAATACTGAGGTATTAAAATCATCGTTCATGGCCTCGTAGCATTTGTTTTTTAATGCTGCAATGTCTTCATCGGATGTGGCTGAGGCTTTTAAATTTTGCAATGTTTTGTAGGCATCCATTAAGCGAGCAAAACCTTTTTCGCTGGCCTGAAGCGCTTCATTGCTAAAATCAAGCGTGCTGCGGTAATGTGTTTGCAACATAAAAAACTTTACGGCCATGGGCTCATAACCTTTTTCCAACAAAGGATGATTTCCCGTAAAAAGTTCTAAAGGTAAAAAACCATTGCCGGCGCTTTTGCTCATGCGCACACCGTTAACCGTTAGCATGTTGGTATGCATCCAATAATTGACGGGCGCAGTATGATAACAAGCTTGTGATTGGGCAATTTCATTGGTGTGGTGCGTGGCTTGTAAATCCATACCGCCACCATGAATATCAAAAGTATCGCCGAGGTATTTTCTGCTCATGGCCGAACATTCAATGTGCCAGCCGGGAAATCCCCAGCCCCATGGCGAGGGCCATTTCATGAGGGTTTCAGGCTTGGCCTTGATCCAAAGGGCAAAATCCAATCGCCCTTTTTTTTCATCTTGGCCGCTTAGTTCACGGGTGCCTTCCAATAACTCTTCAAGTTTTCTGTTGGTGAGTAAACCGTAATTATAAGATGTGTTGTATTTTTCTACGTCGAAATAAACATTGCCATTTTTTTCATAAGCAAGTCCGTTTGCCATGATTTCTTTAATCATTTCAATTTGTTCGCTGATGTGGCCTGTGGCTGTAGGTTCGATGCTTGGCGGCAAGGTGTTGAACAATTGCATGATGGTTCTAAATCCAACCGTATATTTTTGAACAATTTCCATGGGTTCTAATTGTTCGAGTTTTGCTTTTTTCGCAAACTTGTCGTCACCTTCATCGCGGTCGCCTTCCAAATGGCCGGCATCGGTAATGTTGCGCACGTAACGCACTTTGTAACCAAGGTGCAAAAGGTAACGGTAAATTAAATCGAAAGAAATAAATGTTCGGCAATTGCCTAAATGCACATCGCTGTATACCGTTGGTCCGCAAACATATAATCCTACAAAAGGTGGATTAATGGCGTTGAATTCTTCTTTTTTTCTGCTTAATGTGTTGTATAAATAAAGGCCTTGCATAATGCACAAAGTAAGGCAAAAAAAAAGACTGTAAAAAATTTACAGTCTCATTAGGCAAGTAGCCAATTAAATTAGTTTTTTAAAGTCCATGAACTCACGGAAGCTAAAGAAGCGATCGGAGGGGAATGGAATGTTTTCGGGCTTGTTAACAATGAGTCGGCCACCCAATAAGAATTTAGCGTTTTGAATTTTGTTTTCGCAAATATCGAAGAACTTAATCATGTTTTCATCGGCCATTTGTGCCGTTAAAATCGACACAAGAAAATCGGGATTGATTGACAAGTTAATTTTTTCAATGTCTTCAATGGGCACGCTTTGTCCTAAGTAAACGCATTTATGTCCTCTTGCCTTACAAAGGTAATAGGCATACAACAGGCCCATTTCGTGGAGTTCTTCGTTGGGAAGGAAAAAGATAAATTTTTTGGAGGCGCTGTTTGGGCTGACATTGATTTTATCGATGCCTACAATCAGTTTTTGTCGTACAAGATTAGAAATATAGTGTTCTTGTGCCGGGCTAATGATGCCCGAGAGCCACATGTTTCCCATTTGTTTAAGGAAGGGGAAAACCACTTTTTCCATGGTGTTTTCAAATCCAAAATGAAGGATTGAATTGTTGATGGTGGATTCGAATTTATCTTCATCCATATCCATTAGTGAAAGCATTAGATTATCAACTTGGGCGCTTTCGGTACTAAAGGAATTAAGGATTTTATTGACTTTTTGTTTGAGTTCTTCTTCGTTTAATTCGGCAATATTTGATATTTTGTATCCATTGTTGTTCAACAAAGAGATATTTAATATGCGTTTTAAGTCGGAATTGGTATAATATCGGATGTTGGTATCGGTTCTTTCGGGGTTTAGAATTTCGTAACGTTGCTCCCAAATACGCAGGGTATGGGCTTTTATGCCCGAGATTCTTTCCAAATCCTTAATTGAATATTTGTTTTGCATCATGGTGTGTTCCATAATAACAACGAAGCTTTGAATTTGTTTAAACAAAAAACCCTCAATGAAGAGGGTTTTAAATTATTTTCCGCCTTTTGCAGGGGCAGCAGGTGCGCCAGATTTTGCAGGAGGCAATGGTTTAATGCCGCCGGTACCAGGGCCACCAACGCCCGGAATAACAGCCAAAGGCATTGAATCAAGTTTCTTTTTTACCAAGGTTAAGATATCGTCGCCCATTTCGCTATAAAGCACAGCGGTGGTTTGAGGGGATGTATCGAGAACATATTTATACCCGTTTTCTTTTGCAACTGCTTCAATGCCTTTTTTCGCTTTTTCCATAATAGGAGCGGTTAATTCGGCTTGTTTGCGCTTGTATTCCATTTCAGCCTGACGTTGAAATTCTTGAATACGGGTTTGTAATTGTTGTAAATCTTCTTGTTTGTTCTTTTTGATCATATCACTCATGGTTGGCTCCTTTTCGAGATAATCTTTGTATTTATTATCCATCTCGGTTTGCATGGCAACCAATTCTTGTTCAAGGCCTTTTAAGAAATTTTGAGCAGCTTCGGTGGCTGTTTTGGTTTCAGGCATTAAACTAATTAAAGAATCGTAGCTTAAATGCGCGATTTTTTGTGCTTGGGCAAAAGTTAAACAGCCAAGAGCGCCAACCGTAAATACCAGTTTTTTAATTGATTTCATCATTTTTTGGTTTGTTTATTTTTTCAAAGGTTTCAAATTTACTTTTTATATCCAAGGTAAACTAATACTTCGTCACTTTTATCATATTTACTGTTGGCATACAGAATCGACACTTGGCCGCTTTTATCAAGGATAAATCCAAGTGCATTTTTTTCGGCAATCACTTTAATGGCGTTGTAAACCTTGTCTTGAATGGGTTTTACGAGTTCCTGTCTCTTTTTATAAAATTCACCATCAACCCCAAAGCGTTGTTTTTGTAAGTCTTTTACTTCTTTTTCGCGGGCAGCAATTTCACCTTCGCGCTTCTTTTTCATTTCTTCGGTAAGTAAAATGGCATCGGCTTGATAGGCTTTATTTAGTTTTTCAACTTCGGCATATTTGTTTTCAATTTCTTTCTGCCAATTCATGCTTGTTTTATCTAATTCGCTTTGAGCGGCTTTGTATTCGGGGATTTGGCTCATGATATAATCGGTATCAACATAACCAAATTTAGCGGCTTGGTTTTGTGCAAAGCCGAAGAAGCTTGATAATAAAACAGTGATGGCGATTAAAGCGGTTTTCATTTTTATAATATTTGAATTAGTCATAAAACGTGCCAATTTACGAGTTCTGCCGATATTAACATTTTTTGTTAAAGTTCACCCAAGGTTCCGCCAATGGTAAAGTGAAACTGTCCTTTGCCATTACCGTTACTGGCATCTTTAACACCATTTACGTTAATGCTATCAAAGCCCCAACCATAATCGAGGCCCAATAAACCAAACATTGGCAAGAAAATTCTTAAACCAACACCGGCGCTGCGTTTAACTTGGAAGGGATTAAATTGTTTAAAATTAGCCCATGTATTGCCTGCTTCAGCGAAGCCCAAAATAAAGATGGTGGCTTGCGGATTCAAACTTACGGGGTATCTTAATTCCATGGTGTATCTGGCGCAAATGGGATCACCAACACTCGATGATACAGTGTTGTCTTTATACCCTCTTAATGCAATAATTTCGCGTGCCACAAAGTTTTGGAAACCGCTTAAACCGCTACCGCCCATGTAAAAACGCTCAAAAGGAGAATAACCCACATTTTTATTGTAATAACCCAAGAAACCATATCCAACTTTGGTTCTTAAAACCAAGTTACGGGCTTCTTTACCTTCAGCGGCTTTTTTATTGGTGAGTTGGGTGAACCATTCGGCGGTGATTTTATATTTTTGATACTCTACAAATTTATAGCGTTGTTCGGGCGAAAGTTTGGTGTAATCTTTTCCGTTTAATAAAGAATAAGGTGGGGTAAATTGTCCGCTAAACACAAAGTTAGAACCTTGTTTAGGATAAATGGGTTGATCGATAGAGTTTCGCGAAATATTCACACCCAAATTTAAATCGTTGGCGTAACCGCTGCCAAAAACAAATACGTTGTTGTAGTTTGTAAGTTCGTAATAATTATAACTCAAGTGTGAATACATGTTGAAATAATTATCAGGCCATTTTAAACGACGGCCTAATCCAATTGAACCGCCAATGATGGCCATGCTCGAACGATTTGGGTTTGGCACTTTAACGCCTTCGGTGGTGATGTATTTCGATTGACCGGTGCTGTTTAACAAAGTGTGAAACAATGATACACTTAGGGTATTTGGTTTTTTACCACCCAACCAAGGCTCGGTAAATGAGAAGTTATAACTTTGATAATAAATTCCGTTTGTTTGGGCGCGTATGCTTAAGCGTTGACCATCGCCGCTTGGCAAGGGTCTCCATGCCGAACGTTTAAACATGTTTCGGGTAGAGAAATTATTAAATGTAAGACCAAGTGTACCAATCACACCTAAGCCTGATTGTGTACTTGATCCCGCAATATAAGAGCGACCGCCCCAACCACCGCTTAATTCAATTTGATCGCTTGGTTTTTCTTCAACAGTGTATTCAATGTCAACGGTGCCATCGGCGGCATTTGGCGTGGGAACAACATTTAATTTTTCAGGATCAAAATAACCCAATTGTGATAATTCTCTATTCGTTCTGATAATGTCTGAACGGCGAAACAACTGCCCGGGCCTGGTTCTGATTTCGCGGTAAATCACATGATCGTTGGTTTTATCGTTTCCTTTTATCGTTATTTTGTTAATAGTAGCTTGTTTGCCTTCGTACATCAACACATCAAAATCAATGGTATCATTGTGCACATTGCTTTCTTGCTGATTTACTTGAAAAAACAAATAACCATCATCTAAATACAAACTCGACACATCAAATCCATTGGGGTTCATGAATAATTTTTGTTCTAGTTTGCTTTGATCAAAAACATCTCCGGCATGAATGTTTAGCACAGTATCGAGTTGACCACTGCGGTATTTGGTATTGCCGTACCAAGCGAATTTGCCAAAATAATAGCGGTGCCCTTCTTCAATTTTAACGTCAATGGCAACGCGGTTGTCGCTAACAAAATACACTGAGTCTTTTACCACGCGCGCATCGCGGTACCCTTTGGTATTGTACTTTTCGGCAATGGCAGGTAAATCTTTTTTCAAATTGTCTTCTAAATATTTACCCGAGTTAAAAGGATTGTACCACCTGAAACGCTTGCTGTCAGATAGTTTTCGGCGTAACTGCCATGATTTAAAAACGGTATTGCCAATAATGTTAACTTGTTCAATACGTACTTTACGGCCTTTTGTGACTTTAATCGTTAATATGGTATGTGGTGTTTTGGCGCTGCTATCGCGGGTTTGAATGATGTCGACCTTGTTAAAATAAAAACCTTTGTCTAAAAAATAATCGTTTACGGTATTTTTGATTGAACCAATCATGTAATCGGTCACAACTTTTTCTTTTAACAAGTGAATTCTGTTTCTGATGTCGTCGGCTTCGCCCCTTCTCACATCGCCTTTAAAAGAGAACTTGGTTAATCGCGGGCGTTCAACCACATGAATATTGATGTAAATGGCATTGTCAACAATTTTTTCTTGTCGAATTTGAATGTCTTCAAACAAACCTTGTTTCCAAAGTTTCTTAATCGCGTCTTGAATTTTATCGCCCGGCACTGTAATCTCGTCACCTTCACTTAAGCCTGATAATAAGCTAATCACGTTTTTATCAGTAAAATCAGCACCACTAATTTGAATGCCGGCAATTTTATATTTCTTTTTATTTTTTGCCGTTTCCAAAAACAAACTATCACTGCTTTGCGAAAAAGCATACATAGCAATGAAGCTGAATAATAAGGCGAGACGCATTTTTAATCTCATTGCAATTGATTTATTTGTTCGCTGGTTTGACCAAAACGACGTTCGCGGTTTTGATATGAAAGGATGGCTTTGTAAAATTCTTCTTTTCTGAAATCAGGCCACAGCACATTGGTAAAGTAAAATTCGGCATAGGCCAATTGCCACAACAAAAAATTACTGATGCGGTGTTCGCCGCTGGTGCGAATCATGAGTTCAGGATCAGGAAAACGATTGGTGTTGAGGTGTTGTGAAATGAGATTTGAATTGATGTCGGAGATATTGAGTTTGTTATCTTTTACAGCTGCGGCAATTTTTTTAACGGCTTCAATAATTTCCCATTTGCTGGAATAACTTAAAGCCAAAATTAATGTTACCGTATTGTTGTGTTTGGTAATGTCGATCGATTCTTGTAATTCTTTTTGACATGATAAAGGCAAACTCTGAATATCGCCAATCACGTCGAGTTTCACCCCTTTGCTGTTGAGGTTTGGTGTTTCCATGCTGATGGTACTCACCAATAATTCCATCAAAGCATCAACTTCATCTTTTGGTCGATTCCAATTTTCGGTGCTAAAAGCATAAAGTGTGAGGTATTTTACACCAATTTCACCGCAAGCTTCAACAATTTCACGCACAGAGTTAACGCCTTCATGGTGACCAAAAATCCGGTCTTCACCTTGCTGCTTTGCCCAACGGCCATTGCCATCCATGATGATGGCAACATGCTGAGGCACATTGAGTTGATTAATAGACTGCTTTAAATCCATTTTTTAGGCGTTGGGCAAAGATAAACAAATACTAAAATGGAGGGCGCTTGAAGGTCGGCTTTTTAGTTTTTTAACAGCAAATGGGGGCAGGGGCAAAGGCACAGACCTTAAACATGGCCGGGAGCATGGTTTTAACTCGTATGGTCGGCCACTATCACCCATTTTCCGTCGATCTTTTGCCAAAGCAGGGTAAAATGCCCACCTACAGGTTTATCTTTTATCAATTGCCACTTGCCGATTATATAAATGCTTGTTGGCGAAAGTTCTTTGGTATACTCAATGGCAAAGTGCAAAGTACCCATGCTGTTTTTATCGGGGTAAGATTTTAAATAATTATCGAGCGTTTTTTGCCAGCCATATGTAATTCCTTTGCTGCCAATAAACATTAAACTGTCGTTTTTCCAATAGTACTTCATGAATTCGGGAATGTTGCCATTGTTCCAACTTTTTTCTTGTTCAATCATAATTTTTAAAACGGCCGGCACATTGTTTTGTGCTTTCATTAAGGTCGAACAAAACACAATAATGGCTATAAATATTTTTGTCATGATTTAAAATTAATCAAAATATGATACCTTTGTACTTCGTTCTTTAAAAACACTTATTAAGAAAAGCTGAGGGAAACGCCCTGAGAAGCTTTACCAACCCTTAATGAAATGCAAAATTAAAAATTAAAAATTTTGAATGAGCACCATTCAAAAATAGACATTCAACATTTAGCATCTCTCAAGAAGGTGGGAATTCGTCTCGTTTGAACAACGAGAAAAATAAGTCGGAAACCATTAGTAACAAATTAACAATTTAAATATACACTAATCCCTTCCGAACAAACACGGAGGGGTTTTTTATTTTATGAGCACAATACAACAAGAACTGGAGAAAAGAGTTTTGGTAATTGATGGCGCCATGGGCACCATGATACAACAATACCAATTGGAAGAAAAAGATTACCGTGGCGAGCGTTTTGCAAACTGGCAAAAAGATTTAAAAGGGAACAACGATTTGTTATCGATTACTCAACCGCAAATCATTAAAGCCATTCACAAAGAGTATTTGAAAGCCGGCGCCGACATTATCGAAACAAATACTTTCAGTGGCACCACCATTGCCATGGCCGATTACGACATGCAAGCATTGGTGTACGAATTAAATTTTGAATCAGCTAAAATTGCCAAAGAAGCAGTGGTTGAGTTTAAAAAAGAATTTCCTGCATTATCGTCAACGCCAAAATTTGTTGCCGGATCCATTGGTCCTACAAATAAAACCTTGTCGCTGTCGCCAAACGTTAATGACCCCGGATACAGGGCTGTGAGCTTTGATGAGATGGTGATTGCTTATGAAGAACAAATTAAAGGATTGATGGAGGGCGGCGCCGATTTAATTTTAATCGAAACTGTTTTCGACACCTTAAATGCAAAAGCGGCTTTATTCGCAGTGCAAAATTACGGCCAATCAATTCAAAAGAAAATTCCGGTGATGGTATCGGGAACCATTACTGATGCCAGCGGTAGAACATTATCAGGACAAACCACCGAAGCTTTTTTGAATTCGATTTCACATGTTGATTTATTGAGCGTGGGATTAAATTGTGCGCTTGGCGCAAAAGACATGCGTCCTTATTTGGCGGAGTTATCAGAAAAAGCGCCTTTTTATGTGAGCGCTTATCCAAATGCAGGTTTACCGAATCAATTTGGCGAATACGATCAAGATGCCCACGAAATGGGCCATCAAATAGAAGACTTTTTAAAATCAGGTTTTTTAAATATTGTTGGCGGATGTTGCGGCACAACACCTGCGCACATTCAACGCATTGCCGAATTGGCGAAAGAAGCCAGTCCGAGAAAAAAACCTTCGCCCGATCATTTAATGCATTTGAGTGGCTTAGAGCCTTTAACCTTAAGGCCTGAAAGTAATTTTTTAAATGTTGGCGAGCGCACAAATGTTACGGGGTCTAAAAAATTTCTGCGCTTAATTAAAGAAGGAAATTTTGAAGAAGCTTTGTCGATTGCCAGAGAACAAGTAGATGGCGGCGCACAGGTGATTGATGTGAACATGGATGAGGGCATGCTGGATAGCGAAGCCAGTATGACAAAATTTTTAAACCTGATAGCTGCTGAGCCCGATATTTCGCGCGTGCCCATTATGATTGATTCATCCAAATGGACAGTGATTGAAGCCGGCTTAAAATGTGTGCAAGGCAAAGCCATTGTAAATTCAATTTCATTAAAAGAAGGAGAAGAAAAATTTATTGAACAGGCACAAAAAATTAAACAATACGGCGCGGCTGTGATTGTTATGGCCTTTGATGAAAAGGGCCAAGCCGACACTTATAACAGGCGAATTGAAATATGCAAAAGAGCTTATGACATATTGGTACATAAAGTTCAGTTTGTTGCACAAGACATCATTTTCGATCCAAATATTTTTCCGGTGGCAACAGGCATGGAAGAACACCGCTTAAATGCGCTTGATTTTTTTAATGCCACCAAATGGATTAAAGAAAACTTACCATTTGCAAAAGTGAGCGGCGGTGTAAGTAACGTTTCTTTTTCATTCAGGGGCAACGACCATGTACGCGAAGCCATTCACTCGGCATTTTTATACCACGCTGTTAAACACGGCATGGACATGGGCATTGTAAATCCATCGCAATTGGTGATTTATGACGACATTGATAAAACATTACTCACTTTGGTAGAAGATGTTTTGTTAAACCGAACACCAGATGCAACTGAAAGATTGGTAGAACATGCCGAATCGTTAAAAGGTATAGTGAAGGAAAAAAATGAAGTGGATGAGGCTTGGCGTTCGTTAAGTGTAGAAGCGCGATTGAGCCATGCTTTGGTAAAAGGCCTGGTAGAGTTTATTGATGTTGATACCGAAGAGGCCAGACAAAAACTTGGCAGACCGTTGCATGTGATTGAAGGTCCGCTAATGGCGGGCATGAATGTGGTGGGCGATTTGTTTGGCAGTGGAAAAATGTTTTTGCCGCAAGTGGTTAAAAGCGCGCGCGTGATGAAAAAAGCGGTGGCTTATTTAGAACCGTATTTGCAAGCAGAAAAAGAAAGCAATCGTTTAGCAGGCATTGTGGGCAATGGCCGAAGCAACGCAGGAAAAATTCTTTTGGCGACAGTAAAAGGAGATGTACACGATATTGGTAAAAACATTGTAGGCGTGGTATTGGCTTGTAATAATTTTGAAATTATCGATTTGGGCGTAATGGTTTCGTGTGACAAAATTTTGGAAGAGGCGAAAAAACACCAAGTTGACGTGATTGGCTTAAGCGGATTAATCACGCCTTCATTAGACGAAATGGTGCATGTGGCCAAAGAGATGGAGCGATTAAATTTTAAAACACCACTACTCATTGGCGGGGCTACTACTTCTAAAGTTCATACAGCCGTAAAGATTGCGCAAAATTATTCAGGCCCTGTGGTACACGTGAACGATGCCAGCAAATCGGTGCCCGTTGCCAGCAGCCTCATATCAGAAGAGTTGCGAGGTGCCTTTATGGAAGAATTGAACAAAGATTATGATCGCGTTCGCATACAAAATCAAAACGCACAAAGTCAAAACAAATTTGTTTCATTAGAAGCCGCCCGACAAAATAAATTTCCAATCAATTGGTCTGAGGCAAAAATTCATCCGCCAAAAAAATTGGGCCAACAAGTTTTTAAAGATTATGATTTAAAAGAAATTGCTGAGTATATCGATTGGACACCATTTTTTCACAGTTGGGAAATGAAAGGCTCTTATCCAAAAATATTAAAGGATGCCGAAAGAGGCGCTGAAGCCACCAAGTTATTTAAGGACGCACAAGATATGCTTGCCAAAATTATCAATGAAAAATGGTTGGGGGCAAATGCAGTCATTGGTATTTATCCTGCCCTGGCTGTGCAAGATGATATTGAAGTATACG
The DNA here is from genome assembly GCA_947453445.1 of Sphingobacteriaceae bacterium. Classification (GTDB taxonomy): domain Bacteria; phylum Bacteroidota; class Bacteroidia; order B-17B0; family Aurantibacillaceae; genus Aurantibacillus. Next base: position 17,631 of record CANGGP010000018.1, read on the forward strand.
ATGCCGAAAATAAAACCATTTGTCAGTTTCACAGCATTCGTCAACAAACAAAAAAGCCGGCAGGTCAGTATAACATTGCCTTGGCAGATTTTGTAAAACCAAAAATGGATGCAAAAGGAACAGACTATATTGGTGCCTTTGCTTTAACCACAGGTATAGGCATTGATGCGAAAGTGGCTGAGTTTGAAAAAAACCACGATGATTACAGCGCCATTATGTTGAAAGCTTTGGCTGATCGATTGGCAGAAGCTTTTGCTGAACTGTTGCATAAAAAAGTGCGAACTGAAATTTGGGCATATGGTGCAAATGAAACATTTAATCAGCAAGAATTAATTGAAGAGAAATACGAAGGCATTCGTCCTGCCCCCGGTTACCCTGCACAACCTGATCACACCGAAAAACTAACAATTTGGAAATTGTTGGATGTGGAAAAAAATACCGGCATACAATTAACCGAAAGTTTGGCCATGACGCCAACAGCAGCGGTGAGTGGTTTGTATATTGCACAAGCCCAATCGCATTATTTTGGTGTTGGTAAAATAACCAAAGAACAAGTTGAAGACTATGCTAAAAGAAAGCAGATGTCTTTTGAAACTATTGAAAAGTGGCTTGGACCTGTTTTGGCGTATTAAGACAAAACAAAGTAAAAGGATTTAATAAATAAATTTTTCCTGCTAACTTAATGGCGTGAAAGCATCCTTCATAAAGCAATTTTATGCCTACTTAAAAGGATCGTCTAAGACTATCTTATTCACAAGCATTTTTTATTCGCTTTGGATTGTTGTTGATCGGGTATTGCAGGTTGATTATGATTTAAAGACTTTTACCGACCGGCAAATAGGTATTGCTACTCTTGAAGCCTTTGATGTGAGCGCTCGCTTGCAGCTGTTTTACGGCAACATCATTTTTTTCTTCCTTGCCTTTTTCTGTTTCAATTTATTGGGGTTTTTTATTTATTTGAAACGTCCTAGCCTAATGAATGGTGCTGAATTGCGATTCATCAATTATCTTTCTGTTGCCGGGCTTTTTCTTTTTGTTTTTAAGTTATTCGACATTGAGGTTTATGAAACGCAAGAACTCATTTATGCTTTGCATAAGCTGTTATTGTTTGCTTTGCTTTTAAAAGCACTTTTTTTTCGAAACAACCACATCAGCATTCAAACTTATGTGCTGCTCTTTGCTTTGGCATTTGCAATTTATTTCTTCGTCATTGATTTAAACAATGTTTTGGGTTTTACGCTAAATCCTGATTTTTATCTTGTGATGTCGGGCATTGCTTTGGTTTTAATTTTGTTTCTAAATCTCGCGTTAAAGTCAAAAAGTCGATTCATTCAAAAAAAACGCATTGAACAATTTGCATACTTTTTATTGCCGCTTTTATGTTTGCCAATAATTAGTGTTTTAAAGGATGAAGTATTTTTAGTTTTTAAAGCCAACGGTTTGCATACAATTTCGCAGGGCTTGCTTTTTGCTTTTTTGATTTGCTTAATGGTGTTGTGGATGTGGATGAGAATCAAAAAAAATAAAAACGGAATTGGTTTTAAGAAAGATGTCCTGGCCGAAAATTATCTTCCAATGTTTGTTTTTTCCATTACTGCGTTTACAGCCTATAGTTGGTTTGCCGAGTATTATGATGAGATATTTGAATCGGGCAATGTGTATTTGCCAATTATGGAACATCAGTTGTTTGGCGTGTTGGCACCGCTTGAGAAACTAAATACCCACTTATTATCAGATTATTTTTTTGGCGCGATATATACTTTTTTTAACGGCTTAAAGATAAGCGAAGTGGATTTGTATGATTTTTTATTGCTGCCGATTTCATATACACTGTATTATTATTTAATTTATTATTTAACAAGAAATCCATTGTTGGCAATGTTTACCGTGTTTGTGTTTCCATTTGCCGAGGCCATAATGCCGGCGGGTTATTGTTTGGGTATACTGGCCATTTTCGCATTGATTAAGATAATTAATCATAAACAAAGCCTCGGAACATACCTGCTGTTTTTTTCCATTTTGTTGTTCTTGGTATTGTGGCGAATTGATTTGGCCTATGTGAGTGTTGTAGCCATGCCCCTCATTTTAGTTTATTATCATTTTCGTGATGCAAACTTTCGGATCAACCTTAAAAGTTTAAGCAAGTCCGGTGTTTATATGGTTTTGTTTTGTACCATTATTTTGGTTGCTCTGGCATTCATTAGGCACATTGATGTGATAGAAAAGTTAAATTATTTCTTGCACTATTGTAGCTCGGCACAATCATACGGATATAATACTGTGGGATGGAGCAATATGCCTGGTTATAAAATGCACTACTTTGTATTTCCGGCATTGGTGGGCATTTTGTTGATCACATTGCTGATTAATCACAACTATTTAAATCAAAATAAGGCACAAACAAAATCATTTGTTGCCCTTTTGTTTATTTGTTTGTTTTACTTTTTGAACTTTAACAGGGGCCTCATTCGCCATAGTTTAATTGAATGGATCGACACCTTTACGGCCTCTTTTGTTTATATTATTTTGGCAACAACACCATTTTTATTTTTGCAAAAGCATGGTCAAATAACCAAGGCCATTGGTTTTTGTATGATTGCCTTTTTGGCCGTTTCTAATTATCGTGTGCCTGATACCAAAGGTTTACAAAGTGGTTTTGAAAGAATGATTATCAAATTAAAAACAAATAAAAACATCGATTTCTCAAAAGTTAAAAGCCGTATAAAAAACAAGCCGGCATTTGCAGAAGCGAAATACACAGCATTTATTGAATTCATAAAAAACAACTGTAAACCTGACGAAACCTTTATTGATTTTTCGAATAAAGGCATGTTGTATTTTTATACAAAGAAGGAAACGCCTTCTTGGTTTTACCAAAATCCGCTGTGTATTCAAGATGATTATTTGCAGAAACACTTTATTAAAGATTTAAAGAAATATAAAACGCCCTTTTTATTGTTTTCAGAGTTGAGTGAACAGGGATATGATTTGGTGGATCAAGTGCCCAATGTTTTAAGGCATTATAGGATGGCCGAATTTTTTTATCAAAATTTTGAACCGGCGGTAATCCTTGGTAATTATTGTGTTTGGAAGCAAAAGGGTTTATCCTTAAAGAACAATCTCGATACCCTTGTAAAATGGCATCAGGCAGATGCAGTGAAAAATGAAATGCCATTTTTTCAATGGCCGCTACAAGCAAAGGCAAATAAAAAATACTATGCGAAAATTGTCTTTAAAAAAGGATTTGAAAATCAGGCGCCGAACATTTTGTGTGAAAGTAAGGACACCAATTATGTGAATCCGCCAAAACTTGTAAGGGTTGATGCAAACAGCGTATTTGTACTTTTTGATTTTATCAAAAACAATCATCGCATTACCTTAAACAACAACAGTAAAAGCATCGATAGCATCATGATTGTTGCCTGTGATAATGTGCCTGATTTTTCCACGCAAAGAAATTTAGAATTTAATTTTCGGAAGTTACCATATGTATGGGGTCAATACGACGCCAAGGCTTCAAGTCAAAGTGTTTTATGGGAATACAAAGGTGTTTTCGCCAATAATGATGAACAAATTACTTTCGATTTACCTGCTGCAATTGATCAATTAAGTGGCAATGAATTAATTATTTGGGCGGACAACAAAACAAAAGAAATTCAGAAACTAAAAATTAGCATCAAAAAGAAGGGCCACGATCAAACAAGCAGCATATTGATGGAGCTATTGCCTAATGACTCGATAAAAAGGTATGCCATTCGAATAAGTAGTATTTACGAGTGGTATAAAGATTTCAGGCAAATCATCATAAGACCTGAAAACAAGGACAAAGTGCACATCGAGCGGATTCAAATCAGCAAAGGCATGTAAATGGTTATCAAAGTTTTTAAACAAAAAGTTTCACATTAAATTCTTGTTTATCTTTGCGTTTTCAAATCAAGAAATGAGCCATACAAAAACCATAAAAAGTGCACTTATTTCGGTGTACTACAAAGATAACTTAGAACCCATCATTCAAAAACTGCATGCTTTAGGGGTAAAATTATACAGCACCGGCGGCACTTTGTCGTTTATCGAAAAAATGAAAATTCCGGTAACTTCGGTTGATTCGGTAACAGGCTATCCCGAAATATTTGGCGGTAGGGTAAAAACTTTACATCCGGCTATTTTTGGAGGGATCTTAAATCGTCGCGAAAACGAGGGTGATAAAAAAGAAAAAGCGCAACACAACATTCCCGATATTGATTTGGTCATTGTTGATTTATATCCATTTGAGGAAACAGTTGCAGCAAAGGCTTCAGAAGAAGATACCATCGAAAAAATCGACATTGGCGGCATCTCTTTGATTCGTGCAGCTGCAAAAAACTTTAATGATGTTTTGATTGTGTCTTCTCGCAATGATTACAGTGATTTACTTCAGGTTTTAGAAAATAAAAATGGCGCCAGTGATTTAAGTGATCGCAAACATTTTGCTGCCAAAGCATTTGCAACCAGTTCGCATTACGACACGGCAATTTTTAATTACTTTAATCAATCACAAAATTTAAATTTATTTAAACACAGCATCGATCAACATCAAGTTTTGCGTTACGGCGAAAACCCACATCAGCGCGGTATTTTTTACGGCAACTTGGATGAGATGTTTACCAAATTACACGGCAAGGAATTATCATACAATAATTTATTGGATGTTGATGCGGCTGTTAATTTAATGGGTGATTTTATTGAACCAACATTTGCAATTTTAAAACACAACAACGCTTGTGGTGTTGCCTCAAGAAACAGCATTCACCAAGCATACATTGATGCATTGGCCGGCGATCCGGTATCGGCTTTTGGCGGTATATTAATCGCCAACAGAACCATCGACATGGCAACGGCCAAAGAAGTGAATCAACTTTTTTGCGAAGTGGTAATAGCGCCCGCCTACGATGAAGATGCTTTGACACTATTGAAGTCAAAACCAAATAGAATTATTTTAATTCAAAATAAAATTGATTTACCGCGTAATTCTTTCAGAACCTTATTAAATGGTGTGATTGAGCAGGATAAAGATTTGAAGACCGAAACTGAAAACGATTTAAAATTTGAAACCACCAAACAGCCGACTGTTTCTGAAATAAAGGACTTGTTGTTTGCCAATAAATTGGTGAAGCACACCAAATCTAACACCATTGTATTGGCTAAAAACGGACAATTATTGGCCAGTGGTACGGGTCAAACTTCACGCGTAGATGCTTTGCGTCAAGCCATTGCCAAAGCACAAAGTTTTGGTTTTGATTTATCAGGCGCAGTGATGGCCAGTGATGCCTTCTTTCCGTTTCCTGATTGTGTTGAAATTGCCCAAAACGCAGGTATCACAGCGGTTATTCAACCCGGCGGATCAATCAAGGATAAAGAAAGTATTCAGTACTGCAATGCCAATGGTTTAAGCATGGTATTTACCGGCACCAGACACTTTAAACACTAGCATTATTTTAAACGCTTCAAGTTATTGATTACGCCTGAAGTTTTAAAAATCATCGGAAATTTTTCGATTTTGGTTGAACTGTTGTCAAGCCCAAATGCTCGGGCTTCCGACAAACTTAAGTGTTTGATAAAGTAATAAAACTCCAAAATGATTTTTTCGAATATTGGCAAATCATTGTCGTAGCTCAAGTATTTTTCGATAATCACAAATTTGAAATCACCGCTAACATTGTTTCTTTGCAATGAGTCGTAACGGCTGGTGATATCAACCTCCTTATTCATTACCAAGTCTTCAACAACTTTTCTAAACATCAAATTAATTTTAGGTGCTACACGGAATCCCAATCTAAAATCAACGCGAATAATGTCATCTTCTGCAATATGGTTCACAATATAATCCATGCGATAGGGTTCATCCATTACATCAACATGCACAAACCAATAAATATCGGCCTTCTTAGGACGTCGTTGCAAAATAGAATGAATGATTTTTTGTTCAATCATTTTTGGGTCATTCACCGAAGTGAGGTAAACCAAATGGGTGGCGTATTTTGGAATACTTTCGTCGCGGCTTAAATCAATTAAAAATCTTTTGTAATCAGCCAAGGCCACCTCATCGGTATAACGCTTGCCGATTTTTTTAGCCAACAACCAAACCGCCATAATGAGCATGAGGGTACCTGCAATCAACAAGGTAATCCAACCGCCATTTTTAAATTTACTCAAATTGGCATAAAGGAATGATAATTCCACTATGGCATAAACGGTGATAATTGAAACAATTAAAATGGGATTGTAACGCTTTAAATGCATGTAAAAATTTAAGAGTGTGGTGGTCATTAACATGCACAATACAATGGCCAAGCCGTATGCGGCACCCATGTTACTAGATTCTCTGAAATACAATACCACGCCAATACAACCAAACATTAGCAACCAGTTGATGGAAGGAATATAAAGTTGTCCTTTTAAATCGCTCGGGTATTTTACTTTTACTTTTGGCCACATGTTTAAACGCATGGCTTCGTTGATTAATGTAAATGAACCTGATATTAAAGCTTGAGAAGCAATCACGGTAGCGCAAGTGGCAATGATGATACCCGGCAATAAAAACCAAGCCGGCATAATGTCAAAAAATGGATTGGCGCCGTTCAATGTTTTGCCTTCGTTGCTCATTAAATAAGCACCTTGTCCGAAATAATTCAACACCAACATAATTTTTACAAACACCCATGATACGCGAATATTGGCTTTACCGCAGTGGCCCAAATCACTGTATAAAGCTTCTGCCCCTGTTGTACAAAGGAAAACGGAACTCAAAATTAAAATCCCGGCAGGGTGATCATGCAGTAGTTTGTAAGTATAATAAGGGTTTAAGGCTTCAATGATGTGCATGTTGGCGCCAATTTTATTTAAACCCAAAACACCAAGCATTCCAAACCACACAAACATCATGGGGCCGAAAAAGCGGCCCACCCATTTTGAACCAAAACGTTGAATTACAAAAAGCCCTACAATAATTCCGATCACAATGGGTACGGTGTTAATTTGCGGAAACAGCATACGGAGGCCTTCAACAGCAGCGGCAACGGAAATAGGCGGGGTAATGATGCCGTCGGCTAACAATGCACATCCGCCAACAATGGCAGGAACAACCAGCCATTTGTATTTGCTGCGCTTCACCAAAGTGTATAAAGAGAAAATTCCGCCTTCACCTTTGTTGTCAGCTCTTAATGTAAGGATAACATATTTGATGGTTGTTTGCAGCGTGAGTGTCCAGAAAATTGCCGACACAGCGCCTTTAACCAATTCAGCATTAATAGGGCTTTCGCCAACAATTTCTTTTAATACGTACAATGGTGAAGTACCAATGTCGCCATAAATAATACCAAGCGTAATAATCAGACCACCAAGCGTTATCTTTGAATGGCTGTTGTGAGTGTTTCCCATATGGGGCTATTTAAACAAGTAGTAAAATTACTATAAAAACAAACATCTACATTAAACCGCAAAATATATTTTAAGAGTGCATTGTGTGATACTAACCTGCGTTCATTTACGTTAAATTAGGTAAAATGCTTAAAAAGCAGCCATTTTTTTACATACATTTATTTTCCCAATTACGATCGAAAATACATCATAACAAGAGATAATGAAGCCAATCCCATTCTTACTTTTAGTGCCTTTTATTTTTCAAATGTCAATGGCACAAAACAACAGCCAACAAGTGCGTTTTGTGTTTAATAAAGCGGCTACTACTACCTTTAGCAATATTAGCAGAGATCTTAGTCCGGGGCTATTAATCAAAGAAATGCCTAAACAGAGTGCCGAAAAAGTAATAAAGTATGCCTATCCAAATCAAAAAAACACTGAGAGCAATCAAACGCAAAGTGTATCATTATTACCAATAGTGAAGGGCATGAGTTTTTTAGGAAACTCATTTAATGTAAACACCCCGAACGATAACGACATGGCCATTTCAGACTCAGGTATTGTGGTGTCGGTGATCAATTCAAGTTTTTTTGTACGCAACACAAAAACAAATACGCCTACCAATACCAAATCATTGGCAGTTTTTACGGGAAGCAATATCAACAAGGGCCAAACATGTTTTGACCCAAAGGTGATGTATGATCCAAAATCGGATCGATTTGTTTTTGCTTGTTTGATGGGTTTTGTCGACACAACCAGTAAAGTTATTTTAGGTTTCTCGCAAAGTAATAATCCCTTGGGCGCATGGAATTTTTACACTTTGCCCGGAAATCCTTTGAATAATAATTTATGGACCGATTATCCGATGATTGCCATGACCGAAAACGAATTGTTTTTATCGGTGAATTTGCTCACCAATAACAGTTCATGGCAAACAGGTTTTGTTGAAAGTATTGTTTGGCAAATAAAAAAAGACAGCGCATATGCCGGCTTACCAATGTCGAGTATTTTACACCACAACATCAAGTACAACGGCGCATCTATTCGCAATCTTTGTCCGGTTAAAGGTGGCAGTAAATTATACGGACCCAACATGTATTTTTTATCGAACCGTAATTTTGCCTCTCAAAACGACACAGTGTTTTTGGTGAATGTTACCAATTCAATTACAGCCCCAACCAATACAGTAACGGTTAAAGCTTTGGTGACGAATCAATCGTATTATTTTCCGCCCGATGGCAGGCAAACAATTGCCACTGAATCACTGGCAACAAATGATTCACGCAACTTGGGAGCCTTTTATGAAAACAATAAAATTCAATACGTGCACAACACAATGAATCCTTCAAACAACCATGTAACGGTTTATTATGGCATCATTGATAATCCGGCGGCATCAACACCAACGGCGCGTGGTTATATTATTCCCAACGACAGTATGGATTTTGCTTATCCGAATATTTCTTATGCCGGTCTTTCGTCAAGCGACGATATGGCCATGATTAATTTTAATCATAGCTCGAACAAAGTGTTTCCGGGCTGTTCGGCGATAGAAACCGACGCCAATGGAAATTTTTCACCGATTTTACGAATTCAAAACGGCACAACATATGTAAATCTATTGACTTCATCTTTGGAGCGTTGGGGTGATTATTCGGGTTCGCAAAGAAAATACAGTAGCACCGATGGTGAAATTTGGGTCAGCGGATATTATGCGTACTCAAATGGAAATTATCCGCATGCTCATGCAGCATGGGTTTCGCAGTTGATTACCGATAGAAATTATGTAGGCATTAAATCTGAATCACTTTCACAAAACAAGGAAGTGACAATTTTTCCAAATCCCGCTAACACTTTTTTTAGTGTAAGTTTTGAATTAAAAAATCCTGAGTATTTAAGTTTTGATTTATATGATGTAAGCGGTAAAAAAATAGAAACGCTTTTAAAAGATTGGGTGAAAGTGCATCAAAATACGTTTAGCTTCGATACAAGAGACTTGGAGAAAGGTGTTTATATTTTAAAAATTAGCGGAAGTACAACCAACATCAGTCAAAAAGTAATTAAGAATTAAACCATGTTTTCTTTTCGTTCCATAATCATACTTTTATTGTTTTGCTCCTTGCGAAGTTTAGCAACCCATAACCGTGCCGGAGAAATTACCTATAAAAGAATTCAGCCTTTTACGTCGATTGTTGGCGGCGTGCAAGTGCAAGTATATACCTATTCAATTACAGTGACATTATACACTGATTTTGGCGATCAAAAAGCGGATCGTTGTCAGGATACCTTGTATTTTGGTGATGGTGATAAGGCCATTTTAGATCGTTTAAATGGCACGGGGCCTATTGCAGGCTGCAGATGCGCACCTAGATGTGGGGAGATTATAATCAATCAACCCGGTTATGGTGTTAAAAAGAATATTTATGCAACCATCCACACCTATCCGGGCGCAGGAACATATTTAATCAGAACATTCGATAGAAATAGAAATGATGAGGTGGTGAATATTCCGAATTCGGTGAATCAACCATTTTATGTTGAAGCTTATTTGGTCATTACAAGTTTTACTGGAGCCAACAGCTCACCCGTATTTAGTTTTCCGCCAATTGACAAAGCCTGCGCTTTGAAATGTTTTTACCACAATCCTGGGGCTTATGATCCCGATAAGGACGATAGTTTGAGTTACGAAATAACTGCCTCTAGGGGTACCGGAGGTGTTCCTGTGGTTGGCTATACAACACCTGACGCAGGCAGCAATGGCACTTTTGGTATTGATGCAAGAACGGGATTGGTTACCTGGTGTAAGCCTCAAGCCATTGGCGAATACAACATCGCATTTATTGTAAAAGAATGGCGAAAAAACACCAGCGGCATTTACCAATTAATTGGGTATGTTTTGCGCGATATGCAAGTCATTGTTGAAGCTTGTCCTTTGAATGATCCGCCACAAATAGACTTGCCGGTTGATACATGCGTAGAGGCAGGTACACGCATTGATAAATATCTTTATGTGTCGGATCCCAACAATGGTCAAGTTGTTACCATTGAAGGCGGAGGTGGCGCGTTTAATGCCGATTTCCCTCAGGCCACATTAACAAACACTACAGCCATTACTTATACCCCTTCATCAACCGGAGGCTATTATGCGCATTTTGTTTGGCAAACCACCTGCGATCATGTAAAAAATTTAGCTTACAATACCACGTTTAAGGCGCTGGACGACGGTAAACCATTGGGTATTAAACTACCGTATTTTAATACCTATGCCATTAAAGTTTTTCCGCCATCAATTAAAAACGTAACAGCCAGTCCTAGTGGCTCGAGCATTAAAATTTCATGGCAAAAAAGCACTTGTAGTCCGGTTAATAACCCATTGGTGGCTTACAAGGTTTACCGAAAAAATGATTGCGCGCCTTTTATACCGCAACCTTGTAAAACCGGTATTTACGACAGCAAATCTTATACATTGGTTGCGCGGGTTAATCCAACCGTTACCAGTGTAACTGACAACAATAACGGTAACGGGCTTGTTGTAGGACAAGATTATGGATATATTGTTATTGGTGAATATGCCGACGGTACTGAAACATTTGGCAGTAGCCAAGTTTGCGCAAAATTAATTAGAGATGTGCCGGTATTAATTAATGTGGATGTATTGTCGACATCAACAAGCAGTGGAAGCATACTGGTGCGTTGGTGCAAACCAAGACCAAGAAAAGGAGATTTTGATACCACCGCCACGCCGGGGCCTTATCAGTTTGTATTAAAACATAAAACCGACGCCGGCGACTATGAAGTAATTTTTACAAGTCAAAGTAGCAAATTTTTAAGTTTGGATACTGTGTACACCCACAAAGGCATTAACACCAAGGATAAAAGCCATGAATATTATGTTGATTTTTTGGCGGCGAATAGTTTGGTTGGCGCTTCCCAAAAAGCAAAGTCTATTTTTCTTAATCTAAGTCCATCCGACAGAAAAGTGCAATTAACATGGGATGTAAGCACGCCTTGGACAAATAAGCTATATACAGTATGGCGAAAGAATCCCGGAACAAGCACATTTACAGCCATTGGCAGCACAAGTTTAACAAACTACCTCGACACAAAAAATGTGGCCAATAGAAATACATATTGTTATAAGATTGAAAGTAACGGTTCTTTTTCTGATTCATTATTACCACGACCATTAATTAATCATTCGCAAGAAAACTGTGCTGATGTAATTGATTTTACACCACCATGTTCTCCAACCTTGAGTATTGAAGCCGATTGTCCGGGTGGATATGTAAACGTAAAATGGAATTACTTAAAGGGTTTGTGCGACAGCAGTGATGATGTGGTTAAATATGTATTGTATTTTAAACCAACTTTATCAGATGAGTATTATAAGATTGCCACGCTAACAAATACTTCTAACACCAATTATGTATTTGATGATTTAAAATTTGTTTCAGGCTGTTATGCCATGACGGCTATTGATTCGAGCAACAATTCTAGTAAATTGAGTATAGACTACTGTGTAGATAATTGTCCGGAGTTTGAGCTTCCAAACATCTTCACGCCAAATGGAGACAATGTAAATGATTTTTACCAAGCAGTGAAGGTTCGGCAAATTAATGAAATTGATTTAAGTATATATGATCGTTGGGGCAATATTGTTTACCGCACAAACGATCCATACTTTAAATGGGATGGAACCAGCACCATAAGTAAAAAGCAGGTCAGTGAGGGCACTTTCTTTTATGCCTGCATTGTTTATGAACCAAGAGTAACCGGAATAGTTAAAAGAACCATTAAAGGCTTTTTACAACTTTCGAAGTAAATTTTCTGATAGATGAAGTTGTATAAAAATTTAGTGAATGCGGTTGCATTAATTCTTCAAGATATTTTTTCAAACAATGTTTATGCCGACAAGGCCATTGAAAAAAAATTCAAACAAAATGCGCAATGGGGTAGCCGCGACCGAAAGTTTGTTGCCGAAGCCGTTTATGATATTGTGAGGCATTACCGCTTGTATGAACATTTGGCTGAATCAAAAAACAACTTTTGGTTTATGACTGCGGTTTGGTGTGTACTTAAAAAAATTGAATTACCCGAGTGGCCCGAATTTAAACATGTTGATCAAGCGGGCATTTTGTCAAGAAATGAAAGTTTAAAATCAGAGCCATTAATTTTTTATTCATATCCTGATTGGTTATGGCAGTTGATTGTAGATGAAATTGGCACCGACACTTGGCATGAACAAGCAAAGGCAATGAATGAACAAGCAGAGGTGTATTTGCGCGCCAATACTTTAAAAATTGACCGACAAAAATTACTAGAACGCCTCAAACTTGAAAACATTGAAACTGCTGAAATAAGTGATGCAAAGGATGCTTTGGTTTTGGTAAAACGACAAAATGTGTTTAAGTCGAAATTGTTTGCAGAAGGATGTTTTGAAGTGCAAGATATCGGATCACAAATGATTGCTTCGTTCTTGAATCCGGTTGCGCAAGATTTTGTAATTGATGCTTGTGCAGGTGCCGGCGGAAAGTCGTTACACTTGGCCGCATTAATGAAAAACAAAGGGAAAATTATCAGCATGGATGTGGCCGATTATAAGCTGAATGAGCTGCGCAGACGGGCAAAGCGGGCTGGTGTATCAACCATTGAAACACGGGTAATTGAAAACGATCAAAGTATTGAAGTTTTAAAAAACAAAGCCGATAAATTATTATTAGATGTGCCTTGCAGTGGCTTAGGCGTTTTAAAAAGAAATCCTGACACCAAGTGGAAATTAAAACCTGAATCAATAGAATCTACAAAGGTACTACAAGCAAAAATATTATCGACGTATTCAGGTATGATTAAAGTCAATGGCGAGATGGTTTACAGCACCTGTAGCATATTGCCATCAGAAAATGGAGAACAAGTAAAAAATTTCATACTAAAAAACCCTAACTTTGCGTTAGTAAAAGAAAGAACAATATTGCCAAGTGATGGAGGGGATGGCTTCTATATGGCATTGATAAAAAGAACCAAATAAATTTTTATGAAAGCACTTGTTAGTTCTTTGTGCGCTGTAATTATTTTTTCAGGATGCGTGAAAAAAGTAGGCAACAAGGACGTCGTATTCAAAGATCAAATTTTACCCATATTCGTATCCAATTGTACCATGAGTGATTGTCATAATTCCTTGAGCAAAAAACACATGATAAATTTAACCACATACGAAGGTATCATGCAGGGCGTTGTGCCGCGTTATCCATTGTTAAGTGAAGTATACACAAACATTAGCGGACGCAATCCTTCGATGCCTACCAAACAATACCCCAAATTAAGCAGTAAAGATGTTGAGTTAATTAAACTTTGGATTAATATGGGAGCGACCAATTCAACCATCGACTTGCCTTGCGATAGCAGCAATGTAACGTTTAGCGGAAGTGTAAAACCAATTTTTACAACTTGGTGTGTTGGTTGTCACAACACCACAAATCCGGGTAAAGGCATTGATTTAACGAGTTATGAAAGTACAATTGCCTCTGTAAACAGCGGCCAATTATTGGGAAGTATTAAACACATTGGTGCTTTTACGCCAATGCCTCAAAACACTGATAAGCTATCAGATTGCGACATTGCTAAAATTGCTAAATGGATTAGGCAAGGCGCCGTGAATAATTAATTTTTAATTTCAACGTCGTCGATAATTTCGTTGCCCAAATAAGTTTCTAAAATTTGATGGTATTTTTTGGTTGCTGTGAAACCAAATCCCGATTCAAAAAACTCATTCATTAAAGCTGCGTAACGACTGTTTTTAGGCATAATAAAGCCAAACATTTCATTTTGTGCATTGAATACTTTTTGAATTTTTAAGTATTTGTTTGAATTATTTTTGAGATACGACCAGTATGCAATGATGTCTACAAATCCAAAATTCTTTTTATCACTTGTTATTTTGTTTAACACATTGCTTTGGGTTTCGGTGGTGTTAATTTTCAAGGAAGGAATATAACTTGTTTTTATCTCGTTCATGTATTTTTCATGACTCGAATTTTTTACGGCAAATGCCTCCATGTCTTTAAACACAAACGCAATTTCTTCTTTGTTTTTTGATTTAAGAGATGCAACGTTGCCATCGGTAATGAGTACCGAAACATTTTTTAAATAAGGCGGTGAAAACAAAACTTCTTTCTCGCGATCAAGACTATTACTTACTGAGCCCATGCCAATCACCCCGGGTTTTGCGTTTTTTACATCATTGTAAAAGCTATTAAAATCGTTGTATTGACGTTTTACCAAAATCAAATTGAGGTCTTTTTTCTTTTGCATCCAAGCAACAAATTCATCCATGATTTCGAGCTCAATACCTTTGATGATGCCCATTTCGGTATAAGCATACGGGTAGTTTTCATAATAATACACACGTAGGGTGTCGGTTTTTTGCGCGCTAATGCCTAAAGATAAAAGCATTAAAAAAATTGACATGAAAGCGGTTTTTTTCATAAGCATAAAATTTTTTCAAAGATGGGTATTAATCAAAAAGAAATTTAAGAAACAAAATCAAACTTTCCTTGTGATTTTGTTAATAAGATAATAGGTGAATAAAAAGCACAAAACTGTGGAAAGAGCATTACAAGTTTTGCTTGGAATGCTTTATATTAGTGGCGTATGATAAAAAAACTAAGCTTTCTATTCATTATGCTGATTGGCATGTTGAAAGCCCAAAACATTAAAAATGTGGATGCGGCAACGTTTAAAAAATTAATTGAAGATAAAAAAGGCGAATTGGTTGATTTAAGAACCAAGCCTGAAATTGAAAGCAAAGGCAAGATTAAAGGTGCAACAGAAATAGATTTTTTAGCCAAAGACATTGAAGCACAAATAGCCAAACTCGATAAGAATAAAACCTACCTCTTGTATTGTGCAGGAGGTGGTCGTAGTGGCGACTGCGCTTTAATGATGCAAAAAATGGGCTTTAAAGAAATATACAACCTTGAAAAAGGCTTCGGCGACTGGAAAAATAAAGGCTTTGACATTGAAAAAAAATAATTGGTCGCATCACGAATTGTTAAAGTTGGCTGTAAAGGCTGCTTTGCATGCCGGTGAACAAATTCTCGAGATTTATAATACAGATTTTGCTGTTGAAACAAAATCTGACGACACGCCCGTGACCATTGCCGATAAAACCTCGGGACAATGTATTTCAAAAATATTAGAAGAAACACAAATCCCAATCATCAGTGAAGAAGAAGACATTTGTGAGTATTCGGTGCGCCAACATTGGTCGAAGGTTTGGATTGTAGATCCATTAGATGGCACCAAAGAATACATTAAACGCAATGGTGAATTTGCTGTTAACATTGCTTTGGTAGAGAATGGAAAGCCTGTGATAGGGGTCATTTATGCGCCTGTGATTCACGATATTTATTTTGCAAGTACGGAGTTGGGGAGTTTTAAAATTACCCAGCACGATTTAATTTACGAGCTCACAAAGAAAAACATCAGCGATAATTTATTTGAGTTTGGGAAAAGATTGCCTTTACAAAAAACACCTAAAACATATACTTTGGTAGCGAGTCGTTCACACTTAAGCCAAGATGTGAATGCGCGCATCGCGCAACTTAAAAAAATTTATGGGGAGGTCGACATTATTAGTGTAGGCAGCAGCATTAAGCAATGTTGGGTGGCAGAAGGCAAGGCCCATGAATACCCGCGTTATGGTTTAACAATGGAGTGGGATACAGCCGCCGGACAATGCATTTTAGAAATGGCAGGAAGTGAGTTGATTGATTTGTCGAGCAATTTACCCATGCAATATAATAAGGCGAACATGCGCAATAATTTTTTTGTGGCGCGTCAAATAACTTCGCTATTATAAACTAGCGGAAAATCAATTTAGAAATAATGTAAGGTCCCTCGATGACCAACTGCTTAAAATCTTTTTTCTTTTTTATGATGATTTGATTGGTGGTATATTTGGTAATCGGGTAATCGTATTCGATGGCTTCTCTTCCTTTGTTTTCGAGCGACAAAAGTACTTTTAAGCCGGTATTACTTAAATAAAAAGTGCTGTCTTGTTTGAACTGCCAATATTCTTTTTCGCGAATTTTTAATCCCGAAAATTTTTTATTCGGAAAAACTGTTAAAGATGCATTTGAATACCGTACAAAAAATTGCTCGGCTTTTTTAATGAGCACATATTTTTCAGTGATGGTATAAGCTTGTTCTTTACCGGTAATTGTTTGTCCGGATGCGCTCACCAAGCGTTGTACGCCTTGTTCAACGTGGCATTGGTAATAGGTCACAGAATCGCCTTCTTGCAAATTGTATAATAAGCTTTTGGGATCAACGGTTTGATCATAGGTTTGAGAAAAACAACAATTGGTATACAACAAAATCAGGCTGCAAATAAATTTTATGCCTTTTGAAGAAATATACATTAGTAATTAATCAATTGTTCTTCGATGTTTTCCGGCAATGCTCTTTCGCGGTATTGTTGGTCGCGCAGTTGCGGAATAAATCCGGCCTCTTGAATCGACTCTTGAATTTGTTTATAGGTAAAGCGATGTGGTGCACCGGCGGCACTCACCACATTTTCTTCAAGCATAATGCTGCCAAAATCATTGGCGCCTGCGTGTAAACAAAGCTGAGCCGTGGCTTTTCCAACCGTTAGCCAGCTGGCTTGAATGTTTTGAATATTGGGCAACATGATGCGGCTTAATGCAATCATCCGAATGTACTCATCAGCACTTACGTTGTTTTTAATGCCTTTAATGCGTTTTAATAAAGTGCCGTCGTCTTGAAATGGCCAAGGAATAAACGCCAGGAAACCATTGGCATCTTTGGGCTTTTGTGCTTGCACTTCACGTATCCACACCAAATGTTCGAAGCGCTCATAAATGGTTTCAACATGACCAAACATCATGGTGGCGCTGCTTGTAAGATTTAATTGGTGGGCCGCTTTCATCACTTCTAACCATTCGCGACCGGTACATTTTCCTTTGCTGATTAAACGGCGAACACGGTCGTTTAAAATCTCCGCGCCAGCGCCCGGCAAGCTGTCGAGGCCGGCATCCATCAATGATTTTAAAACATGCGTGTGAGTGCTTTTTTCAAGTTTGGTAATGTGGGCTATTTCAGGCGGACCAAGGGCATGCAATTTAAGCTGCGGATATAAATGTTTAAGTTCTTTAAATAAATCGACATAAAAAGACAAACCCAAATCGGGGTGATGACCGCCTTGCAACAATACTTGGTCGCCACCATACTTAAATGTTTCCTCAATTTTAATTTTATAGGTTGGAATATCGGTAACATAACTTTCGGCATGGCCGGGAATACGGTAAAAATTACAGAACTTACAATTGGCAATACACACATTGGTGGTGTTTAAGTTTCTGTCGATTTGCCAGGTTACTTTGTTGCTATTGTTCTTCGCGATTTTTCGCAGTTCATTACCCACAAAAACCAATTCGGCGGTTGCTGCATTGTGAAAAAGAAACATTCCTTCTTCTATACTGAGGAATTCGAAATTAAGGGCACGTTTTAATAGCTGATCAACTGTCATAAAATAATTCGGGACAAATTTACCATTTGTGTTTGAATTGTATTTAAATAAAAAAGCCTGTCAGTATTTGACAGGCTTACTTTATTGTAAGAACAAGGTTAATTTTTAATTAAACGCATGCTTTGTGTTTGCGCACTATTTGCATCGATTAATTTGAGAACATAAATGCCGTTTGGTAAACTGCTTGTGTTAAGCACTGTGTTAGATTGAACATTTTGTGTAAGCACTTTTTCGCCTAACAAATTAAATAATTCAACTGAACCATTGAGGCCTTTTAAATTAATTTCAGCATTAAAAGGATTAGGGAACACAGAAACCTCATGTCCGTTAATATTTTCTAATCCTGTGCAGCTGCTAACCGATAAATTAACATTTTGAGTAGAGGTACAGCCATTGCTGCCTGTGCCGATTAATGTATACGACACATTGGTTGGTGTTGAACCTGCCAAGTATGATACTGAAGCGGCGCTGCTATTACCTGCACCACTCCAAGCGTATGAACTGGCACCGCTTGCGCTGATAGAAATGCTTTGGTTGATACAAACCACAGGAATTGCAGGCGTAATCACAAGTACCGGATTTGGATTCACGGCAAAGCTGTAAACTTTAGAAGATGAGCAACCAAATGCATCTGTGCCGGTTAAAGTAAATTGACTATTAATAACAGCCGTTGCTGAAGGCGCAATAATGTTAATTGGATTTGAAGAAGAAATAAAATTAGGTCCTAAAATAAAATTGTAAGTACTGGCGCCACTCGCAGTTGCATTAATGGTTGCATTTGAACAAATGGTGGTTGAAGGGTTCATTACAATTGACAAGGTAGGAAGCGGATTAACAGTAATCGCGATGGTGTTAAATCCAACACAAGTACTGCCATTGGCTGCTGCCACTGTATATGTGGTGTTGATGCTTGGTGTTACTGCAATTGAAGAACTTATACTGCCCGTGCTCCATGAATAAATATTGGCAGCGCTGATGGCATTTAATGTTACGGAGCCTCCTAAACAAACAGAATTAGCGCTACTGTTGATGAGAACAGACAATTGTGAACCAATGGTAATGGTAGACGTTTTGCTTGCTGGGCAATTGCTATTGCTGCCAATACCCGTTACGGTATAAACGGTAGTGGCTGTTGGTGTAATGGCGATGGCATTCACGGTTGAGCTGGTTCCGCCATTAAAGGCATATGATGTAGCCCCGGTGGCCACTAAATTCAAAGATGAGCCTGCACAAACCGTGTAGCTTGGTAATTGAAGGTTTGGTGTTGCGGTTACCGTGATGGCAATGGTTGCAGTTCCTACACAACCGCTTGCGCTGCTTCCGTAAACAGAATAGGTACCGGTGGCATTAGGTGCAATCACATTCAAGGTGCCGGTGGTTCCGTTGTTCCAAGAATAAGATGTAGCGATTACGGTGCCCGGATTTGAAACAGTTAAACTTACAGTATTGCCGCCACATATACCGGCTGTATTAGAAGAGGCAATGCTGAGGCTAGGTTGTAAACAAGGCAAAGTATAACGCACAGCATCTAATCCAATATAGCTGCTGTTTGAACCACCCGGTCCACCGCTGGTAACAAAATATCTGAAACCAATGCGACCTGTAACAGTACCTGTAATACCGCTCACCACAGCCGTGTAAACGGTCCAGTTTTGCGGGTAAGTTCCAACTGTTGAACTAGTAGGCACAGCCGATGAAGAAGAGGTTGAAAGGTTAGGGTTCACACTAAAGGCCGTAATTGAATAAGAACTTACGGTGGTAGCACCAATACCAATGGTGTTAGCGCCGGTTGGGCTAATTCTAACTTCTAATCTGTCGGGATAAACAGTGGTGGCAGACACCGTACGGGTGGCAAATTGAATGGTGGCGCCATTCACCAAAGTAACTGTAGGCGAAATCAACCAATTGCTAATATCGCCGGTTCCTGAAGTGCTGTTGTAATTTGCAGCAAAATAATCAGTAGCGTTTGTGCCGTTAAAGGCGCTAAACACATTATTATTGCCTTGAAACCAAGATAAAGTTCCTGCAGGTGATGAGTTATTCTGAACGGTCCATCCCGTGGCGGCATTTAACAAGAATGGCGCATTAAAATCTTCTGATAAAGTCACTTGCGCATTTAAGCCAAGCCCCATGCCTAATGCCAATAATAAGAGTGTAAATTTTTGTTTCATAAAGTCCTTTTTTAACAATTTTGCCTTTTCAAGGCAGTTTTTTAATTCAGTTTATCGAGTGCCGCTTTATTTTTTGCTACTAAAATAAGATTAATATTTAAGCTAATAAAATATCCAATTTAATTTGAGGGCCCAATGCTGTTTTTTAGGCTTTTTGGAAGGCTGTTAAAAACCAAAAAATAGGAAGTTTTAATCCACTCAAAGGCCAAGTTTTTTGAGAGGTTGTTTTCGCATAGAATGGTGTTCCAATGCCTTTTATTCATGTGGTATCCGGGCAATACGCAAGCATATTTTTCGCGCAATTTTATGGTGTTTTCAGGCTCGCATTTTACATTAAATTGTACCGGGTTGGCATCCAAAGCCAGAAGTAAAAAAATTTTGCCACCCACCTTAAAAACCAAAGTTTGATTATCAAAAGGAAAAGATTCTTCAACCCCTTGAAATTCGAGGCAAAAGGCCCTGATTTCTTCTACATTCATAACATAACAATTTCTTAATATCGCCTCCAAATATGCCAAAAATATGGCCACTTGTAAAATGCAGGGCAAATATGGATGAAAAACTGCAAATATTTGCGGTAGAAAAAGCGTTATAGAAAGAAAATAGATGATTTGGCATTTTTTCTTCAAAACTATTTTCTTTAAGTTTGGCACTCTGAAAATTAAAACTATTACAAAAAAATAAAAAACATGAGCAACAAAAAGACATCGGGAGGTTTCCCATTAGTGGTTTCGGCATTAGCCATCGTTATTTGCATTGGCATTGGTGTATTTATTTACAAGGGAGTATTAGGCGCCGCATCTAACTTTGAGGGCGGAGATCCGGACAAGGGGCATCCACACAATATATTGGGTACTATGTACAAAGGTGGATTTATCGTGCCTATTTTGATGGGCTTCTTCTTAACCGTAATTACATTTGCTATTGAGCGTTTTGTAACCATTCAAAGAGCAGCGGGCAGCGGCAACACCGATAAGTTTATCGCAAACATTAAAAACTTAATTTCTCAACATGATTTTGAAGGTGCTATGGCTGCTTGCGATAAGCAAAAAGGTTCTTTGGCCAATGTTGTGCACGAAGGTATTGCAAAATACAAATTTGTGATGAACGACACGTCAATGGATAAAGAAGCAAAAGTACACGCCATTCAAAAAGCATTGGAAGAAGCCACTGCATTAGAATTACCAATGTTATCAAAAAACATGGTGGTGATTTCAACCATGGCTTCAATTGGTACTTTGGCCGGACTAATCGGAACGGTTGTGGGGATGATTCGTGCCTTCGCGGCTTTAGCAAATGCGGGTGCGCCTGATACATCAGCTTTAGCAACAGGTATTTCTGAAGCCTTGGTAAATACCTTGGTGGGGATTTTAACTTCTGCTTTTGCGATTATCTTTTATAACGTATTCAGTAACCGTGTTGATCAAATTACTTATGCAATGGATGAAGCTGGCTTCTCTATCATTCAAGAATTTCAATCAAGCGGAAAATAATTTTTTAATCACCTATTAATAGTATAAGCGATGTCAAAAAAACCATCCAAAGGCGGGGCACCATCATTAGATATGACTCCCATGGTAGACCTTGCTTTCCTTTTGGTTACATTTTTTATGTTAACGGCCAGCTTTAGAATGGCTGAGCCCGTTACAGTTGATCCACCTTCATCAATTGGCAATATTACTTTGCCTGATAACCACATCATGGTTAGTATTGATGAAAAAGGACGCGGTTTTTTTGGAATTAGTAATGCTGCAGCGAAAATGGCTGCTTTGCGTGAAATGAGCAAAAAATACAGCGTACCCTTTACCGAAGAACAAATTAAAAAGTTCAGCGGTTTACCAAGTTTTGGCGTAAACATAAAAGATTTGCCACGTTATATTGATGCCAGTGAGAATGAACGATCAACATTTCAACCTCAAAAAGGTGTGCCTTTAGATTCAACCGACAACCAATTAAAAGATTGGGTTAGTTATGGTGGAGCTGAGGCCGTAAAAATTTATAACGAAGCGAAAGCAAAGGCCCAAGAAGCCAACCAAGAATTGAAAGCTGAAAAACCACGTTACGCAATTAAATGCGACGGTAAAACGAAATACATTGTTGTGAAAGACATTGTAAAGGTTTTCACCGACTTGAAAATTTATCAGTTTAATTTAATTACCAGTTTGGAGGCAGATCCAAACGAAAAAAAATAATCATCTAAATTGAAGTAATTCAGTTTAAACTAAATTATTAAAAAATGGCAGAAATAGCAGAAGGCGGCGGCGGCGGTGGACACAAAGGAAAAAAGCGCGCCAAGAAACAATCCACACGAATCGACATGACACCCATGGTAGATTTGGCTTTTTTGTTGCTTACTTTCTTCGTGTTAACATCTACTTTTAGCAAGCCTAAATCAATGGAGTTAACCTTTCCTGTTCCTCCCGAAAACATAAAAGAACAACCACCGATTAAAAACGGTATTACAATTTTATTGACCAAGGACGACCGGATTTTTTATTACGAAGGAGAATTTAAGCCAAAAGACACTGATAAAGGACTAAAAACTACTTTAACAGAATTAAATTTCTCACAAGAAAGTTTGCACAAATACTTGGCCGATAAAAATAAATGGGCCCAGGAAGAAATTGCAAAACTCGATGAAAAATTTAAAAACAAACAATTGGCCGATACCACACATAAGCGTATGGTTAAGGAAATCAAGGCAAATAAAATTGCACCAACCATTCTCTTAAAAACAGATGATAAGGCAACTTATAAAAATGTGATTGATTTAATTGATGAATTAAACATTAATTTAATCGGTAAGTATGTGGTGGTTGACATTTTGAAACCCGAGTTAGACATGATTAACGAAAAAACAGGAGGTTAACGATGAATACGTGGAACGATGCAACATTTGATAACCGCAACGATATTGTTTTTGAAGGACGAAATCAAGCGTATGGCGCTTATGAAATAAGGCGAAATTATAATATGCGTGTAACATACATTGTTGCCGGCATGTTAGCATTTAGCTTGGTTTTATTAGGCGTGAAAAAATTTATCGATAATAAACCTGATGAAAAAGAAATAGTACAAGACATGTCGAACATTGCGGTTGATTTAACACCACCGCCACCGGCAGAAGAATTACCGCCACCGCCACCACCACCGCCACCACCCCCAATGGTTGAAATGGTGAAGTTTGTACCGCCGGTAATTAAAGATGATGCGGTTGAAGAAGAGCCTCAAAAACTTCAAGAAGAAGTAAAAGACATCAACGTGGGTGAAAAAGACCAAGAAGGTGAGAAAGACGTTGTTGCCCCACCTACCGAAAATACTGGTCCTGCCGAAGCGCAAGCCGAAATTTTTGCAGTTGTAGAAGAGATGCCTGAGCCTCCGGGTGGTATCACTGCTTTTTATAAATACATCGGATCTAATATTCAATATCCTGCCATGGCGCGTGAAGCCGGCATTTCGGGAAAAGTATTCTTGAAGTTTGTGGTAGAAATGGATGGCTCATTATCGGATGTACAAGTATTAAAAGGTGTACCGGGTTGTGGTGATTGCGACAAAGAAGCTGTGCGTGTTTTAAAAGCGTATCCAAACAAATGGAAAGCGGGAAGACAAAACGGACGTGCTGCACGTGTATCTTATACCATTCCTGTAGCGTTTAAAATTCAATAATGATTTAATCAAAAAGAATAAAAGCCATAACCCTTGTTATGGCTTTTTTTATAAAGTAAAAAAATGAGACCAATAACAGGATTAGTATCGATATGGTTTGGCATTGTAATGGTTGTGATTGTGCTCTTTTTAGGCTGCTTGGTGGCATTTACCGACGTGATGACAGACCGATTATACGGCAATAAACGCAGCTTTTTTATCGGATTAATGTTTGCTTATGCGCTTTATCGAAGCTATCGAATTTACCAACAAATGAAGCAAAAACAGGATGATTAATTCTGCATTTCATCATACAAGCAAAAAACAGGTTCTCAAAATCACTTTTGTGCTCTTTGCATGTAGCTTGTTTTTTTCCTGCAATGATTATTTCAAAAACGATTACAAGGATAATTCACCAACATCGGGGCATTTGAATGTGTATTACGATGAAGGGCTTTACTTGCATTTAAAAAATCAAGCATACACCTTCGAGAGCCAATATCCGAGTGCACACATCCATTTAAAGCCAAGCAATGATAACGATGCCGTTGAAGCCCTTTATAAGGATAGTTGTGAGGCCATTGTGATTTCACGTCTGTTGAATGATAAGGAAAAAAAAGCATTTGCATCAAAGCGCTTTGATCCTAAATATTCATGTTTGGCATACAGCGGAATTGCTTTCGTTATCAATAAAAACGCAGCTATAAAAACCATTTCTTTAAATGAGGTTCTTCAACTTGCCGGCTCTGAAAATGCGGAGGTGATTGATACAAACGGTAACACAATAAAGCTTCAGTTGTTGTTGGATAAAAACAATTCTTCATTGGCACATTATGTGTTGGATTCGGTTTTAAAAGGTAAAAAATTATCGGCCAATGTGCGCGTGCTGAATTCTACTTTAGAAGCTTTAAACTACATTGAAAATAATAACAACACCATTGCTTGCATTGATTTTGCTTGGTTAAGCGATAAAGATGATTCCATCACAAAACATTATTCCCAACGCTTAAAATTATTGGGCATTCGCAAGGGAGAAGGAAAAATTACTTTTCCAAGTCAAAGCTCTTTTAAGTTGGGCGATTATCCACTTACAAGAAAAGTTTACTGTTACCGTAAAACCGGTGATTTTACTTTGGCCAAAGGATTTGAGACTTATTTGGCAGGACCAAAAGGTCAGATGACCTTTTTGAAGCAAGGCTTACTGCCTTTTAAGCAACAGGAGAGAATGGTAGAAGTTAAGTTTGAAAGTTTAAACACCCAATAAAAGAAGGCTTTAAGTCATAAAATTCATTAAAAAGAATAACCGGATGTAAAGTGGCACTTCCTTTGAACCAATGTAAATACCTATTTTTACACAGAATATGATCATGAAAAAACACATTTTATTTCTCAGCATTAGTTTAACAACTTTGGGCAGTTTTGCACAAGGCTTAAAAGACATTATTATAAAAACAGAAGGCGAAAATTTTGATGCAGCCGCAAAAGATTTTAGAGCCTTATTGCTAAAAGAACCGGGTAAGGGAGAAAATTATTTTTATTTCGGAGAGAACTTTTTTAAACGTGGAGAAATTGACAGTGCTGAATATTTTTATTCGAAGGGCATTGAGGTGAATGCAACCAATCCTTTAAATTACGTGGGTTTGGGCAAGGTGTTTTTAACCAAAGCAAAAGCAGAAGATGCCAAGGCGCAATTTTACAAAGCCCTTACTTTGAGCGCCAGTAAAAACGCTGAGGTGTTTCGTCGTTTGTCGGAGGCAAGCTTAGCCACTGAAATAAAAAATCCGGACGACGCCATGAACTATGCCAATAGTGCCATTAAGTTGGATCCAAAAAATCCTGAGAACTATATTTTATTAGGAGATGCCCAGTTGGAAAAAAACCCAACCGACGGTAGCATGGCCATTAAAAGTTATAAAACGGCCACCACCTTAAACCCAAAAAGTGCCAAAGGAATTTTGAGCGAAGGAAAATTATATAAAAGAGCGCGCAACTGGCAGTTGGCTTTAGATAAGTACAAAGAAGCAGAGGCGGTTGATCCAAACTTTGCACCTGCTTATCGCGAAAAGGCCGAATTGTACTTCTTGTCAGGAAAACTTACCAATTCAATTGAGAACTGGAAAAAGTATCTTGAATTAAACAACAGTGATTTTGCACGTTACCGTTTTATGAGTGCTTTGTTTTCGAACAAACAATATGCTGATGCCATTGCCGAATATGAAAACCTTAAAAAACAAAACTACAACAGCATTTACATGGAGCGCTTAGCCGCATACAGTTATGCTGAGTTAGGTGATAAAACCGATAAGGAAGCTTACAACAAAGGCATGTTGGCCATCAACGATTTTTTTGCAAATGCCGGCGCAAATTTTAAATACATTGCTTTAGATTATAAATACAAAGGTATTTTACTATTGCGCACCGGAAAAGACAGCCTAGGCATTATTGAAATGGAAAAAGGCATTGCTTTAGATCAAAACATTGCCGGCGATGTTTATAGCGAAATTGCCAACACGGCATACAAGCAAAAAAAATACGAGCGCGCCATTTCGTATTTTAATAAGAAAATTACAATTGATCAAAAGAGTTTAAACAACAACGATTGGTTTAGTTTGGGAAGAGCCTATTATTATTTGGCTGGCGCTAAACAAACGGAGGTAAACAATATCAAGGACGCCTCATTAAAGGCCATTAAGGAGCCTGAGTACAAACAATTGTATGTGAAGGCAGATTCTGCTTTTTCACAATTGGCCAAATTAAATCCTACTTGGCCTACTGTTTATATTTGGCGAGGAAGAACCAATGCGTCATTAGATCCAATGGCGGAAAAAGATTTAGCAAAAACATGGTATGAGCGTGTTTTAAGTAATGTTAAACCCGAGGAGAAAAGCACCACCTATAAAAAAGAAACCATCGAGTCGTATGAATATTTGGGCTACTATTATGTCACCAAAAAAGACAAAACCAATGCGGATTTAATGTTTACTGCCATTAAAGACATTGACCCAAACAATCAAAAGCAAAAGGATTATTTTAATCCCCCTAAACCTACAGCACCTAAAGCAACGGGAAAAACCCCAAGCAAATAATTTTAAGCCGCTTATGTTTAAGCGGCTTTTTTATTTACTACAAAATAAAGCAAGGCTTTTTGTAAAACTACATTAGTTTTACATCAGGAAGTGAAAAACGATTTATTATATCAAATTGCATTAACCCTCATTAATGGCATAGGGGACGTGAATGCCAAAAGTCTTTTGGCTTATTGTGGCAACGCTGAAGAAATATTTAAACAAAAAAAAGGACACTTACTTAAAATTCCCGGTATCGGCGAAACCAACGCCAAATCTATTGTGTCGAGCCATCATTTATTAATGCGCGCCGAGCAAGAAATTAAATTTATTGAACAATATAAAATACAAGCGCTTTTTTACACCAATGAAGCATACCCTTCGCGCTTAAAACTTTGCAGTGATAGTCCCATTATGCTTTACTACAAAGGCCATGCGGATTTAAATGCAGAAAAAATTGTGGCGGTGGTTGGCACCCGAAAGCCCAGTGATTATGGCAAAGAAAAAACGAAGGAAATAGTTTCTGACTTAAAGGAACACAATGTGCTTGTTTTAAGTGGCCTCGCTTATGGGGTGGATGTGATTGCCCATAAAACGGCATTGGACAATGACATGCTAACGGTAGGCGTATTGGGGCACGGTTTGGATAGAATTTATCCACTGTCGCACGACAAAATTGCCAAACGCATGATTAAACAAGGTGGCTTGTTAACCGACTTCATGAGCGGTACCAATCCCGATGCGGTTAATTTTCCGAAGCGAAACAGAATTGTGGCCGGTTTGTGCGATGCCTTAATCATGATTGAAAGTAAAAGAACAGGCGGCAGTTTAATTACGGCAACCATCGCCAACAGTTATAACAAAGATGTTTTTGCTTTACCCGGCCGCGCAGGGGATGTATTGGCTGAAGGGGGCAATGGTTTAATTAAGCGAAACAAAGCCGCGTTAATTGAAAATGTAGAAGATTTATTGGATGCCATGCAGTGGCAAAAAAAAGAAAATAAGAAAAGCAAAATAAAACAGATTCCTTTGATGTTGGATTTAAGTGTCGATGAAAGGGCCGTTGTTGACCAATTATCAGGCAAAGGCGCACAGCACTTAGACGTTCTTTGTCAAAGCACCCAAATGCCGATTAGCAAACTATCAGCCATTTTATTGCAATTGGAGTTTTCGAATTTGGTAAAAAGCAAACCCGGTAAAATGTTTGAATTGAGCCAATAAAGTTCTCGTCAAAATTTAATACCTTCATGTTTCAATACGAATCATTAGTTCTGAACATGCAAATAGACATTGAAGCAGAGAAGAAAGAGATTTTAAACCGCTACAAACTTTTAATGAAAGCTTGCAAGCGTCGCTTAGAAAAAGGTGATAAAGAAATTATTCGCAAAGCTTTTGAAGTGTCGGTTGAAGCGCATAAACAAATGCGCCGGAAAAGTGGGGAGCCATACATTTATCATCCCATTGCGGTGGCGCAAATTTGTGCCGAAGAAATTGGTTTAGGAACTACTGGCATTGTTTGCGCCTTATTGCACGATACAGTTGAAGACACTGATCTTTCGTTGGATGATGTGAAAGGTTTGTTCGGCGAAAAAGTAGCCCAAATCATCGATGGCTTAACTAAAATTTCAGGGGTTATTGATAACACCTCTTCTATTCAAGCTGAGAATTTTAGAAAGGTGTTGTTGACCATGAGTGAGGACATTCGGGTGATACTGATAAAACTCGCCGACAGGTTGCACAACATGCGCACGCTCGATCACATGAAACGTGATAAGCAAATGAAGATAGCCAGCGAAACCCTCTATTTATATGCTCCTTTGGCACACCGCTTGGGTTTAAACACCATTAAAACCGAATTGGAAGATTTGGGTTTAAAATACACCGATGTTGATTCATACAATGACCTTGCTAATAAATTAAAAGTCAGTGAACCCGAACGCAAACGTTTCATCCAAAAGTTTATTGAACCTTTAAAAGAAATTCTCACCGAACAAGGATTGAAGTTCAAAATTTTTGGTCGACCTAAATCGATTTACAGCATTTATAACAAGATAAAATTCAAACACGTTAGTTTTGAAGAAATCTATGACTTGTTCGCCATTCGAATTGTGATTGATTCGCAATTAGAAAGCGAAAAAGCAGATTGCTGGAAAGTGTATTCAATCATCACCGATTTTTATCACCCGAGTCCGGAAAGGTTACGTGACTGGATTAGTACGCCAAAAAGTAACGGTTATGAAAGTTTGCACACAACGGTGATGGGCCCTGAAGGAAAATGGGTTGAGGTGCAAATTCGCACCACGCGTATGGATGATTTGGCTGAGAATGGTTATGCGGCGCATTGGAAATACAAAGACAGTGCAGCTGAGAAAGAAAGTAATTTAGAAAACTGGTTGTTGAGAATACGGGAAATGTTAGAAAATCCTGATCCCAATGCCTTGGAGTTTATCGATGATTTTAAACTGAATTTATTCAGCGACGAAATGTTTGTGTTCACACCCAAAGGTGATATGAAAACAATGCCGGTGGGTGCAACCGCTTTGGATTTTGCTTTTGAAATTCACACCAAAGTTGGGGAGCATTGTATTGGCGCGAAGGTGAATCATAAGCTCGTGCCTTTAAGCAATGTACTTAGTAGTGGCGATCAAGTTGAAATTTTAACCAGCAACAAACAAGTTCCGAAAGAAGATTGGATTAATTATGTGATTACGGCCAAAGCCAAATCAAAAATTAAAAGCAGCTTAAAGGATCAAAGAAAAAAAATAGCCGAAGAAGGCAAAGAGATTATTCAAAAGAAAATGGAGCGATTAAAGGTGGAGTATAATCACCAGATTGCACAAGAGTTTTGTAATTTCTTAAAATTGCCTTCAACACAAGAATTGTTTTATAGAGCGGCATTGGGGAATGTGGATGCCAATGAAATAAAAGAGTTTTTAAAATTCAGACAAAATCCAAACAGAAGAGTAAAAAAACAAGATGCCCATCGATTAGAAGAATTGGTGACCAGCGCCAGGGGTAAAACCGACATGTTGGTAATTGGCGATGATTTACAAAAATTAGATTATAAATTGGCGGCTTGCTGTAATCCTATTCCCGGGGATGATGTGTTTGGTTTCATAACAGTAGGCGAGGGTATAAAAATTCACCGTGTCAATTGTCCAAATGCATTAAAATTATTATCCAATTACGCTTACCGCGTGGTGAAAGCCAAGTGGGTAAATGACCAATTGATTTCGTTTTTGGCGGGATTAAAAATTACGGGCACCGACGAATTGGGTATTGTAAATAATATTACCAAGGTGATTTCGAATGAAAACAACGTAAACATGCGTTCAATTAATTTTGATACCGACGACGGATTGTTTGAAGGCACCATTATGGTGTATGTGCACGATACAAAACACTTAAACCACTTGATTGAGAACTTAAAGAAGGTGAAGGGGATTAATAAAGTGGTGCGTGTTGATGAAAAGGACTAGGATTTAATTTCTCTTAATTTTATTTTCTTTGCTGGATTACCTTGGTAAATCCAGTTCGCTTCGAGCGAAGCTGTAGCAATACTGCCAACCGTTAGTAGGCTATTGCTGCCAAGTTTAACCCCCGGACAAACCACTGTTTTAGCACCTGCCCAGGCTCCTTCCTCCAAAGTGATTTCACCAACCAATAAATCGAAACTTGTTTTTTTGTAATTATGGTTGCCACAAAGCAACATGGCACCTTGCGAAATACAAGAATGGTCTTTTAATGTCACTTTGGCCAAATTGTCAATCCATACTTCTTCGCCAATCCACACATGGTTACCAATGTTTAAATGCCAAGGGTATTTAATTGAAACATGCGGTTTAATCACCACGCCTTTTCCAACCCTTGCCCCGAACAAACGCAACAAAAAGCGTTTCACAGCGTAACTGGGAAAAAAGGATTTAAAAAATATGCGATTGACAATATACCAAATGCCAATGATGAGCGAAGAACGACCCGGCTTATACCAGTCGTTTTTAAAAGACGATAAATCAGTTTTTAATGCAGTCATTGAATAAGAATTTGTATTGTTGTGCAGAAGCGTTCGTGTTTATTTTTTTACCAATATACGATTGGGCGGATTGTGATTCGGCTTTAAAATCTGCATTGTTTAATGCAGCATAATGCAAAAGCGCCGAAACAAACTCCTTGGGCTCATTGAGGGCAATGGCAAATCCTGCAGCGTTACTTTGTAAATCATTCCATGGTGTTTGATCGCTGATAATTGCAGGGCAACCACACAATAAACTTTCGACAATGGCATGACCAAAATTTTCGTTCAAAGTAGGTAAATACAAACAGTGGTAATGCTTGATGCAATCTTGAATTTTATCAAATGAAACTTCATATTTTCGTTCAACCCGAATGTTTGCCGGTAATGACGCGATTATTTTTTCACATTCTTGCCAATAAAGTTTGTCTTCGAGATTTCCGTAAATGTGGTAATCAATTTGAACACTTGATGGTATGTCTTTTAAAATTTCTAAGGCGAAGTGTAAATTTTTAACGCGGGCAATGCGCGATAAATAAAATAATTTTAAAAGACCTTCAGTTTTCTCACAAACGTTATCCGTTGGTGTTAAGGCGTTAATGTTAGGGGCAATGGTAATTTTGGCCGAAGGAAAAAGAGCAAGAATATCCTTTTCTTCTTGGCTTTGAGTAGCATGAAAGCGAATGTCTTTATACCAATTCATTTGTTTGGCCGCAAAGAGGTAAAGATTTTTTTTGAATGCTTTTAAGCTACGCGCGCCTTTGCCCAGCATGCCCCTTGGTGCCAATAATACAGGAGGTCCAATTTTTTTTGCTTGTTTCAAACGAACAATATTGATTGAAAAATGCAATGACCAAAAGCTGTTGAGGTAAATTAAATCGGGTTTTATTTCATTCAGCAGTTCAATGATTTTTGTATTGTTTAAATTGGAACGATCAAAATAAAAATAGTGTATTTGATCCTTATAAATGAGTGTATTGGCTTGAATGTTGGGATAAGGAACAGCGTCACCCAAATCGGTGTTGGCCGTAATCACAAATAAATCAAAATCATTTTTAAGCACTGTAATCAATGAATACACCGAACGTACGGGTCCGCCTGCCTTGGTGCCCGGCAAAAACCAGTCGATGAAAACAGCTATTTTTGGTTTAGTCAAATTAAGCGTTTAATTGATTTTCGTTTAACCAATGGTTTAATACCACCAAATGCCAAACCCTACTCCAACT
Organism: Sphingobacteriaceae bacterium; assembly: GCA_947453445.1. GTDB lineage: Bacteria > Bacteroidota > Bacteroidia > B-17B0 > Aurantibacillaceae > Aurantibacillus. Next base: position 49,694 of record CANGGP010000018.1, read on the forward strand.
TGTTTGCGGATGATTGTTCAAGAAGTTGTTCCACAAATTGAGAATCTCTGTTTTGGAATTAAAGGGCAGGTTGGCGAATTCAATAATATTTTTTTCGCAGAAAGATTTTAATTCTTTTTTCATCCATTTTTGCCAAGGCAAGGTAAAGCCCATTTTAGGTCGGTTTACAATTTCGGATGGCAGTAATTCTCCTAAAGCATCAACCAATAGTTTTTTTGGACTGTGTGGAAACTTTTGTGTATCGTTTATGCCCAATACAAATTCAAGTAATTGGTAATCTAAAAATGGTTCACGCACTTCCAAAGCCACCGCCATGCTCATTTGATCGGTATCACGCAGCAAAGTGTTTTGCATGTATGTTTGTATTTCTGCCAATGAAACTGCACTTAATAAGTGATTTTGTTTTTGCGGAATTTGTTTAATGATATTTTCAATATTGGCAAATGGCGAGGCCTTTGTTATTAATTGCTTTAGTTCGCGCTGCGTGTACAAACTTCTGTTTAAAGGGTAAGCCGATTGAAAATTAATTTTTTCTTGTGATAATAACTCCTCAATTTTATTACCGCTTACCGATTTGTTTTTTAAGCGAATAATTCTGCCACCAATTTTTCTAGCAGCACCGGGCACTGCATTTAACCAAGCCTTATTCTGCAAGCTGTGCATGCGCTTAAACACATCGTAACCGGCAAAAAGTTCATCGCCGCCAATACCACTTAAAGCCATGGTGATGCCGGCATTTTTGGTTGCCTTCGACACAATGTATGTATTGGGTCCGTCGCCACTCGGATGATCCATTGCATTTAATGCTTCGGGTAATTGTTTTAAAAAATCGGCAGGACTCAACTTAATTTCGTGGTGTTGGGTGTTGAATTTTTTCGCAATTAATTGGGCGTATTTCGATTCTGAGAATTCACTTTCATCGAAGTTCACATTAAAAGTTTGAATTTTTTCGCTACTGACCTTACTCATTAAACCAACAATGGCACTCGAATCAATGCCGCCTGAAAGAAAGGCCCCAAAAGGCACATCTGCAATCAATCGTCGTTGAACCGATAAACTGAGAAGTTCATTCACCTTGTGACAGCTTTCTTGGTAGTTTAAATTTTTGGCTTCCGATGAAATGTTGTTGACCTGATAGTATTGTACAATGCTTGCCTTTTCATCTTTCAATTCTAAATAATGACCGGGCATCAGCATCTTAATGCCTTTTACAATGGTGTTAGGCGCAAACACTGTTTGGTACATGGCATATTCTGCCACCACATCTGTATTGAGTTGAAAACGTTTTAATTCTGAATGAATAATAGGACGAATTTCGCTTGAAAAAATAAAACCCTCATCACCATAATGGTAGTACAATGGTTTAACGCCCAATCGATCGCGGCCAATAAAAAGTGTTTTATTTTGTTTGTCGTATATGGCAAAGGCATACATGCCATTAAAGCGCTTTAAACAATCGGACCCCCAGCGCATAAATGCGGCCAAAACCACTTC
>CANGGP010000019.1 GCA_947453445.1 Sphingobacteriaceae bacterium
AAACTAAAATCCATGCAGCACACTACCAAATCATTCCCATTTACTTTACCGTAAGCACTTCTGAGTGCATCCTTCATGTTTGTTTTATGAATGGTATCAGTTAAACGGTCGACATACTTTTTGGTATCCACAAAATTGAGTGGGTCGCCACTAACCAAGTTTTCGTGTAATTCGGTGAATTGGTTGTTATCGAATAAAATTTCAAAATATTCTTTGCTGCCAATTCTTTCGTGGTATCCGCAATCGGCACACACGTATTTATTTTCGGAATGATCCTTAACGGTATGAATTTTCTTACAAGAAGGGCATTTGTACCACAATCCTTCGGGTGTTTCTTTCTTCTCTTTGGTGGAAGTAGTGATGCCTTCTTTTAATCTTTTAAACCAACCCATTGCTGAAAATTATAGATTATAAAATAGATTTGTTGTTATTCGATTAAGCAATGGTGATGCCTTTGTCCAAATACACATCTTGAATGGTGTTTAACAATGCAACACCGTCTTTCATTGGCTTTTGGAAAGCTTTTCTACCGCTGATTAATCCTTGGCCACCCGCACGTTTATTAATAACGGCAGTGGTTACTGCTTCCGATAAATCGCTTGCACCTTTACTTTCGCCACCACTGTTAATTAGGCCCATGCGGCCCATGTAACAATTCGCAACTTGGTAGCGGCATAAATCGATTGGATGATCGGTTGTAAGTTCGGAATACACTTTTGCATGTGTTTTTCCGAAATTAATGGCAGTGTATCCGCCATTTTTATCAGATAATTTTTGTTTGATGATATCTGCTTGAATGGTTACGCCTAAGTGGTTGGCTTGAGAAGACAAATCGGCTGCGGTGTGATAATCAACACCATCTTTTTTAAAGGCGTTGTTACGTGTGTAACACCAAAGGATGGTGGCCATGCCTAATTCGTGTGCTCTTTCAAAAGCTTGTGCGACTTCTACAATTTGGCGAGATGATTCGGGCGAACCAAAATAAATGGTGGCACCAACAGCCACAGCGCCCATGTTCCAAGCTTCTTCAACAGAGCCGAACATAATTTGGTCGAATTTGTTTGGGTAGCTTAAAAACTCATTGTGGTTAATTTTTACGATAAATGGAATTTTATGTGCGTATTTGCGTGCAACAGAGGCCAAAACACCATATGTTGAAGCCACTGCATTACAACCACCTTCGATGGCTAATTTTACAATGTTTTCGCTGTCGAAATAAATTGGATTTGGTGCAAAGCTGGCACCTGCGCTATGTTCGATACCTTGATCAACCGGTAAGATGCTCATGTATCCGCTGCCCGATAAACGACCGGTGTTATACAACTGATTTAAACTTCTAAGCACTTGCGGTGAACGGTTGCTCAAACCAAATATTCTGTCAACAAAGTCAGAACCCGGAAGGTGGATGTTTTCTTTGGAGATGGTTTTACATTGGTGGTTGAGTAAATGATCGGCATTGGCGCCTAGTAATTCTGAAATCTTGTTTGACATAATTAATTCTTTAAAAGCGGAACAAAAATAATAAAAAAACCCCGCCTTAGGCAGGGTTATGTAAATTGAATGAAATATCTTATTCGTTCACCATCACCATTTTAAATGGCACATTGATGATGGCTTGATAATCTTCGCCGGCTTCCAACATATCCTCATCGTCTTCTTCATAATGCCAGTTGATGGTAACAGCGCTACCGTTTTTGTTAATGCCTTCTAGTTTTTTAAATACATCTAAAATACATTTTGATGAAGATGTATTAAAATATTCTAACTGAACATTTACAGTGGTTGCAGGCTTTGCTACAGCAGCATATTTATCTAAAGCATCCACCAATGGTTTGTAAAATTCAATTGAGTTTTCAGGAATAGAACGACCTTTCACTTCTAAAATGCCACCATTCATATCAAAGTTGATACTAGGAGTTTTTGGTGTGCCTTCAATAGAATACTTTTCCATAATTATTGCTTTTAATTTTGATTTGATACTTTAATATTAAGTGTAAAGAAAGAAACTTTATTGTCAATTTCCAAAAAATTATATTCTAATTTTTCACCAGTTTTTCTGGCAATGTCAATCATACCTAAACCGCCACCGCCTTTTAACGACATTTCGCCGTTGTTTAAAACGCGTTTATAATATTCTTTTAATTCTTCTTTACTCAATGAATTTACCTCATCCAGGCGTTTTCGCAAGCCATGAATATTTTCATTGAGAATATAATTACCGGTAATGATTGAATATTTATTTTCTACTTTTCCGATTGTAAAAATGGCTGAACGAATTTTATCGGCTTCTAATAAGTCAGAAACCTCATCCAAATGGTGGTAAAGGTTTTGCAGACATTCAACCAACACGTTGTAAACTTTTTTTCTGATTTTAGGCTCTTCCTGCATGTTTTCCATTTTGCTTTCCATAATGCCCAAAATAGAAGTCAACAGGTCGGATGTTATTTCACCTTTGAATGAGAGCAAAATATTATTTCGCTCCATTTTGTTATATATATCAAAAACATCCACGATTTCTAATTATTCAGATTGTAAATATAATTTATTTTAATTTAAATGCAATAGTATTTCCATTTACTGTCATTTTTGCGTCGTCATCGCAATTTCCATTCCCAAAATCAATATTTCGGCTTTTAAAGCCCGAAGGAATTAATTCAGCGATGCCCGATTTATAGTAATAACAAGTTTTTGATTTAATGATGGGCGAAGATTCACCAATGTTTACGGTATATGACAGGCCGGCCGAGTTTGTTCCGCTGGCAGCGCCATAAAATGAAAGGAAAGGGTCATTTGTTCCGGCTGAAGTGCTGCTTAGTTTAAAATTGGCATTCATTAAAGAAAAGTTACCGTTAATATCTTGAATGCGCTTGGCATTGACGATTGCGAGGTCAAATTTGGCCATATTGGCGTCTGAGGCCGTGGTTTTTAAAACCATGCTGTCGCAAAACTTATACCGTTCATCCGTGTATGCTTCGCCGTACGCCTTAATCCATGCGGCGTTTCCTTTAATGATTGTAATTGCGCCAATGGTTTGCAATTTATCTGTAAGTGTAATGAACAAATCGCCAATTTGATTCTGTCTGCCGGCATCGAGTATTTCGGGGTTACAGGCTGTAAGCGCTGAGATACTGATGGAATATGTTGGATTAATATGCCCGGCCTTTCCCCAAAGGGTGTCGCCCGATACTTTTACCAAAGTATAACAAGGTAAAGGCGCCACTTTAGTTTGATTCGCACCGGTTCCTGGGGTATAAATCAAAGCTTGGTGAATACCCGACAAAAGGGCCATTACTCCCCTACTTTGTGTGCTGTAGTCGATTGCGCTAAGACTTTCATTATCGACTTCAGCGATTGATTTTTTTGAGCAAGCGCTCATCCAAACACAAAAAGGAAGAAGAAAGAGTAAGTTTTTGGACATCTTTTATAATTGATTTACAAATTTATCATTAAAAGTTTTCCACCAAAGCTTCAAAATGGCATCATTTGGGCTTTTTATACACATCATTTTGTTAAACAAGGTAAATGCTCCCGTTTTCTAAATATCTTTAGCCTCACAAAAGCATTTGCTTTTAAATTTAATCAGTTCACAGCCTTATGCCAAAAGTTCTGCGCATTATTAACCGTTTTAATTTAGGGGGTATTACATACAATGTATCATATCTCAGTAAATATTTGCCAAACAATTATGAAACACTTTTAATTGGCGGACCTGAGGAAGAAGGTGAAGAGAGTTCTTTATTTATACCACATTCGTTGGGTTTAAAACCCACCATCATTCATGAAATGCGCCGAAGTATCAATCCGTTTCAAGATTATTTTGCATACAGAAGATTAAAAAAAATTATCAAAGAATTTAAACCCGATATTGTACACACACACGCCAGTAAGGCCGGCGCTATAGGCCGAATGGCCGCCATTCATTGTAAGGTGCCGGTTATTGTGCACACCTTTCATGGTCATGTTTTTAAAGGTTATTTTGGAAAAACGGTTACCAAAGTTTTTATTGGCATTGAAAAATATTTATCGAAAAGAACCCATGCCATTGTTGCTATTAGTGAGATACAAAAAAACGAATTAAGTCAGATTTATGGCGTATGCAAAGCCGAACAAACCCATGTGATTCCGCTTGGTTTTGATTTGAACCGTTTTACTTTGGATCAAGAAGAAAAAAGAAAAAACTTTAGACAAAAATACAATGTAAGTGACGATTGTTTGGCCATTGGTATTATTGGGCGTTTGGCGCCTATTAAAAACCATTATTTGTTTATCGACAGCATTGAGGCTGCATTAAAGCTTAAGTCGAAAAAAATAAAAGCATTGATTATTGGCGATGGAGAAACCAAACAAGCACTCAAGGACTATCTTGACCAAAAAAAATTAAGTTACTGTGAGGATACAATAGATGAAAGTGATTTTATTTTCACCAGTTGGATTAAACAGGTTGATTTGGCTTTGGCGGGATTGGATTTGGTTTGTTTGAGTTCTAAAAATGAAGGTACACCGGTAAGTTTAATAGAAGCGCAAGCAGCCGGTAAATTTATTGTTTCAACCAATGTTGGTGGCATTCAAGACATTTTGCATCCGCAATGTGGTTTTCTTTCTCCTGCCGATGCACCACAAGATTTTATTGACAATGTGATCAAGGCAGTTCAAAATTTTGAAGACCTGTCGATGCAAGCCAAGGCCGGCAGAGCAGAAGTACTTCAAAAGTTTAGTTATACAAGATTGTGTAGCGATATGGCTAATTTATATGTAAAACTATTGGCGAAAACAAAATCAATTGATCGCTAAAAAAATACAGCAAATCAACACATTCACCTTGTTTGCCATTCTATTTGGCATCATGGGCTTTTGCTTTAATTGTTATACTTATTACCCGGGTTTTATTTCACCCGATAGTTTAGACCAATACACACAAGCATACAATCATCAATACACCGATTGGCATCCACCTATTATGGCGGCCTTTTGGAGTTTATTATTGCATTTTCACAAAGGTGGTGCCTTGTTATTTTTGATACAATTGTTTGTGTATTGGTTATCCTCTGTGATTTTCTTCCTCACAGCATTAAAGCATTTTAAGCGATGGTCCTGGTTGGTACCCCTTCTGTTTTTGATGCCTTATTTGCAAAATTTTGTCGGTAATTTATGGAAAGACATCGGCTTGGCGATTAGTTGGTTATTGGCCATAGTGGTAATGGTGAATGCCAATTATGAAAAACGCAAACTCACCTTATTTGAAACTTTGCTGTGTTTTGTATTGTTGTGTTATGGTTGTTGGATTCGCATCAACGCCTTACCCGGTGTGCTGCCTTTGTTAGGTATTTGGATTTATATGAAAAGTGATCCAAATGAAAATACATTTAAAACCAAACAATTGTTTCGTAAAATTTTCGTCTATGGCCTTTTGGTGATTGGCATACAAATTTTTATCACGCAAGTATTTTTAAAACCCGAAAAATTATATCCTGAGTGCAAACTATTTTGTCATGATTTATCCGGTATTTATAAAGAGAGCGGTGATTTAATGTTTCCAAGTTTTATTAAAGAATACGATGGTTTTGAGGCCCAATACATTCGCGAGCATTACATCTATTCGACCTTTGACAATATCTGGTGGAACAAAGATCACAAACAACTTGATCCTTTTTTTGATGAGGGGCAAATGCAATCATTAAGAAATTGTTGGCTTAAAGCCATTTTGAAGCATCCTTTGATATACTTAAAGAATAGAAGTTTGGGTTTTCTTCAGTTTTTAAGAATTACATCAAGCGGCAGCAAATTGACAATTTCTTACCAATATATTCATCCGAACGATTTTGGATTACACTATAACTCGAATGAGGCCGCTGAAGCCATCACTGCTTACGTTGAATCGCAGCGCGGGATGCCTTATATGCAACCTTGGTTTTGGTTGTTCATGAATTTAATCATTTTGTTTTTTGCACACAGAAGAAAATTTGGTCAAAACAATTTCATCATATTGTGTTTGGCTTATTCAAGTTTATTGTACATCGCACTTGAATTTATCGTGTTTCAAGCCGACACTGAATTCAGATATTTTTATTGGAATTGCCTGGCGATGTCGTTGGCTATTATATTGGCAATTGTTTCAAGAACGAAGAAACTGCAATCGACAGAGCCTGTTCATCAAGCCTAATCAATTTTTGTTTTAATTAAAAACAATTTCAAATGGTAAACGGGCTTGAACACCTTTTAGCATCAATACCGATTTCATTTGTTTAAAATAAGTATAGGCCGGACCAAGGTTATTTTTCAACATTTTTGTTTCAAGATCAGATTCTTTATTACCTAAAAATTCATCGAGTGGATTTTTTTGTTTTGGCAATTCAAGTAATTTATAGTCTGTTGCTTTTATTTGTTTGGCAGCGTAAGCAATGGCATCATTTAATCCGCCCAATTCATCCACCAATTTAATGCGTATGGCATCTGCCCCGCTCCACACACGTCCTTGCCCAATACTATCCACCATGGCTTGCGGCATGCCTCTTCCTTCGGCAACGCGTTTTGTAAAAGTATCGTAAACTTTTTCAACGCTACTTTGAATAAATTGAAATTCTTGTTTATCAACAGGACGTAAGGCCGTGCCGATATCGCTGTGGAGATTGGTATTCACGGTATCGATGGTAATGCCAAATTTGTTTTGAAGCATTTTTTGGATGTTCGGCAAAATACCAAATACACCAATAGAGCCGGTGATGGTATTGGGTTCAGCAAAAATATGGTTGGCGCCGCAACTGATATAATATCCGCCACTAGCGGCTAAATTACCCATGCTAACAATTACAGGTTTGCTTTTTTTGGCCAACACCACTTCGCGCCAAATCACGTCACTGGCAAGTGCACTTCCACCAGGAGAGTTTACGCGCAAAACAATGGCTTTCACTTTTTCATCAGTGCGGGCTTCTCTAATGGCTTTAACCAAAGTACTGCTGCCAATTTCATCATCATTTCCTTCGCCACTGCTAATAGAACCGTTGGCATAAATTACTGCTATTTTGGCTAAGTTGCGGCTCGGTTTGGCTTCTGATTTTACTTCATACTTATCGATACTTGTTAAGTTGATTTTATCGCTTTCTTTTTGATTGATTTTCTTTTTCAAATCATTCATCACTTCATCTTCATAAGCGGTTTGGTCGATTAAATTACCCAAGGCATTTTCAGGAAATTGAATGCGCAATTCATTGGCCATTTTGTTCAATTCTGCTACTTCTATTTTTCTGCTTTTAGAAATATCGATTAGCATATTGTTCCAAATACTATTTAAAAAAGTTTCGCTTTGATAACGATTGGCTTCGCTCATTTTATCGAGCATAAAAGGTTCAATGGCACTTTTAAATTTACCATGGCGAAAAATTTGCATTTCAACATCCAATTTATTGAGTGTTTGTTTAAAGAACATCAAGCTCATGTTAATGCCTTTCCAATCCATTTCGCCTTGTGGATTTAAATAAACTTTGTTGGCCACCGAAGCCATGTAATAGGCAGATTGAGAATAAGATTCAGCATAGGCATATATAAATTTTCCTTTGTTTTTAAATTGCATTAAAGCAGCTCTAATTTCTTGTGCGGCTGCAAAACCAATTTCCGGACTTTTAAAATTGAGATACAAGCCTTTAATTTTATTGTCTTTAGCGGCATAATCAATTTTTTTAAGGAGGGTATTGAGGCCCATATCATTATTTCCCTCAAAAGGAGAGCCTTTTGCCAATGCCTTAAATGGATTTTCGCTTTCACGTTCTTTGATAGGTCCGTCGAATTCAATTTTAAGAATGGAATTTTCTTTCACCATTGTGGTGTTTGACTTATCGTTGAATGCTGAACTAACGCTTGATTTTACGATGGCTACCACAACAAAAACGGCCAATAAAGTGGCCACCACCATCCCAATTATTGATCCGAAGAATGCACCGAAAAATTGTTTCATTGATTAAAATTTAAATTAACAAAAAGTTATACTGATGATTTGAAATATTTTGCAAGAATAACAATACTTTTGAAATTCATTAAAACAAAATTAAACATAATCGCGCCAAAGTTATGAAAGAAGGTATGAACGAAGTGTTTTTAGGTTTGGGCGGAAATATCGGTCAACGGTTAGCAGTTTTGCGAGGAGCACTTGCCTTGATTGAAGATGAAATTGGTGTTGTAACAAAACGCTCTCCAATATACGAAACACAGGCCTGGGGAAGCAACAGCGAACATTTGTATTTGAATCAAGTAATAAAAATTGAAACAAAATTTAATGCAAGTAGAGTATTAAATATTATTGGTCGAATAGAAAGCACGTTTGGACGAAAAAGAACCTTGGATCAAAATGCCGACAGAAGCATTGATATTGACATCTTATTTTTTAATTCAGATATAATCGACAGTCCCGATTTACAGGTACCGCATCCAAAATTACACTTACGAAACTTCGTCTTGTATCCCCTTTGCGATATTGAAAGCGAATTTAAGCATCCCATATTATTGATGTCAATGGCTGAACTCAAGAAAATGTGTAAAGACCCCTTGACAGTGAAACGCGTTGATGGCATGATAGATGGCAAAGGTTAATTTGATGCGTTAAACCTTCGATTCTCAAGCGATTTTTATGAATTAAGTCCTAAGCAAGGCTTTGTTTGCTTTGATAACAATTTATTCTTCATAACTATATAAGTGATTTATAAAGAAGCATTTATTAATCATGTATATTTAAACCAAAATGGATCTTTGCGATTAAAAAAAACAAAAAACTTGATGCCTAAGATTTACAAAAAAGAAATTGAATCAACCTCAAATTTGCATAAGTCCGATTTAATCGGAATAATTTTAAACAAGGTTAAAGAAAAGTTTGGCAAGATTCGACAAAACCTATATTTTTATCCACGAATGAAGAAATCCCTATTTACCTGCATATGTAGCCTCTTGCTTTTAAGTTTAGATGCACAAGTTGCCGTATTTGGCAATGTATTTATGAATGGCGAAAGGCTCACTGATTCTAAGATTATTGTTAAAAGTAAGGGCGCTGTCCTTCAAACCTATACCACAGGTGCTGTTTCCAATTTTAGTTTCGAAGTTGACTTTGGTCCGAATTATGAAGTATACATTGAGAACGCCAAAACCTTTCCAATGTTTTTTGAGGTGATTACTGAAAAAGTTCCGATGCGTTTATATGATGCCCAAATGGCGCACGATATGGATGCAGGCCTATACGCCCTTGATGATGAGAGGATAGACACAATGCAATTAAAAAAGCCTTTTTATAAAATCATTTACGATGGCAAGAAAAAAATGGTTGAAGATGAGGCTTATTCGATTGAATTTGAAAAAGGGGTTGTGAAAAAACTCACGCAGTTTTTAATGTCGGGCAAGGTATACTTGGATACTGTTACCGGTAAAACATTAAAAAACAAAGCCATTTCAGCTTTTGATAAAAATGGTAAGAAGATTGGCACCACCTATACTAACCGTTACGGTGCGTTTTTGTTTTTGCATATAATTCCTTCTGAAGTAGTGCGTATAGAAGTGGATGTTGATGATCCTGCCTTTAATGGTTCAAAGGTGAGTATTTTTAACGACAACAAAGTACCCATAACTGAAACGGTGATTGATAATGGGAAAGCCAATTGGTTGTTTGACCGAAAATTGGCCAAAACATTGATGGATACCAATTTTACAAGTATTGTTGGCGGTAAATTAATATCAGCTTCGAATAAGGAAAAGAAATTTTTTGCGAACAAGAGTGTTTATTTAACGGACTCTACAAATAAAATATTATCATTTACAAAAAGTAACACCTTAGGTTCGTTTGTATTTGAGCAGATTAAGCCAAACAATTCGTATTTTATTGAGGTAGACAAAAAAGATCTTAAACCGGGTGAGCGTATTGATATGTTAACCAAAGACGATAATTTTATCGCCACATTAGACAGTTCAATTGAAGATAAGAAAGCTGTACGTTTTAGTTCTGATTACAATAAAATTTACAACGATTTATCAATTGAAGAGAAGGAAATTAAAATGGAGGTGAAAGCCACCATCTTTGGCGACAATGTAAATCACCCTATTGGCAAGCTTAAAATTTTATTATTAAACGATACCTATCAAGTAATTGACAGTGCTTATACCGATAATTTAGGAACCTTTAAGTTTAAGTACTTGCCATTTTTAAAACGCTTTTATCTTAGTGCAGAAAACACCGACAATATCTTGGATGTATTTCAAAATATTTTGATTTACAGCAGTGATGCCAATTTGATTAAAATAATGACGCATCAAAAAGGCACAAAGTTTTTGTACAATGCGGTTGCTGCTGAAATGTCGCGATTAAGAGATATTGAATTAGAAGATCCTTGGTTAGAGTATGTAACAAAGAGTGACAGTAAAAAACAAGGTTCAGAAAGTAAAAAGGCAGAGAGCGTAACTGCCAAACAAACGGGTGAAGTTCAGAACAAAAAAACTGAAAAGGAGAGTAAAAAAACTGAGCAAGTTGTGAGTAAGAAGGAAGAAAAGAAAGCTGTTAAGAATGAAGAGAAAAATCCTGTAAGTTCAGAAATAGCCTCTGCTCCTTCAGCTTCAACAGGTGAACCCAATGCTGAAGCGGTGCCTGATGTAAAATCCATTACAGAACAAATTCATTTTGAAAAAAACAAAGCCAATTTAACCCCAGAGTCGAAGGAAATATTGGACAAAATTATTTTGGTAATGAATGCCAACAAAAAATTGAAAATTGAAATTTGCGGACATACTGATAGTCAGGGTGCAGCCGATTTTAATATGAGTTTGAGTTCAACACGTGCCCTTACCGTTAAAAATTACATTGCATCTGCCGGAATTAAATCAAAGCGCATGAGCACAAAAGGCTTTGGTGAAACCCAACTATTAAACAATTGTACCGATGGTGTTAGCTGTACTGAATCAGAACACGCGCAAAACCGCCGTATTGAATTTAAAATATTGAGCGAATAGTTCTATGAAAAGTTCTGAAATTAAATTTACCATTGATTTGGATGAAAATAATCTTCCTCAAAACATACATTGGGAGGCCAGTGATGCAAACGAAGGGAGTTCATGTAAAAGTATGATGGTGGCACTTTGGGACACCAAAGAAAACAACACCTTGCGAATAGATTTGTGGACCAAAGACATGATGGTAGATGAGATGAAAAAGTTTTACATTCAAAATGTGATGACGCTCACCGACACTTATTTAAAGGCAACAGGTGATGAAGTAACTGCCAAAAAAGTAAAGTCATACTTTAATGACATCGGTCTTTCGCTCGGCGTATTAAAATAAAAATCTTCCTTTTTTAAATTAGATCCAATTATTTCTCAAAGAAAATTGGGATAATTGATTGTAAACGTTAATTTAGATTATTAATCTAAAAAACAATTCAACTATGAAAAAGGTTTTATTATCCTCTTCCCTTGTTCTTGCATTTGTTATCGGCGGTTGGCTCTTTTGGCACAATGATGCCGGAGCCGGAGAAACCGTTATGCATCCGAGTACCAAATATGCAATTTGGGCTTTTGTAATTGGTGCCTTGGTTACCATATCATTACCAATTGGTGCATTAACCGGCTTGGCTTTAAAACCCGGACCAAAAATGACAGCCATTATGACTGCTTTTGGAGCGGGCGCTTTGTTGGCGGCTTTGAGTGTTGAATTAATTGCACCAACAGTAGAAGAAATCATTGGTCACGCGAATAGTCCAAGCAATATGGCACACGACAGAAGTCATGCCATTGCCACCATGAGTGCCTTGTTGATTGGTTGTATTGCCGGTGGTTTCCTTTTTTATACACTTGATGAATTAATTAATAGTCAAGGTGGATTTTTGCGCAAAGTAGGAAGCACCTTGGGACACATAGCAAAAAAACACCCTGAAAAAAGTTTGGATTCTAAAACCGTTTCTGAACATCAACATGAAGGAGGACAAGAACACGGTGGCGCACCAATGGCCATTTGGTTGGGATTGTTGATTGACGGTATTCCTGAAAGTTTTGTAATAGGCGCCGGTTTTTTGGCCATTTTAAGCGGGCGATTAGCGGCGGGGGTTGATCCTTCATTCACTGAGGTGTTGCCATATACTTTAATTGCCGGTTTATTTTTATCAAACTTTCCGGAGGCATTGTCAGCAAGCTTAGGCATGAAAAAATCAGGCATGAGCACCAATAAAATTATGATGATGTGGATGTCGTTGGTGGTGATTATTGCTGTGGGTTCATTGGCGGGATATTATATTGGTTCGTCAATTCCACACGTTTATGAAATAGGTATTGAAGGATTGGCAGCAGGCGCGATGCTCACCATGATTGCTCAAACCATGATTCCGGAAGCGGTTCACTTGGGCGGTGTGAGTGTGGTTGGTTTAAGCACTTTGATTGGTTATTTAAGTGCCGTAGCCTTTAAATTATTTGAATAATTACTTGGCCATTAAATACTGCATTTTTAATACTGCCAAATCATTTTGATAAATAACATTTAAGTAATTGCTTTCAATGTTTAGCGCATTGGTCACAACCGTTAGATAATCAACGTAAGTAATTTCTTTTTGGTCATAAGCCTTTAAAGCTTGCGTGATGATTACTTTGGAACTTGTTAGAGCAGTACTTTTATAATACTGAATGCTATTTTGGTATTTCAAATACAAATTGTAAGCCTGTTTAAATTGGCCTTCGAACATTGTTTTATTGTAGTTATAGTCTGATTGCGCCACTTGGGTTTTAATGTCGGCAGCCTTTACCTTTGCATTGTTTGGATAAAACCACAAGGGTACATTCACCCCTAATAAAACACCTTGTAAACGGTCTTTAGTGCTTAATGTGTATGGACCATTGCCATAATCAGCAGGACCATAAATTGAAAGATTCCAATAACCGATTTGTAAATCAGGTAAAATTTTATTGCGTTCGAGTATTTTATTTTTTTCACCGGAGTTCACTTGTTCGTTTAAATACATTAGGTACGGATGTGCTGTAAAACTTGTACTGTCGGTACCAATTTTCAAAGGCGTTTGCGCCAAATCTTCACGTGAGGCATCTATTTCTTCATCACTATTTAAAAGGGTTTGTAACTGTATGTGGTAGGTATTGATATCTTCTTCATTTTCTAAAATTTGATTTTTAATCTCTAATACTTTGGCTTCTGCTGCAGTTTTTTCCAATAAACTTCCTCCCCCACTTTCGTATTTAATTTTACCTGAATTGGCAAAACTTTGATAAATGCTATCTTCCTTTTTCAACAAATCTTGAATACTGTAATAATACAACAAGGAATAATAGGCTGATTTGATTTGGTAGATTAAATCAGATTCAGTTGCTGCCAGTTTATATTGAGCACCTTTAATGTAGGATTTGGCGAGGGCATTGTGGCTAGTAAACACCGTTGGAAACGGAATTGTTTGTGTAATGGTGATACTATTATCGTATTTATACAATGAGTTAAATTGGCCTTGGGCAAATAAAACATTGGCTTTCGGAATTTCTGTTGAACCCTTTTTAAATTGTTTCTGATAATCAATTTCGAGTTTACCGGTTTTTATATTTTCATTGTTCTTTAAACCATAGTCGATACATTGTTGCAATGTTAAAATCTTATGCACCGGGCCTTGAGCAGAAATAACTGATGCCAAACAAACAAATAAAACAATTAATTTAAAATTCATAAGCGAAATTTTAATGATGATTATTCTAAATTAAAGAAATTAAATGAATACCAAAAAAAGAGCTGAAATCTAAAGTAAAATTGGTGTAAGCATAAAATACTAGACAAAACTTCTTTCGCTAAGGATACGAAGGATTCAGGATTCACTGTTCAGTTGATTAACCGACACATGTGTTAGATTGATTTCAATAAAATAATTAAATTTACAAGGATGTCGCAAGAGCAACAAAATCAGGCATCCCAACTAATAACTCCGATTGAATTAATATTCTTAGTAGAATTTTGTAAAATCTTCAATCAATAAATTAAGCGTGTTCAGCTATAAGTTTTTCTAGTATACCAATTGCAGAGTGACTAATAACGGTACCCGGACCAAAAATAAAGGCCACACCGGCATCGTACAAAAATTGATAATCTTGTTGGGGAATCACGCCACCGGCAACAATCATAATGTCGGGGCGGTTAAATTTTTTCAACTCGGCAATAACTTGCGGAATGAGTGTTTTATGACCGGCTGCCAAACTCGACACGCCTAAAATATGTACGTCATTTTCGATGGCTTGCTTGGCCACTTCATAAGGTGTTTGAAATAATGGACCGATATCAACATCAAAACCCATGTCGGCAAAACTGGTGGCAATTACTTTAGCGCCCCTGTCGTGACCATCCTGGCCTATTTTTGCAACCATGATGCGTGGACGTCGGCCGTCTAATTCTGCAAATTGATCAGCCAATGTTCTGGCTTTTTGAAAATCCTTATCCATTTTAATTTCTTTACTATAAACACCAGCAATTGATTTGGTGGTGGCTTTATATCTGCCAAAAACAATTTCCAAGGCAAAAGAAATTTCACCCAAGCTGCAACGGCATTCGGCGGCTTCAATAGAAAGGGCCAACAAATTACCTTCACCTGTTTTTGCTGCTTCAGTGAGTGCATTTAATGCTGCTTGCGCCTTGGTTTCATCACGATTGGCTTTAAGTGTTTTAAGTCTTTCTATTTGTTGTAATCTCACTTTGGTGTTATCTACATCACGTACTTCAACATCAATTTTATCAGCCACTTGGTAGCGGTTTACACCCACAATAATATCTCTTCCGCCATCGATGCGCGCTTGTTTTTTCGCTGCGGCTTCTTCAATGCGCATTTTCGGTAATCCCGATTCAATGGCTTTGGTCATGCCTCCCAATTGTTCGATTTCTTCAATTAATGCCCAAGCCTTATGCGCAATGTCGTTGGTTAATTTTTCGAGGTGATAACTGCCACCCCAAGGATCAACAACGCGACAAATATTTGTTTCGTTTTGTAAAACCAATTGTGTATTTCTGGCAATGCGGGCACTAAAATCGGTTGGTAAAGCAATCGCTTCATCCAATGCATTGGTGTGTAAACTTTGTGTATGGCCCATCGCTGCCGAAAGTGCTTCTACACATGTACGCGTTACGTTATTAAATGGATCTTGTTCTGTTAAACTCCAACCACTGGTTTGGCAGTGTGTTCGTAAAGCCAATGATTTGTTGTTTTTAGGATTAAATTGCTTCACCAATTTGGCCCACAACATTCTGGCGGCGCGCATTTTGGCAATCTCCATAAAGTGATTCATGCCAATGGCCCAAAAAAATGAAAGCCTTGGTGCAAAATCATCAATGTCTAATCCTGCTTTTATTCCGCTTCTTAAGTACTCTAAACCATTGGCCAATGTGTATGCCAATTCAATATCTGCAGTGGCACCGGCTTCCTGCATGTGATAGCCGCTTATTGAAATGGAATTAAACTTCGGCATATTTTTAGAGGTGAACTCAAAAATATCGGCAATTATTTTCATGCTTTGAGCCGGCGGATAGATATAGGTGTTGCGCACCATGAATTCTTTTAGAATATCATTTTGAATGGTGCCCTGTAACTGATTTAAACTAACGCCTTGCTCCTTGGCGGCAACGATATAAAAAGCCAAAATTGGCAATACCGCACCGTTCATGGTCATGGAAACACTCATTTGATCAAGGGGTATTTGATCAAATAAAATTTTCATGTCCAAAATGCTATCAATGGCTACACCTGCCTTACCAACATCTCCTTCTACCCTATCGTTATCGCTATCGTAACCACGGTGAGTGGCCAAATCAAATGCCACCGACAAACCTTTTTGACCGGCAGCTAAGTTCTTTTTGTAAAACGCATTGCTGTCTTCAGCAGTACTGAAACCTGCGTATTGACGAATTGTCCATGGATTTTTCACATACATACTACTGTATGGTCCACGTAAAAAGGGAGCAATACCGGCTACAAATTTTAAATGTTCAAGGTCATGAATATCCTGCTCAGTTAAGTTCGCTTGGATGGTAATATCTTCGGCAAAAGTGAAAGAGTCGGCAGAAGGAAAAGCAGTTTCACCTTTTACTGTGTATTTTAAATGGTTGAATGATTTACGCATGCTTGGTGAGATTTAGCAGTTCGTAATGAAGAACAGGATTGTTGATTGGCAATTGTTTGAGTACTGTTATTTCGGCATCAGACAAAGTGATTGGGTCTTTTTCATTTTTAAATTTATTCACGCCAATCACAGTTTGCGAAAGGTTGTTAACCTGTTCTTGTTTTAAAGACGCTTGACGTTTAATTTCATTTTTAAATACATTGTTCTTCACACAACTTAAATAACCACCTTCAGTTTCAAAATACTTAAAAGTTTCAAGTGCTTTTTGTGCAATTGTATCGGTTAAGTTTTCAATGTAATATGAGCCGCATGCCACATCGGCAATTTTATCGAAGTAACTTTCGTGTTTTAAAATTAATTGTTGATTCAAGGCCAATCGTGTGGCAGATTTATCTTTCACTGCATTGAACACATCGTAATCATTTACACACAGTTCGTTGCATCCGCCGGCTACAGCGGCCATGGCTTCTATACTGCTGCGCAACATGTTATTGTGTTTATCCGAAATTGATTTATTGGTTAATCCTGTTTCAACAATCAAGTATAAATTATTTTTGATTTTGTATTCTGATTTAAAACAATTCCACAATCTTCGAATAGCCCTTAACTTGGCAATTTGCGTAAAAAAATCGCTGTTCACCCCAGTTTTAACAACCAAGTCGGATGTTGTAATAATGCCTTTACTGCTTAAATATTCAAGTTGTTCGATGAGGCCTGAAAAGATGATGGCCACTTCATAATAGGCCAATGCATTCAGGTTATGATAAGGCAAGGCATTCATTGAAATGGCTTTTATTTTTCTAAATTCAAGGAAAAATTCCATACAACGGTACCACTCTTCCATGTTTTGAATTTGTTCAAAATTTTGAAAAAAGAGAGAAGCCTGAACATCGTTTAAATCGTAATTACTTTCAAGATAACTGCGCAATTGATGCACATTGTTTTTATTAATTTCAAATGCAGAATGAATGTATTTAAGTTTTACACCATTCATGGCAATATTTAAATCATGCGAGTTGGTGTGAAAGAAAAAAGAAGACGCCCCATTGTCGAGATGCGACAAAATTGATTTGTTTATTTCGGCTGAAGAGTCATTTTTTAAATTCACGCTTATTTCCCAGTCGCTGTGCGTAAAGGCCGGTGCGTATATTTGATTTAAACTTTCGGCTGTGTAAAAGGGCTCAACAAGCATGCCGTTGTTGTGATGCCATTGCAAACTTTCGTAGGTATCACCTTTTAAATCCTTGATGATTTGGTTTTTCCAATCTTCGGCACTGGAGGCTTTAAATTCTTGAAATAAATTATCCATGGAATATTTTGATTACAATTTAATTGTACAAGCTTAAAAGGATTGACTCACTTCTTTTTTTATGAATTCAATGGCTACATCATTGGGTAATTTTTTGTCTAAATTGGAAGTAATGTTTAAAATCATCATGGCCAAATCGCTGCCCGGTGCATCGTGTGGCACTTTGGTGGCCGACATGTTAATCAGTTTAATTATTTCTTCTTTGCTGTTTTTAACCAATTCCCATGAAGCATAACTCATGTAAATTTGCTGTGATAAATTGTGTTCGTATTCGCTTTTAATGGCCTTGATTAATTCGAGGTGAAATTGGTGTGCATTAAAATTTTGTTTATTTACGCGAATTACCAAACTGTTTGGATTGATGCGTTCAAGAAAAATTACTATGCGTTCGTATGCTTGAAGACGCAAAGGTGTTACAGCTGATTGATTTGATTTTTTCAATTCTACATTGCGTCGGTCTTGTTCATTATCCAAAAAACCTTTTACGATTAACCAAACCGCTACAAAAACGGCTGTAGCCGGTAAAATCATTCTTAATATTTCAAATGCTGCATCCATTGTTTTATTTTTACTGTACTAATATCGTGATTATTCAAATAATTTAAAACTTTGCTTTACAAGCGCCATTAGCCTTTGTGCCCAAATCTAAAGGTATTACTCACCACCATCTTGTTTGGTGAACTTCGAGCTTGGCCTTTTGTCTTTTTTCTTACGGAAAGGTTTCAGTTTTTTTGCCAATGTTGTGCCGGCCTTTGGAGCAGCCTTTTTAGCTGCACTTTGCATTTTTTTCCAAGGCTCTTTTTGTTTGGCTTTAATCTCGTGTTTTTTTAATCGTTTCGGTTTTTCAGGCGCTAAATCTGTTTTGGGAACCAATTTAACTTCTGCACCGTATTTAGGTTCATTTTGCTTTTCAATTTTTACATCCTGCATTTTGGCCAATGGTTTTGGCTGAGTAGTTTTGGTTTGGGTTTTTAATTGCGACATCAAGCCCTTTATTTCATCATCGGTTAAATTACGCCATTCGCCCAGCTTTAAGTAATCGAGTTGTATGTTCATCACCCGCACCCTTTGCAATTTAATCACTTGGTATTGGTAGGCATTACACATTTTTCGAATTTGACGGTTTAAACCCTGCGTAATGGTAATGCGCATCACACGCTTGGTGCCGGGTTCGAGAATTGCCTTACAAGGTTTAGTTTGTTCTTTGCCAATTTTAATACCCTTTGAAATATCTTCAAGAAATTTTGTTCGAACCGGATGGTTTAGCGTTACCAAGTATTCCTTTTCATGTTCACCGGCCGGATTGGCGATTTGATCGATGAGCAAACTTTGATTGGTGAGTAAAATTAAACCTTCAGAATCTTTGTCTAAGCGGCCAACCGGATAAATTTGTTGCGGGTGTTGAATGGCATCGATGATGTTTCCATCAATTTTTTCAGAGGTGCATATGATGCCCTTTGGTTTGTGATAAGCGATAATGGTAGGCGAAACAGCATTCAAATTTAATTTTGTTTCACCAACAGTCACCGTATCACTTTCTTTAACCGGTGTAAAAACGTTGGCCAGTTTTCCGTTCACACGTACTTTCTTTTCTTCGATGAGCAACAAAGCTTTTCGACGGGATGCAAAACCACTCGCAGCAATATATTTATCTAATTTCATTTTTTATGGGAATAAATTAATCCAAATTACACGCGCCAACTTATAATTGCTAATTGCGCAAAATAAGATCACAACCGTGATGATACATGCGATTGAAAAATACTCTAATTGAGGGAAACCAAATTTTAGAATAAAAAAACTGATCAACCCTTCGGCTACGGCCAAGGCGTATGACACAAACATCGCGCCTAAAAAATAACCGGGTTCTCTATCGAATCGGTAACTGCATTTAGGGCATTTTTTGTGCATCTCAGGAAATGCCAAGAATTTATCGGCTTGAACTTCAAACACCTTGCCTTCTCCGCAATTTGGACATTTTAATTGTAAACAAGTTTTTGCAATTTTTAGAAAATTCTTTTTTGCCATATGCAAACGCAAAGGTAACAAAAGCTAGCAGGGAAACTTGTTTTATCTCATCTTTTTTGCATGAAAGAAAAAGATAAAACATACATTTGCGACATGAAATTTTTGAACCGCTTAAAACTTTATGGCATTGGCTTTGGAATAGGCTTGATGATTGTTTATGCCATGTTTGGAACCCGGTCGTGCACAACACCCAATGAGATGAAAATGCAGGAATTGGTTTTTCAAAAGTTTGAATTGTCGCCCAAGGCCCAGTGCAAATTAAAGTATTTGAAAAAAAATGAATTATTACTCAAAATTGAATTACGTCATTTTGAAGTGAATTACGATGCCAGTAAAGTGCATCAAGAACCTTGCGGCGATTATTATTTGGAGGTAAAAAAAGGTTTTGAAAACGAACATCCATATAGCTTGGTGGTGCACGATTGCGACACCATCAGTAAAATCGACGATATTCAAATACTTTCAAAAAACACCTGCACTTGCCAATAGAACTGTATAGCGACGAATACTTCATGCAAGAAGCCTTAAAAGAAGCGCAAAAAGCCTTTGATGCCGACGAAGTGCCCGTAGGTGCCGTGATTGTGGCCGAAAACAGAATCATCGCAAGGGCCCATAATTTAACTGAGCGATTAAACGATGTTACGGCCCATGCCGAAATGCAAGCCATCACCTCAGCAGCAAATGCCATTGGCGGCAAATATTTAAACGAATGCAGTATTTATATCAGTCTCGAACCTTGCGTAATGTGCGCCGGCGCTTTGGCTTGGAGCCAAATTGGTAAGGTGGTTTATGGCGCAGCTGATTCGAAGCGGGGTTTTTCAATTATCAACCATACTGTGCTTCATGCCAAAACCAAGGTAATTGGCGGTGTTTTAGCAAGCGAAAGCGAACAAATTCTCAAAGCATTTTTTGCAAAAAAAAGGTAGTCCTTTAAATTTTCTGCACAAGATTCGGAAACGCTTAATCAAGCAAACAATTGATTCAATAAATGATAGACTTAGAATCCGTTCTTTTTATTACATTTAAGCAAGTAAAAAATCGATATGAAAACATTTAAATTAATTCTTACGGCCTTTGCCATTATCTTCAGCACTGTTTTAATTTCATCAAACAGTAAAAACTTAAAACATATTTTTGGAGAAACGCCGGCTAAAACCATCGTTATTAAAAATCCGGGTGCCGATGATACCAATGCATTTTTCTCTGGTGGTCAAGTTTACTTTTTTGAAGTGTTTAAAATTGGTGACGTAAAAGCAGTACTTGATTTGATTAAGAAAAACAAAGATGTGGAATCTTGCACTGCCAATAATGTAATTGGCGATTTCACCCCTATCAACCTAAGCCTAAAATCACCTAAAAACAAAGCCTTTTTTATTGCTCTTTTTAAAAGTGCCGGCTTAAATAATATCCGTATCAATCACAAAGAAGTAACAAGCGTTGACAAGATGTAAATACGAATAGCTTGCCTTGTTTGCATGATGCAGGCTTTTTTATTTTTTATCTATCCATAACATTTTTACCGCCCATGCAAGATTATTGTTAATTTTAAAGCATGTATCAGGCACAAGAACTTATTCAACAAGCGCTCATCAAGGCGTTACATCAATTATATCAAATTACTGTTACACAGGTAGCCGTTCAAAAAACAAGACCGGAATTTGAAGGCGATTTTACTGTTGTTACTTTTCAATTTGTTAAAGCAGCAAAAAAATCACCCGATGTTTTGGCACAAGAATTGGGTGACTATTTGATTCAACATGAAAATCAAATTGTAAAATTCAATGTTATTAAAGGCTATTTAAATTTGGTTTTAAACCAAGATTTTTGGTTCTCGTATTTTTCAGGCACACAAAACAATCAAACCATTGGTTACCGCAGCAAGCGCAGTGATGCCCATCAAATTATGTTGGAATACTCTTCGCCAAACACCAACAAACCGCTGCATTTAGGCCACTTAAGAAATAATTTATTGGGTTATTCTGTGGCTGAAATTTTAAAAGCCAATGGTCATGAAGTTATTAAAACCAATATTGTAAACGACCGTGGTATCCACATTTGTAAAAGCATGTTGGCTTGGCAAAAATTCGGTAACGGCGAAACACCTGCCTCAAGTGGCATGAAGGGAGATCACTTGGTAGGTAAATATTATGTAGCATTCGACAAGGCTTATAAAAAAGAAATTGAATTGCTGGTGAACGAGGGATATAGCAAAGAAGAAGCAGAGAAAAAATCTCCACTGATGTTGGAATGTCAGCAAATGTTGCGCGATTGGGAAGATGGAAAGGAAGCTGTGGTTAGTTTATGGAAAACCATGAATGCCTGGGTTTACGAGGGCTTCGATAAAACCTATAAAACCTTGGGTGTTGACTTTGATAAAATTTATTACGAAAGTAACACTTACCTTTTGGGTAAAGAAGTCGTTGAAGAAGGCTTATCAAAAAAAGTTTTTTACAAGAAAGAAAACAACAGCATTGCCATTGATTTAAGCAGTGAAGGTTTAGATGAAAAAGTTGTTTTGCGTAGCGATGGTACAAGCGTTTATATTACTCAAGATTTAGGCACTGCCATAGAACGTTTTAAGGCTTATCCTAAACTGAAACAATTAATTTATACGGTGGGAAACGAACAAGATTATCACTTTAAGGTTCTTTTTAAAATCTTGGATAAACTAGGCTATGATTGGGCCAAAGAATGTTACCACTTGAGTTACGGCATGGTTGAATTGCCTGAAGGCAAAATGAAAAGCCGCGAAGGCACTGTGGTTGATGCCGATGAGTTGTTGCAAGAAATGTTTGAAACAGCCAGGGCAACCACCAACGAATTGGGTAAAGTGGATAATTTTAGTGAAGAGGAATTAAACAAACTATACAGCATGGTGAGTTTGGGCGCCTTAAAATATTTCATTTTAAAGGTTGACCCAAAAAAGAAAATGCTTTTTGACCCAAAAGAAAGTATCGATTTTAATGGTCATACCGGCCCCTTTATTCAGTACACACATGCCCGAATTCAGTCGGTGTTGCGCCGAGCAAACCAAGACATTAAAAACAACCATTGGCCACAAACACTGCACCCATTGGAGCTTGAATTGATCAAAAGCATTTATGATTTTGAAAGTGTTGTAAAAGATGCGGGAGACACTTTTAATCCTGCATTGATTGCAAACTACATTTATGAATTGGCTAAACTATTTAACCGTTTTTATCACGATTGTTCCATCTTAAAAACTGAAGATGAAACCGTTAAAAACTTCAGACTCAATTTATGCCGAACTTGTGCGCAGGTGATTTCAAACGCAATGCATTTGTTAGGCATTCAGGTACCTGAACGCATGTAAATGAATTGGATTTAAAATAGGCCTACTCTTTTGCTTTTATTTTTTTTCGCAACACAATTGAACTCACCAATGAGGCCAATATGCCCACGGGTAAAACCTCAGAATAAGTAATTAGAATTACAAAAATTGGGCTCTTATAAAGTTCTTTAATTTTTGAAATTTCATTCATTTTTTCGGCAATGTCGGCTTCGCCCATGCCTTTCTGTTTCATTCTGTCAAAACAAGCATCAGCATAATTTTCCATAAAATTTGGCACAAAATTGTAATACACAATGAGCCATGTAAACACATAAATGGTGGATGCGAGCAAGGTAATGAGTAAACCTGTTAAAAGGGCATTTCCAAAGCTGATACCGCCGCTTAATGCTTCATCGCGATACCTTTTGATGCCCAAATAAGCCACTGAAAATGCCGCCAACATTAAGGTGTAACCAATCACTTCACCATAATCAAAATTGGCATGTGATGTGGCGAAAATAATCGACACCAAGCCTGAAGCATTAATCAATCCAACAATCAAACCATATTTAAGGATGTACTTTTTCATAATTTTACAATGAAGCAATTAAGTTACAAATTTGTAAACAAAATTGAACATTGGGATGAATATTTTTTGGTACCTTTATTCATAAGCTAAAAACGATTCGCATGGTAGATCTTAAGTTGTCGCTCGCAGAAGCATTGGTGAGAGTTTTTCTCGGTATTTTGTTTTTCTTTCAAGGATTCGATAAATTATTTTTGATTAAAATGAATGAAGTAGTTGAATCATTTATGCAAGATGCGCATCGACGTCATATACCAAAAACCATGGTGGCATTTTTAAGTTACCTAACGAGCATGATCGAACTCATTGGTGGCCTATCCCTCATACTAGGGCTGTACAGCAATTACGCCATGGTTTTTTTAAGCATCGATTTGGTCATTATCGCGTTTTCTTTTTCTTTGATGCACGCCATGTGGGATTTAAAACATGTATTTCCCAGACTCATTCTTTTGGTGATTTTACTAATTTTACCTTCATACGCCCACTATTTTTGTTTAGACACACTAATACACTAAAACAATTTTTATGAGCCTTAAACCAATGATGCATTCGGAGATGAGTCCAAACAGTAGTTTACATTATGCCATCGGCTTAATAGCATACTGCATGGCTGCAGCTGACGGAACCGTGCAATTAGAAGAAAAACAAAAACTTAAAAACATTGTGGATGCTGAACTTCTTTGCAAAGACGATGCATTTGAAGTAACCGACATTGTTTTTCAGATGATGGATAAAAAGCATGTTGACCGCGAAACCACCTACAATTGGGCTTTACATGAAATTAAAAACAACAGCCATTATTTGAGTCCTGAAATTAAGGCCACCTTTATGGCAGTGATTCAAAAAATGTCAACCGCTTTTCCTCCTGTTACTCCCGAAGAAATAGCGTTATATGAAAGATTTGCATCCGAAATTGAACCATTGAAAGGTGATCCAATCTATTACAATAAATAAATTTATTTAACCAAACTTATTTGTTCTTGTTTGGTTACCACCATTTGCGGCTTATCCTTGTATAGTGTTATTTTTGCGCACACGCATATTTGCTTGTTTTTTAAGAATTCTAGCGGATTATAATCAAATCCATCTGCACTCTTTTCGAAAATAACCACCGTAAAAACATTATCTGGATAAGGTTTTTCGAGGTTCAAATAAATGACTTTCGATTTTCCTTTGGTGATGTAGGTGCCTGCTACCTTGGCACAAACAGTGATTGTTTCACCCAAGTGTTTATTGGCCTCATTCACCGTAATTGTTTGGGCTTTAAAAGAGGTGGCAATTACAAAAATTAAAAATAATAAGTACTGTGTTTTTTTCATGGGTTTTGGGTTTATTGTGATTGATTTTATGTTCGTGGTTTTATGGGAATGTAAAAATGCTCTTCCGAGTTGGTATCATTGTTTTTGTAACGATGGTCCATCACTTCAAAATGTGGCCTGTAATCAAGTACATAAATCGAATTGGGTAGCCAAGTGTTAAAAATATACGCGAAGCTTTCTTGGGCCATTTGCGGATGTCCTCGGTATAAAAATTTGGCATAAAGACCTTCTGGAATAACAAAATTCTCGAAGCCGTTTAAAATTTGTGTGTGTTTGCTTACCTCTGCGGCAGCCCACTTTTCGAATATTTTATTTGGATCAAAGCTGTTAAAGTAATCAACAGGATAAACTTCAACAGAGTACAAATTTCCTTGGATTTGATTTTCGATATTTTGTTTGTTTTGCATGAACGTTCGCCATAACACGCCTGTATTAGCTGTATGAAGAGCAGTATTTGTTTTTATTCCAAAAAGTAAATTGGCTTTCACCAATTCGATTGTTACTTCCATAAACTAATTTAAAAAGAATTGAAATGATATTCAATTTTCGCGAAAATAAATTTAATTTTAGGCATAAATTCACAGGCATGTCAAACGATCCTCTTCACGGCAAAACACTAGAAATGATTTTAAACTATTTGGTGGAGCATGTGGGATGGGCAGATATGGCCGAGGTGGTGGATATTCGTTGTTTTAAATTCGACCCAAGCGTAAAATCGAGTTTGGCTTTTTTAAGAAAAACCCCATGGGCACGAAAAAAGGTGGAAGAATTGTATGTTAAAATAGCCCGTTAAATAAAGTTTCCCGCATTTTCACTTATCTTTGAATAATGAACCTAAAACGACCGAATAAGACCCTTGAAAAGCAAATAAAGCAAGAAGTTAGGGGCTTACTTTGTCCCATTCATCAAAAAGAAGCTTTAATCAGTATGGAAGATGAGAAGGAGGCTGTAAAAGTTGAGGCTTGTTGTGTATTTTTCAAAAATGATATTTTGGTAATTGCCGAACGCATGCGTAAAGACTTTATTTACCGTGATGAAAAAACCAGAGAAAGACTTGAAAAAGAAAGATTACGAGAAAAATTCAAAGGCAAATAAATCTTCAATAATTTTTACCCTTTTCCATCAACAAGTCATAGGCTGATTTCCAGTCCGGGATGGCATCTGTTTCATATCCGTAAGTTCTTCCGGTGGCTATGCTGTGAAAGGCTTTCATGGCTTTAAGGTGTGCGCCGCTTCGCATAAATTCAAGCATGATGTCGCGACTTTCCCAAGCCGTTAATGTGCACTGGTATCCATTCATGTGTTTCACCGACCGGTACAAATTACCTTTCGCGCTTTGTGCTTGTTGAAAGGTGGGAATGGCCAAAAGCCAAAATCGAAAAAAACTGATGATCCCTTTTGGTTTCAGGGCTGTAATTGAAACGTACATGACCAAATGTAAGCAATAAACTTTTAAACTTCAGGGCTGTAACATACACTTTTTATGGCAGGTTAAGCAGGTTTCAAAATGCTCATCCAAAGCGGTTTTATCGTTAAATGCCCTAAAGAAATTTTCTTTTTAAAAGTTTCATTTTATCAGCTTATCAAATGAAATTTCAAAAGCCCTTCATGTGAAAGTGGCAGGAAAATTGAAGATGAAAAATTTTATGCAATAGCATGTGAATGGCAATGCCGTTTTTCTGCATTTATGTTAACTGAAAAATTTGGTTTTATCTAAAATAAAATAATTTAAAGCACCCAAAGCCCCTACTGATATGGCTGCACCGCCTATATCTAAAATCACAACGAGTAAATTTGAATAAAAGTAAGTTGAAGCATACCAATAAAAATCAGTCATACAGGCAATCAAAACGCCAATGGCTGCCGTAAATAAAAATGCCTTTTTTATTGAAGTAATTTTAGGATTAAGTAAATAAAACATGATTAAAATAGAATAAGATAAACAGGATAAGTAAAGGAAAGTAAAATCAATATTTTTTTTGAATCCAATGAGTTGAACGGTGTGGGAATTGGCATAGTCACCAAGAACAAGGTCAAACACAATCCATCCAAAGCCTAAATAAAACAAACTTCCTGCAAAACAAGATATGAGAAAGGATAAAGGTTTGTTTTTCATTTGTTTAATTAAACAGAGCTAAATATATAAAATTTGAGCGCTCTCACAGTCACTTTACTTTTGCTCCTCCTCCTATTTATATCTGGGCTGGGCTTCCCAAGTTTGAATCGGGATAATATCTCGACCGGTTTTTCTTACTTAAAAAAAAAGAGTGAGCACTTTCGTACTCACTCTCTTTCTACTTTTGCTCCCCCTCCTGGGCTCGAACCAGGGACCCCATGATTAACAGTCATGTGCTCTAACCAGCTGAGCTAAGGAGGAATTTTCTGATTAGGGCTGCAAAACTACATTACATTTTCTAAATAAACAATATATTTACAAAAAAAATTTAATATGAGTTTACTAGTGGTTGGTTCAGTTGCGTTCGACGCCATCGAAACCCCTTTTGGCAAAACCGACAAAATTGTTGGTGGTGCCGCGTCATACATCTGTTTGGCAGCATCTTATTTCAATAAACATTCGCATTTGGTATCGGTTGTGGGCGGCGATTTTCCTGAAAATTTTATTCAATTATTACAACAGCAAGGTGTAAATACCGAAGGTTTGCAAATTAAAAAGGACGAAAAATCATTCTTTTGGAGTGGTAAATACCATAACGACCTTAATAACCGTGATACTTTGGTAACTGAATTAAATGTTTTGGGCACTTTTAACCCAATCGTACCTGAATCGGCCCAAAATGCAGAATTTTTAATGTTGGGGAATTTGGCCCCGGCGGTGCAAATTAGCGTGATTCAACAAATGAAAACGCGTCCGAAACTAATTGTGCTCGACACCATGAATTTTTGGATGGACATTGCTTTGGATGAATTAAAACAAGTGATTGGTATGATTGATGTTTTAACCATCAACGATGCCGAAGCCCGTCAATTATCAGGCGAATACTCGTTGGTGAAGGCTGCACAAAAAATATTAAAAATGGGTTTAAAAGCCTTGGTGATTAAAAAAGGAGAGCACGGCGCATTGTTGTTTAACCACGACCAGGTATTTTTTGCCCCTGCTTTGCCGCTAGAAGAAGTTTATGATCCAACCGGTGCAGGCGATACCTTTGCCGGAGGATTTATTGGCTATTTGGCTAAAACCGAAGACATCAGTTTCGACAACATGAAACGCGCTATTATTTTTGGCAGTGCCATGGCCAGTTTCACCGTCGAAAAATTCGGCACCGAAAGATTAATTGGTCTTTCGCAAGAAGATGTTGATGAGCGCGTGAAAGAATTTATCAATTTGGTTCAGTTTGATATTGATCTATATTGATTTTATTGGCATTCGAAGACACTAAAACTAAATTAAAACCGTTCTAAACAAGGTGCGTATTGTTCGTTATATATACTTGTTGTTCATTGTATGGATGGCAGCAGCATGCAGCACCACCAAGAACACTGTTGTTACCCGAACATTTCACAACACCACAGCGCGTTTTAACGGTTATTATTATTCATGCGAAGCCATCAAAGACGGTATTTTTAAAATCGAAAAAGCCAACAAGGAAAATTACGACAAGGTTCTGCCCATTTACATTTACCCAAGTCAAGAAAAGGCAAAAAGCACCTTTCCTGATTTTGACAAAGCCATTAAAAAATCTTCTTTATGTATACAACGCCATGCC
The DNA here is from genome assembly GCA_947453445.1 of Sphingobacteriaceae bacterium. Lineage (GTDB taxonomy): Bacteria > Bacteroidota > Bacteroidia > B-17B0 > Aurantibacillaceae > Aurantibacillus. The sequence goes on from CANGGP010000019.1 coordinate 28,364, forward strand.
ATTAAAGACGGTAAAGGCGGCGAATTAGCCAGTGCCGGTAAATGGATTGATAACAATTGGATCAACATTGGTATTTCGCATTTTTATAAACGCGAATTTTTTAGTGCCATTGAAGCATTTGAATACGTTATACGCACCTACAACAAATCCGACGACAAATACACCGCCATGTTGTGGCTCATTAAAGCCAACAACGAAATTGGATCGGTGAGCAGCTCTGAACCCATTATCAGTTTATTAAAAAATGCCAAGGGCTTGCCCCTATCTGTCAAAAATGAATTCCCTATTGCGCAAGCTGACTATTATTTACGTCGTGGTCAAAACACCGAAGCTTATAGCAAACTAATGGAAACCGTTAGAAACAACGATATTTTTAATGGCATCAGCAAAAAAAGACGATCACGTTATAGCTTTATTGTGGCCCAATTGCTCGAACAAGCCAAAGATAATCGCCGTGCAGTAGAATACTACAAAAAAACCATTCAACTAAAACCCAGTTATGAAATGGTTTTTTACAGCAAAATAAAAATTGCCAGATTAATGGATTTAAAGCCCGGTAACGCCGATAAAATCAAGAAGGATTTGATGAAGATGACAAAGGAGTTTAAAAACAGTGATTATTACGATGTGATTTTTTATACTTTGGGTGAAATTGAAGAAAGAGAAAAAAACATCCCGCAGGCCATCAACTTTTACAAACGCTCAGTGCAAACAAGTTCGGTGAATCCAAACCAAAAAGCACTTTCTTTTTTAAAACTAGGTGAAATCAATTTTGAATTAACCAATTATGTGCCCGCTGAAGCTTATTACGATAGTGCTGTTGTAACGCTTCCTAAAGACCATCCTGATTTTAAAAATATTCAAGCGCGAAAAAAAACACTTGAAACATTGGTGAAAAATTTAAAAACAATTAGCACCGAAGACAGTTTACAGCGCATTGCAAAGATGAGCGAAGCCGATCGCACAGTTTTTATTGAACGCTTAATGGATCGCTTAAAACAAGAAGATGAAAAAAAACAAAGGGAATTGGAGGCGGCCAAAAATGCTGTGAGCAATGGTATATCAACACCAAATCCCGGTAACAACATACCCGGTTTCAGCGATGGCAACACAAGCTTTCCATTTTATAACCCTAATACTTTGGCCCTTGGTGTAGCTGAATTTACCAAAAAATGGGGCAATCGAAAATTAGAAGACAATTGGCGCAGATCAGTGAAGGCATTAAGCATTGATGAAACAACAGGTGGGGCGAAAGAACCCGGAACGGTGAGTCAAAAGAAAACTACCGGTTTATCGCTTAACAAAGACATGTTCTTGAAAAATTTACCACTCAACGATACAATGCTGGCCGCTTCGACTAAAAAAATCATCAAATCGTATTACACCATTGGCAGCATTTACAAGGAAGAGTTGAACAATAACAAAAAAACAATTAGCACATTCGAAGAACTAAATACACGCTTCCCGGATAATAAATACGCACTCAACACTTATTATTCGATGTACAGAATTTATCTTGACGAAAAAAATCAGGTAAAAGCAGAATATTATAAAAATAAAATACTGAACGAATTCCCAGACAGTGAGTTTGCGCTACTGATCAAAGATCCGGGCTACGCCCAAGAGCGCAGCGGTCAAATAAGCGAAATTGAAAAGTTTTATGGCGAAACTTTCGATTTATACCGCGCTGAAAATTACAACGATGCTTATAATAAATCAAAAGAAGGTATAGTTGCTTATGGCAAAAGTAAATACGTTGCGCAATTTGAATTTATCAAAGCCATGAGTGCAGCAAAATTAAAAGGAAGCGACAGTTTAGAATATGCCTTGAAATTATTGGTGGCCAAATATCCAAATTCGGAAGTGACCCCTTTGAGTAACGACATTTTATTATCGATTAAAAAACTTAAAAATCCTGAATTGTTTATCGATAAAACAAAACAAAGCAACACCGACACCTTTAATTTGGATTTTGATGCGCCTCATTTTGTGCTCGCCGTTACGCCCGACAATTCTAATGTTACGCAAGGTTTAATTGCCAATTTGGGAAATTTCAACACTGTTTATTACAGCGATAAAAAATTCGACATTACCAGCAATATTTTTGGTACAGGCAAACAAATTGTGGTGATTAAAAGTTTCGACAATGCCAAAGGCGCCATGAACTATTTTGAGAATTTAAAAAACGATAACGAGGTGTTTAAAGGCGACATCAAAAAAGAGGAGATAACCTTGGTGCCAATATTAGCAAGCAATTTGCCCTTTTTGTATAAAAAGAAAAACATTGAAGGCTACAAATTATTTTACGAAGACAATTACAAGAAACTGAATACCAAAAACTAAAAAACCCTTAATTTTTTGCAAAACAGGGATATAAAATTTATATTTGGTTTATATTAATCATTCAAATTATCGATTATGGCTATGTTAGGAATGGGATCGGGGAAAAATCAAAGTAATGATGTTGGTGCCGTTAACCTTATAGGCAATGGCACCAAAATTGCCGGTGATATTCATTCAGCCGGTGATGTGCGCATTGATGGGACTTTAACCGGAAACATTGTTACCAATGGTAAATTCGTTTTGGGTCCTAATGGCCTTGTAGAAGGCAATATCAGCTGTGCAAACGCCGATTTAAGCGGGGAAGTAAAAGGCATTGTAACTGTTAACGAAACCTTGTCCTTAAAACAAACCGCCAAAATTAATGGCGATATCATCACCGGAAAATTATCTATAGAGCCCGGTGCTATATTTAACGGTACTTGTAACATGGGCGCCAAAGTAAAAAACATGGTGCAAAAGCCTGAGCTTGTCAATGCCACAAAAACAGCCTAATCTGTTTTTAAAGTATAGCAATTTAGCCATACAAATGGGTGTCATTATTGGATTATTTGCTTGGGGTGGACAAAAACTTGACGAAAAATACCACCTCAGTAATCCAATATGGACCATTGTTTTGAGTTTATTCGGTATCGCCGCCTCACTCTATTTGGTGCTTAAAGATTTTATCAAGCATGATAAATAAAGTTTTACTTAAAAATTTTGTTTCCGTAATTATTCCCGCTGTATTGGGCTTTGTTTTTACTTACCTTTTTTCCTTTTATCAACAGGTACAAATAAAACATCTAGCTTGGGCCATTGCCGCTTTGGCAACATACTGTTTAATCATGAATTTTATTTACGCCGCAATGGCCGGTAAATCTAATTTCACAGGCGCCATGTTGGTTGGCAGCGTGCTTAAATTACTGTTTAGTTTTGTGGCCATTTTTGTGTATTCCATTTTATTTCCTGCATTTTTTTCAAGCTTTGCCCTTCAATACATAATGATATATCTTATATTTACCTTGTTCGAAATTCGATATTTATTGTATTTAATCAAGCATCAAAATAAAAAATGAAAATAAAAAACATACTTCTCCTTGCATTCACCATTTTTACAGGATTGCAAAGCGCGCATGCCCAAGAAAAAACAAACAAAAAGGACAGCGAATATAAATTTAGTATGCTCAAAAATTTGGATGCCACAAGCATTCAAAATCAAAATCAAACCAGCACCTGCTGGTCGTTTTCATCACTTTCTTTTTTTGAAAGTGAGTTAATTCGCCTGGGCAAAGGCAAAGATTTTAATTTAAGCGAGATGTTTGTGGTGCGCAAAATATATTCACGCAAAGCCGACAATTTTGTGCGTATGCATGGCAAAACCAATTTTGGTGAAGGCGGCGGATTTCCGGATGCCATCTTGGTTTTGAAAAACGATGGCATGATGCCTGAAGACTTGTATAGCGGAAAAAAGGATTTAAAAGCGCCGCACAATCATAAATTATTGGAAACAACATTAAAAAACATTTTGATTCCGGCCTCATTGGATGAAACGCAAAAAATTGATTTTGGATTTTTACACAATACCATCAACGCAGCCTGCGACGATTTTTTGGGTAAGGTGCCCGAAAAATTTGAGTATAATGGCAAATCTTATACCCCAAAAACATACGCCGAAGCCATGGGCTTAAATGCCGACGATTATGTGTTTTTAACGTCTTTCAGCCATCACCCTTTTTACAGTTCTTTTGTTTTAGAAATACCTGACAATTGGAATTGGCAACAAGTGTACAATTTACCATTGAATGAATTGAGTGAAGTGATGAATTCGGCCATTAACAGCGGCTATACCATTGCATGGGGCGCCGATGTGAGCGAGGCTGGCTTTATGCGAAAAGACGGCTTGGCCATTGTTCCTGAAACCCCGATAGCACTGATGACAGATGAAGAGAAAAAGAACTTATCAATAAAACCTGTAACGCAATTAAACATCACCCAAGAAATTCGCCAAAAAGCTTTTGACAATTACGAAACGCAAGATGATCATGGCATGCATATCATAGGCCAGTATAAAGATCAAAACGGCACCTTGTATTATTACGTGAAAAACTCATGGGGTAAAGAATCAAACCAATGCGATGGTTACTTCTTTGCAAGCGAAAGTTATGTGCTTTACAAAACCACATCCATTATGCTGCATAAAAAAGCCATTCCTGCCGCTATTGCCAAAAAATTAGGCATTATACAATAATTTTTAGCGCTTAGTGCCCCTGCCCTTGGCTTAATATTTTCTGCCTTTATTTTTTTGAATCCCTGCTAAACTAGAGTAGCATTGTGGTTTGCGGCATCTTGTATGGATTACGGCTGTTTTTTCAATTATTTTTTTTTAAAAACACCCAACGTCCTTTGCATGGTATTCGTATTTATTAGAAATGATGTCACTAATCAATGCCCTATCGGACCGACTTTTAGATAAAATTCATAAAATATTAAATAAAAATATTTTGCTTATGAAGACCAAACAGTTAACCATCCCCATGTTTCCTTTAAACATGGTATTAATGCCGGATGAAACCACCAAATTATATGTGTTTGAAGACCGTTACCGCCAGCTAATCGATGATTGCTTAGATAACGATGCATCATTTGGCATTCCATATATTGAAAAAGGTCAAGTTCAAAAATATGGTTGTGAAGTAAAAATCAATCGAATTTTAAAAACCTACGAAAATGGCGCCATGGATGTTTTGGTAGAAGCAAAATCGATCTTTAAACTCATCATTTATACCGAGGTATTAAAACCAAAACTTTACGGTGCAGGAATAATTGAATACCAAAACAACAATCAAAAAATTGTGTTAAGTAATTTGCAGGATTCGATTGTACATTATTTTAGCACCGTACAAAGCAAAATTGTGGATTACGAAACTGTATCACAACTCAGCGTATTCGGTGTTGCTTCGGCCCTGCAATTAACACAGGGTGAAAAATACAAACTCATTGCCTCCTCTAATCCGCAAATGCATTTATTGAATCTCTTGAATTTTATCATTCATTTAATACAAACCGAACAAGAATTACAAGATCGGTTTATTGACAATTAAATTTTGAGTTGTATCGCCAAATGCTCAATTGCGCCTAGCCGGAAAGCTTATTCGAATTGTTTCTGAATTAATTTAATTTGATGAGCTTACCTGTACCGAAATCTTCAAAGGTATTATTGTAAATAAGCGGTTGACCGGTGTAATAAATATTGCCTTTATTGTGGATGTGGTAATCGAGTTGTTTTAAATAAGTGCCATTGATGTAAACATCTCCCAAACTCAAGGTTGCCACATAAGCATATTCGTGTACCGACATGTTTTGTGCATATATATAATTGAGTCCGTTGGTATATATTAACAACTGTTTGCAATCACCGTTCAATCGAACATCACCATTGCCGTGCGAACTCACATAAATAATCGAATACGCACCGGATAAAACAATATCACCTGAATTTTCATTACGAAGCGAAATGGTATCTTGCTTAAACAAAGGCGAAATGTTCATCTCCGACACACTGTTGTTTTTTGCAAGTTTTAAACTGGGCAAAGTTATCATCACTTGAATTTTCCTTTTATATCCCCGCACAAAAGCACATTCGTTTTTATTGGAAATAACAAGGATTGAATCCTTTAATGTAGTTTCAACTTTTTTTAATAAATTTTTCGGACCAATCACTTCTACTTTAAATTCATTGCCTTGAAAAATATAAGTGATTACATTGTTATTTACTTCTACTGTATTAAAACCTTTTAATGGCCTCAATTCACTGGCTTCTTTTCCGTTTGATTTAAAACAATCCGGTGCCGAATCTTTGTTACATGAACAAAAAACAAGAGCCAAAAACAATATTCTTAAATGCAATCTCATCATTTTATTACAAAGCGGTAACCCAATCCATATTCAAAATCATATGCCACTGCAAAATGTGTTCGTAATCCAAAATGCGCCACTATGCCACTGGCACTGTAATAACGCACCCCTATTCTACTTACCAAATTAGCATCGGGATTAATTTTTTGAAAAACATAATAACCAATTTCAATCGGAAAACTCAAACGGCCAACATTGTATGAATAGCCTGCACGAACAGAAGCGCGCCATTGATTAATGCCGGTTGCACGCGTAACATTGGTATTGGCATAATCTTCGGCATACACTTGGTCACAAAAAAAATCTGTTCCTATACTAAATTTGTGTGTGTTGCGAATGTTGCGTTGATAAGCCCCCGATAAAAGCAAACAATAAAGTCTTCCTGTTTGAACGCCCTTTTCATTAAAACCTAAAGCCGCCAGTCCTAAAAATTCATTTTTCGATTTTACCCTCGTTGACGAATCAATTCTTGCTATCTCTGTTTTTGTTTTACTAGGCAAGGCATAATTGAGTCCTAAATTTATACTGGCTACATTGAGACCAAGGTTTGGATTGCGCGACTTACCGTTACTGGCATGCGTAAAAGCAAAACCGGGTTCTAATCGAAGCGATTTAGTCAATTGAATTTGCCAAAACCATTTAAATTGAACATAAGCATTAATATGGCTGCCAATGGCAATGTTTTTGGGGTTACCGTGAATATCGAAACACTTGGTAATATAGGTGGCGCCCCAACATAAACGCAATATGAGCCGCGAAGTTTTTACTTGTTGTTTCAAAGGAATATCAATGAATGGCACAATTGAAAAGGCATACCCCAATTGCGAAGGATTTTTATAATCTAAACATTGTAAAGACACACCAATATCAGGTTTGTTATTTTCGAGTTGCCACAATTTATTGCCTGCTGTGGCATGGCTAAAATTTAACTCGTAAATGCTCGGAAAACCCTTTACCAAATGACCGATGGTGGCACGGTGCACCATAATAAAGCCACTGTTGTATACAGGCTTAATTTGCCAATTTTTATCTTTTAAATTCAGTGTTTGGCTGATGCCTAAAACTGAATAAAAAAACAATAGCACGATGGACAAAAATTTCGTTTTCAAAGCAAGGCGAAAATAAAGAAAATTAACTAAGCTTAGCCAAGTTGTAAGAGAATAAAAACACATTATTTTACTAAATTTACCACCTATGGATGATAGCGCTGCTTCTTTTTTAAGATTACTGAAAATCATGGATGAGCTAAGGGAAAAATGCCCTTGGGACAAAAAACAAACCATTGAAAGCATCCGGCATTTAACCATTGAAGAAACTTTTGAATTGAGTGATGCCATTCTTAAAAATGATTTAAACGAAATCAAAAAAGAATTGGGCGACATTTTATTACACATCGTTTTTTATTCGCGCATTGCAAGCGAAACCAATGCCTTTAATATTAAAGATGTGATGGATGCTTTGTGTGAAAAACTCATTTTTCGCCATCCACACATTTATGGTGATGTTAAAGCCGAAACCGACGAGCAGGTAAAACAAAATTGGGAACAATTAAAACAAAAAGAAAAAGGCGGCAATAAAACAGTATTGAGCGGCGTTCCTAACAGCATGCCTGCCTTGTTAAAAGCATATCGTATTCAAGAAAAAGCGCGAGCAGTTGGATTTGATTGGGAACAACCCGAGCAGGTGTACGAAAAAGTGAAGGAAGAACTGGATGAATTTGAACAAGAAATTAAAAATAAAAACAGCCAAGCCGCCGAAAAAGAATTTGGTGATATTTTATTTTCATTGATTAATTACGCACGTTTTATGAATATTAATCCGGAAGATGCCTTGGAACAAACAAACCAAAAGTTTATCAAACGTTTTAACCACATGGAGAAAAGGGTAAAAGACCAAGGCAAACAAATAGCCGATTGTAAGCTAAGTGAACTTGATGAATACTGGAATGAAGCGAAAAAACTGAACTAAATTTGAAGTCCTTTTTAAAAAATAATGCCCTTATACTAGTTCTTTATGTAATCGCCATTATGGTGGCATTCAGCTGCATTCTTTCGAATACAAAAACAAACTTGCACTTATTGATCAACGCCCATGTTGGTAATCCAATTGTTGATCGGTTTTTTTATTACATCACCTATTTGGGCGACGGCAATGTGGCCATCGTGATTTTGCTGATGATTTTATTTTACAACATTCGCATTGGCATTTATTGCACCGCAAGTTTTATCGTCGCCAGTTTATCATCCGTTGGCTTAAAACATTTCTTTTTTGATGATGTCAATCGCCCTTTATACATCTTCACTTACTTCGAACACATTCAATTAAAACTTGTACCTGGCGTGCAAATTTATATTCACAATAGCTTTCCGAGTGGTCACGCCACCCAAGCCTTTGCCATTTTAATGAGTTTGGCTTTTTGTTTAAACAATCAAAAATTAAAACTCAGCTTATTTTTATTGGCTACACTTACCGCCTTTAGCCGTGTTTATCTTTCGCAGCATTGGCTACAAGATGTTACAGCCGGCAGTTTGGTTGGCATTGCCTTTAGTGTGCTGTTTTATTTTTTAATTTTTTCCCGTCCTCAGTTAATGAAATTTAATAAAGCCATTCTAAATTCCAAAAAATTGTGATTGTTCAGAAGCAAAACGATAAAATTGTTTCCTTTCTTATTGCCATTATCGCTGCTGCAATATTCATTCCGCTTATTGGCACTTGCGCCTTATTCGATTGGGATGAAATTAATTTTGCCGAATGTGCACGCGAAATGTTGATGAGTAAAAACTACACTGAGGTACAATTGTATTATCAACCTTTTTGGGAAAAACCACCACTCTTTATCTGGATGCAAGCCTTAAGCATGCATGTATTTGGCATCAACGAATTTGCAGCACGCTTTCCGAACGCCATATGCGGCATCATTACATTGTTAAGCCTTTATCATTTTGGTACACGATTTCAATCACAAAAATTTGGCGTCGTTTGGTGTCTTTTATACGTGGCAAGTTTGTTGCCGCATTTTTATTTTAAATCGGGCATCATCGATCCTTGGTTTAATTTATTCATCTTCCTTTCCATCGTACATCTTTATTTGATGACACAAAAGGTCAGCACCAAATCGGCGCTTGCTGCAGGCTTGTTTCTTGGTCTTGCTGTGTTAACAAAAGGACCGGCTGCTGTGATCATTATTGGTTTATCTTTTATTATTTTTTTATTACTCAACAATCAAAGCAAATTTATTTTTAGCCGCCACTTTGTTTTGTTTGTATGCACGGCCATACTTGTATCAAGCACCTGGTTTATCGTTGAAATTTTAAAAGGCCATCAAAAAATCATTCTTGATTTTATACAATACCAAATACGTCTTTTTCAAACGGGCGATGCCGGGCACGACGGTCCTTTCTTTTATCATTTTCTGGTACTTCTCATTGGTTGTTTTCCCGCTTCCATTTTTTTTATACAAGGTCTCAGAGGCAAGCCAATTGGGCAAGATGCAAAGTTTAGAAAAATCATGCTTTGTTTGTTTTGGGTGGTGATTATTCTTTTTTCAGTGGTAAAAACAAAAATCATTCATTATTCATCCTTGTGTTATTTTCCGCTTACCTACATTGCCGCCTCAGTATTTACAAACCATCAAAAGTTGTCAATGCCTACTGCATTAAAAATATTATACTGGTTCTTAGCCATTGTATTATCACTGGCCTTTGTTTTAATTGGTTTTGTTGACCAATTTAAATCGTGGTTGATTGTGAATGGTTGGATTCACGACAAACAAGCCATTTTAAATTTACAAGCAAGTGGTGAATGGAATGGTTTTGAATTTTTAATCGGTTTCTTGTTTTTATTTGCCTCATGGCTGCTTTTTAAAGCATATCGTCAAAATTTAAAACAACACTTAATTTATGGATTGAGTGCATTCATTTTGTTTAACACCTTGGCCATTGCCATTATTGTACCGAGAATAGGATTTTATAGCCAGGAAGCGGCCATCGAATTTTATAAGTTAAAAGCCAAAGAAGATTGTTATGTCGAAACCCATGCCTTTAAAAGTTATGCCCAACTATTTTACGGCAATCGCCAAACTTCTCACTTTAGCGCTGCCGATGAAAAATCTTATGTAAAAAAACAACTCGATTTAATGGAAAGGGAAGGCCATTCTCGCTCCGGCAGCTTTTCAACCGCATACACCCTTTGGTTAGAAAACGGACAAATTGATAAACCGGCTTATATAGTAGTGAAAACAGTCGAAAAGCAACAAGTGGCCAAAAAAAGCCATTTTAAGCATTTATACGATAAAAACGGCTTCTCCTTTTTTGTTCGGAAAGTCGGTTCAACTGTCAAATAGTCTTTCTTTTTTGTTGTGGCACAAATTATGAATTACCTTTAAGGAATTATAATTTTTGAGACTATGAATTTTGGAGAAATGAATGAACTGAGCTTTAATAGCGGTATAGACGACGATTCGGATTTTATACCCTTGTTAAGCGCCGAGGATGAAGACAATATGCGGAATGAATCCATCCCCGAAATTCTGCCAATATTACCGCTTCGCAATACAGTGCTTTTCCCGGGCGTGGTAATACCCATTACTGTTGGTCGTGATCGTTCCATACAATTGATAAAAGATGCCAATAAAGCCGATAAAATTATTGGTGTAGTTGCACAACTCACCGATTCAACCGAAGAACCGGGGGCTGAAGACATGTACCGAGTGGGTACCGTTGCACAAATTATCAAAACGCTGCGCATGCCCGATGGCAATACCACCATCATTATACAAGGTAAAAAACGTTTTAGCATTGTTGAATATGTGCAAAGCGAACCTTACCACAAAGCCAAAGTAAATGCCTTTGATGAAATTCGTCCTAATAAAACCGATAAAGAATTTCAAGCCATTATTTCTAACTTAAAAGAAACCTCAACACAAATTGTAAAAATATCACCAAACATCCCCAGTGATGCAAGTTTCGCCATCAACAATATTGAAAGTCCTACATTTTTGGTAAACTTCATTTCATCCAACATGAACGCCAATACAGGCGATAAACAAAAAATGTTGGAAGTGCCCAATTTAAAAGAAAGAAGTTTGCTGGTACTTGAAAATCTCAACAAGGAACTACAAATGCTTGAATTGAGACACCAAATCCAAAACAAAACAAAAATGGATTTGGACAAACAACAGCGCGAATATTTCTTAAACCAACAAATTAAAACCATTCAAGAAGAATTGGGTGGCAATAATTTTGAACAAGAAATTAATGATTACCGCGAAAAAGCAAAAACAAAAAAATGGTCTGCTGAAGTTAAAGAAGTGTTTGAAAAAAACGTGATGAAGTTGCAACGCATGAATCCCAATGCGGCTGAACATGGCATTCAAACCAATTATGTTGAATTGTTATTGGAGTTACCTTGGGATGAATTAACCGAAGATAATTTTGATTTAAAACACGCACAAGAAATTTTAGATGAAGATCACTTTGGTTTGGAAAAAGTAAAAGACCGCATCATTGAACACTTGGCAGTTCTGAAACTAAAAGGCAATTTAAAATCACCCATTATTTGTTTATACGGACCTCCGGGTGTTGGTAAAACATCACTAGGAAAAAGCATTGCCAAAGCTTTGAATCGCAAATACGTGCGCATGAGTTTGGGTGGATTAAAAGACGAAAGTGAAATACGCGGTCATCGCAAAACATACATTGGCGCCATGCCGGGAAGGGTTTTACAAAACCTTAAAAAAATTCAATCATCAAATCCTGTTTTTATTTTAGATGAAATTGATAAAGTAGGCAATGATTTTCATGGCGATCCTTCTTCAGCATTATTGGAAGTTTTAGACCCTGAACAAAACAGTAATTTTTACGACAATTTCCTCGAAATGGATTACGATTTAAGCAAGGTAATGTTTATCGCCACTTGTAACAATTTGGCTACCATACAACCTGCTTTGCGCGACCGCATGGAAATAATTGAAGTGAATGGTTACACTGTTGAAGAAAAAATTGAAATCGCCAAACGCCATTTGTTACCAAAACAAATTGAAGAAAGCGGTTTAAAAAAATCGCAACTCAAAATTTCAGACAAAGCCATTGAATTTTTAATTGATAATTATACAGCCGAAAGCGGCGTGAGAAATTTAGAAAAGAAAATTTCAAAAATTGCCCGTCACATGGCTGTGCACATTGCCAAAGATGAGGACCTTCCTAAAATAAGCGAAGAAAGCATTTTAAAAATATTAGGTCCTTCGCACGTAAAAGACAAATACCAAGGTAATGATATTGCCGGTGTAGTAACAGGTTTGGCTTGGACCCAAGTGGGTGGTGATATTTTATTTATTGAAACCAGCTTAAGCAAAGGCAAAGGCGGTAAATTAACCCTCACCGGAAATTTGGGTGATGTGATGAAAGAAAGCGCCACTTTAGCGCTGGAATATTTAAAGGCACATCCACACATCATCGATTTGGATTCAGAAACTTTCGAAACACACAACATCCACATCCATGTGCCTGAAGGCGGCACGCCAAAAGACGGACCAAGTGCCGGTATTGCCATGTTAACATCATTGGCAAGTGCATTTACCAAACGTAAAGTAAAAAAAGCTTTGGCGATGACCGGCGAAATTACTTTAAGAGGAAAAGTATTACCTGTTGGCGGTATTAAAGAAAAATTATTGGCTGCTAAACGCGCCGGCATAAAAGAAATTATTTTGTGCGCCGACAATAAAAAAGATGTTGACGATATTAAACCTGAATATTTAAAAGGCTTGAACTTTCACTATGTGACACAAATGGAAGATGTATTGAAATTGGCTTTATTGAAGGAAAAGGCAGTGGCTTAATTAGCGACGTTGAATCAATAGCCATTCAAATTTGGTATTTAAATCCATCACCGTTTTGTGGCATAAAACGGTGAAGTTTTTACCGGAAAGTAATGAATCACAATTTATCCCCGTTTCAACCGGACAAAATTTATTGTCCCATACAAGTAAATTGCCACTTTTCATTTGATTGACACTTTCTTTTGTAATCTTAAGATGTTGCCTTTCATCAAAGTGATCAATGTTTAATACTTCGCTGATATAATGGTGATTGTATAAAATTGGTGCGCAGTGAATTTGTTTAGCATTCAAACATTTAGCCATTTCGATTAATGAAGTTTGTTCATTCGCTAACATCATGTCCTTTTTCCAATTGATGGCAGAAGGATTTGCTGTGAAAGGAAAAACAACAATGTACATCACAATGACGACTTGAATGGCAAACTTCATTTTAAGATTACTTATAGGCTTATACTCGGTTATAAAATTAAATCCATGCAATGAGATGATAGCAATCATAGGCATAGTGCATATTAGCACCCTTTGCAAACCCATTGAATTAAATATTCCCAAATACCAAAATAATGAATGCGCAACTAAAAAAGCAACAAATCCAAACCAGATTAAAATTGTCATATAAGCAGTAGTATTACCTTTCAAGCTTTGATAAATTATTATAAGAAATCCAATCCAAAACATTGCATAAAGGGGAACTCCACAAACATTAATCAATTTATCTACAAAATGAAACAAGGATCCACTGCCATACACACTGCTTAACTTAGCATAAGGTATTTTTGTAAACACCCACAATAAATTATGGTAAACAAAGTATCCTGCAATGGCATACACAACTGAACCCAGCAATAAAAATGGCAAATACTTCCAATGTGACTTGTAAATAGCATACAGACTAAAAACACCAATAATGATTAAGCCTTCTGAACGAACATAAGGCAAAAACGAAATAATGGTGAATGCAGTAAAATTTTTGTTCAAGTGCGCGAAGTATAGTCCCAAAGCCACAAATAATGCGAATAATGGCTCTGTTAATCCCGAAAAAGTAAGGATATAAAAGAGTGGAGAAAACAATAAAATGAGAAGAATTAATTTTGAATTTTTTAATCCCAAATTCTCAGCCAATTTGTAGGTTAAAAGTATGGTGCACAAATTAATGATTACATTAAAAAATTTCATGCCCACAAAACCAAATTGGGCAAATGGTGAAGCCAATAAAACATAAACCGGTTTTGCCCAATGATCAAAATATAATTCATGATGATAAGGTGCCCATTTTGCAAACAAATAATGGGCAATACTATCACCAACATCGCCTGTACCATCAAAATAATAGATACTGGTAATTGATATAACAGCATAAACAATTGAGAATAACAAATATGGTTTCTTCAACAGTATCATCCGGTTTTAATTACGAAACTAAGAATTTCATCCTTACATATTCATGAAAAAACAATGGCACATAAAATTGATTTTTAGCATGATCGCAGCGCAGGTAATTACAATGCCTTAGAAGCACTTATTTTTGACTTACTATTTTATAATTAATTTGATCCAATGACAAATCTTTATTTTCAATGAAAACAAATTTTGATGGGTCTAAGCTGTACTTTCTTAATTTTAAATTTTTCTGAAAATACACCGTCAACAAACTGTCGTCTTTCACACTTTGCGACAAATCCAACAACCGCATTACAATGGCATCATACTGTTGGCGCGATTGACACTTGATATAAAATTTATCAAAATCCAATAAAAGCAGTTGCGCCATCACATACAAACTAAATAGTGAATTCTCTTCATCCAAAACATGGTCTTTAAAATGCAAAAACTGAAAATCAGAATAATCATTGCAAAAAGCATAATGCAGATGAAAACACAACAATTGTGTCTTAAGCCATGATTCACGGTTCATTTTGCATAAGTCAACACAATTTTTGATGGTTTCAATTTGAAATGCCTTTTCCTTTTTGTCCTGATGGATGATCAACCACTCCGGCATGGTATTCACAATGGCATCGCAAGGCAATGCGCCAATTTTTTCTGCTGTTGGGTAACCATATTTTTGC
This sequence comes from Sphingobacteriaceae bacterium, assembly GCA_947453445.1. GTDB lineage: Bacteria > Bacteroidota > Bacteroidia > B-17B0 > Aurantibacillaceae > Aurantibacillus. The sequence goes on from CANGGP010000019.1 coordinate 43,505, forward strand.
ACATATTCTTTAAAAAACCGAATGTTCGATTCATCAAGCAAGGCTTGGTATTTGATAAATGTATCACGCAACATGCTTAACTGTGGTTTATCGAATGATTTACGGTAACTGCGATCCAAGCCCATTAAGCTATCGATGGTGATTTTCACTTGCCAATTCAAATCCTTGGCAAATCCGGCTTGATATAATGAAACAATACTCAAGGAATCAATTGTGGGAAAAAGATTTTTATCAAAACAAGCATAGCGAAGTCCCCTTCCTATGGCAGTATCTAAATACAGCATGGCTTGCCCAATATTTGATTTACTTAGAATCGAAGCTTGATAATAATGGTAAAAAAATCCTAAGCGATTTTTATACCCACTTAATAATTTTTGAAGATTGTATGGATTTGTATTTTTTTTAATCGCTCTTTCAATGCTTTGATCCTTTAAAAAGTTCGAAAAATTATATTCCTGAGCCTTTGAAATACTGACCATCCCGGTTAAGAAAGCAATCAGCACACAAGTATTTTTTAGAATTTGAATCAAGGTTTTAAACTAATCGGATGGATTAATTAAAACGAATGTAATGCATTTTAAAATATTATTTACGCTTTAGCTGGTATTTAATGCTTCTCTTTCTTATCATCTGCCAATATTGGCATTTTTACCTTCTCACCCTTTTTAAGACCACTGAGTACTTCAATGTTGATGCCATCAGACTGGCCTGTTTTGATATATCGTTTTTCAAAATGTTGATTGCCTTTTTCAACTTCTACATATGTTTTTTCTTTTTCAAATTGAATCACCCCTTCAGGAAGCGCCATCACTTTATCTTTTTTCGCCAAAATAATATCGGCATTGGCCGAATAGCCGGCACGCAGAAAGGCTGAATTATCCTTACTGATTGAAGCCCGAATTAAAAACTGAATGGCGCCGTTTTCTGTCACCCCTTTTGGTGCAATGTATTCAAGCTTGGCTTTAAAACTTGATTTATCAATGGCACCTATGCTCAACACAATATCCATCCCGGCCTGCACTTTGCCCACTTCACTTTCATCCAATTTACCTTCAAAAATCATTTCCCCCATATTGGCAACCGAGCAAAGTGTGGTGCCTTCATTAAAGGTGTTGCTCTCAATCACTTGTCCGCCCTCTTTCACCGGCACATCTAACACCATGCCGCTAATGGTGGCCTTTACAAAAGTATTCGACACCGCACCCGAAGCATTCGACACCCCTTCTTTAATGATTTGTAAATTATTTTTCGCCGCCGAAAGTTCTTCTGCCATGCTTTTTAATTTGTTTTCTACAAGCAAAAAATCGGCTTTTGAAATCACTTGTTGGTTGTAAAGTATTTGGTTGCGGTCGAATTCAATTTTTGAATTGTCGTATGCCAACTGGGCAGCATTCACCCGGCTCTCGGCATTGGCCAAGTTCAGCATGTTGGGTATGATTTTAATTTTTGCAATCACATCCCCCTGTTTTATTTGTTGACCGGCCACGATAAAAAGTTTTTCGATTATACCACTCACCTGCGATTTCATGTTCACCTCTTTGCGGGGTGTTACAGAACCTGTGGCCACCGTTTTTTTGATGATGGTGGTATCAAATGCCTGGGTGGTTTGAAAAACCTCAGGTGGTGTTTGCGATTTTTGATAGAGATAATAAAAAGTCCAAATAAAAATTCCGACAAACAAAAGGATTAAAACGATGTTTCTTATTTTTTTTAGCATGGTGGTTTTTCCATGAACAAGTTAGGAAAAACAAGTGATTAATCATGTCTTAAAAAAACCAAAAATGATGAAAGCACCAAATCAAGGATGAGTAAAGCTTTTACGGGATGAAAATTTCATCTACTCCTTAACAAACTTCCCATGATAAGTCTTTTGGTTCGTCAGCACTCGGTAATAATACAAATCAGGTGAAAGAGCACGAATGTCAATGGGCTTCATATTTTGGTAATTTGATTCCCTGAAAATTTCCTCGCCAAGTTGGTTGTAAAAAACAAGTATGACAAGATCAGTAGAATTTGTGCTAAAAAATAATTCATTGTGCGAAGGATTTGGAAAAAGGGCGATTCCATTTTCATTCTCGGTACTACTCATCACTTGAGCGCATTTGTTTACGATCACAGAAAATGTTTTATTACTTACACAGCCGGTTAATGTATTACTGCCGCTAACAGTGTACTGAGTTGTGACAGATGGACTAAAACTCATCACATTTCCTTGCGCATTATTGCTCCAAGTGTAACTGTTTGCACCCGTTACAGTAAAACTGCTGCTTTGAAAAGGACAAACAGTTGTGTTACCACTGATGAGCAATGCCGGTGAATTAACCACCACTTGTTGTCTGAGGGTATCGGTTGTGCAAGGTGTTTGAAGTAATAACATAACAGTGTAAGTTCCGCCACTGCTAAAATTATGCACCGGGTTATTTAGGCTGCTCGTATTCGCAGCCCCACTTAAGGGATCATTGAAATTCCATGAGAGCCCCGTGTAATTTGTTGTATTGCAACTAAAATTAACGGTTGGCGCAAAAAAAGTAAAATTGTTACATGCCGGCTGGATTCCAACAGAATAATTATAAACCGGCAGATTAGCTTTAAATAATGTGCTGTTAAATCCTGGAAGTCCCCAAACACATTTGTTGTTGCCTAGCGAAACTGCATTTTGTTGTAAATTACTATTTGGGAATGTATTGTTTGGAGAAGTAATCACTGAAATTGAATTGCTGTTTGGCACAGCAATATAAATAAAACCATTTGGAGCCAATTGTAAAGCTAGATTTTTATTAGAAGCATTAATAGTATTGGATTGAATTGAAGTTACAATCGCATTTGTGCCACTTGCACATATATCCCATTGGTGTAAGGCACTATATAAGATTGACAAACCATTTTCCGTACCGTATAATTTAGAACAATCAGGCGAAAATTCACAGCCGTAAGCAAGCACAGAGGTAGAAGTATTAGTTGATAAAACCAAAGAATTCGAAATTACGCCATTATTTGAATTGAAATCATATAATGAAAATCTTGAACTACACGTGAAATTAGCCATTGCTAACTTTCTACCATTTGGAGAAATTTTAATTTGACCCATATCATTTTTAGTTATACCTGACTGTGAAATTACCGGAGAATTAAGTAAACCACTTGGTGTAATTCTAAATGACAAAAAATTACCTGAATTAGATTGATGAATAACCAACCAAGAATCAATTCCATTACAATGTTTCGTTAAGGTCATTTTTTCTGAGCATCCAGTACTTAGTAAATTATTTTTCGAAATAACTGAACCACTTCCGGCAGCTAAAGACATGTCAATAATATGATAGTATAAAGTATCACTTAAAACAGAATTATTATTTATGTATGTTCCTTTACTGAGCGTGAATAAATAATACTTTGACGAATTTCCAGGCCATCTTACAATTTGTGCAGCCTGAGTATTCGAATAACCAGAGAACAAGCCTGTGCCATTTGCCATAATTTGATTTTGATTGTTCCATACTGTATCACCAGCGGTGCTAAATTGTAAATTGCCATTAAGGTCTGAAATACAACTGCAGCCTTCGTATGCTATCATTTGACTTGAATTCAATGCAGTTGGTGGGTTTGTGCTAAAATCTAAACCAGCCTTTCTACCAAATAACCAAAACCGTGCTTCATTTTGTGAAAACATCAAAATTGGTTGAAGTAAAATGAGTATTATTTTAATTCGGAAATTCATTAATCGAATTTAATAAAACATTACCAAATTATTGCATTACTACACCAAACTTGTATGCCTGAATTAGGTCCAGTAGCACATCCCGCTATTGGAGATGTTACATATATTTTTCTCGTGGTTGGATAACAGGGCGTCCATGGCCCACCCCCGGTTGCACCTGAACCATAATTTACAGACGGAAAGCTTAATGAATTAACAACAATTTCTATATCCTCACCACCATTAAAGGTGTATGGCACAGTGTACGAGGAATTAGCTGTTATAGTTATATTCACTTGAAAATATAGTAAACCACATCCCGGTGATGAGGCAGGGTCAAATACCTTATAATCCAATGTAACTGAACATTGTGAATTGTTGCTTATGACAAAAGGAATTGATGGAGTGCAACAAAGCTGAGCCTTTATTGTTTGTCCGATTGAGACAATGAATAGCATTAAAAAAATTAAATGCATTTTACTTCTAGGTTTTGTTTTCATAATTGTGGATTTTAGATTTTTACAAAATTATTTTGTTGGTAGCATCTTTCCCATCCAAATTTTGATTAATTTAGTCATTCAATGATTGAATAAATCACTTCTTGATTCATTCAATCATTTTCAACTTAAGTTAAACCCAAAATGAAAGTTGGTCAAAATATTAAACTCCTAAGATTAGTATATGATATTTCAGTGAAAGAAATGTCATCCTATTTAATGATGAGCGAACATAATTATCATAAAATTGAAAGGAATGCAATTGGCATAAAATTTGAAAAAGCCACAAAAATTGCCGGCCTATTTCAAATAACATTAGACGACTTGGTAAACAAAAATGGCATTGCAATCGTTGCTGAAATCCATCAAAAAGGCGAAATATTTTTAATGCAGAATAAAATTAGAATAAAATTAAACTTATCCCCCCCCATTAAACCAACACTTTAGCGCAAATAATCACGGGGCTTTATACAAACCATTTTACTCACTCCTTAGAGCCTCCACCGGTTTAATGGCCACTGCTTTCCTTGCAGGGATTAGTCCGGCTAATGCGCCGCTGAGAATTAAAATTAATAAAGCGCTTAGCGCCACTTTAAAATCGATGGTGGGATTCGAAAACATTTCTCCGCTTTCGCCGATGGCTGAATTTAATAGTTCTAATGAAAGCACCCCAACCAGCAAACCTGCATAACCGGCCAAAGAAGTGAGGAATACTGCCTCCAACATAATTTGTCCGATAATTTGCATGGGCACTGCCCCCAGTGCCCGCTTCACCCCAATTTCTTTGGTGCGTTCTTTCACAATAATCAACATGATATTGCTGATGCCAATTACGCCTGCTAATAAGGTGCCGATTCCAACAATCCATACTAAAATTTCGATGCCCAAAAACAAACCTTCTAATTTTTTAAACTCCACTTCCATGTTCCAATGTCCAATGGCTTTTTCATCGAGTGGGGAAATTTTATGTCTTTGTTTTAAAATATCCATTACCCGCTTTTCGCTTATTTCAGCCGAAATATCGTCGCGTGATTTAATGGCAAACCATCCAACAACATCGCCCATGTTAAAGGCATTTTGAAAGGTTGAAAATGGAATGTTAATCAAGATTGCATCGTCGCGGCCCTCATCGCCGTCACTGGCCACTTTGGTTAAACCAATCACTTTAAAATACACACCATTCACGCGAATAAATTGACCAATCACCGTTTCCCCTTTTTTAAAGAGTAGTTCGGCAACACGTGGTCCAATCACACACACCTTGCGTTTTTCGCGCTCATCTAAGTCATTGATAAATCGGCCTTTGGTGATTTTAAATTCTTTGATCTTGGCCAGGTTCGGCAAATTGGCTTGTATTTTACACACCGCGGTTTTTAATCCCCGCACCACATTGTTCACCCCATCATAACCACCTAATTCATTCATGGGTGATACCACATCCAATTCTTTAATTTGCTCAAGGGCTTTAACATCGGCCAAATTAAAATTAAAACGTCGTCCGGGTTTTAATCCTTCATAAGCTTTGCTGGTTTGTTGTGCCCAACAGAAAAAACTATTGGTGGCTGATCCTGAAAAATCTTTTAATACGCCATTGCGCAAACCGTTACCCGAGCCCAACATAATCACCAACATAAAAATGCCCCAAAAAACACCAAGCATGGTTAAAAAGGTCCGTAATTTATTTTTACGAATGCCCGCCATTATTTCTTGCCAATTATCGCGCTCAAATATCATTTATTCTTCTCTTAAACTACTAATGGCCTGTACATTGGCGGCCTTTAATGCCGGAAACAATCCGGCCAGTGCCCCCGATAAAATCATTAAAAAAACCGACAACAAGGCAATGCCTATGTTTACATCCGGTTTTTGAAAAAAATCACTTTCCAATTCAAAGAATTTTGCCAATTCTATCGCGCCTATGCCTGCAATTAATCCAACATAACCTGCCACAAAGGTGATGAATACCGATTCCAACATAATCAATGAAACAATTGAAAATGGTGTGGCGCCCAAGGCTTTGCGCACACCAATTTCTTTGCTGCGTTCTTTCACCACAATCATCATGATGTTGCTCACGCCCACAATGCCCGCCAATAGGGTCAAGACACCGATAATGAAAACAAAAATTTTAATGCCATTGATTAATCCCATCACGCGTTTAAAACTCACATTGTTATTATAGATGCCAACCGCATTCATGTCCTCTACCTTAAAATGGTATTTTTTGGCCAAGCTCGCACGAATGTTTTTGGCGGTGACTTCACTTTCATCTACCGTTGAATTGCCGGTACCGGCCCAAATGGTGTGTATTTTGTTTTTAGCGTTATTGATGCGTTGCGAAGTCACCAAAGGAATATAAATTCTTTCATTATCGCCTTTACCCGCATCATTAAACACACCCACCACTTTGTATTTGGTGCCTGCCACATCAATAAATTTGTTGATGGGTGATTCATCTTTAAACAAAGCTTTTTTCACTGGTAAACCAATGGCGCATACCTTTCGGCATTCATCAAAATCTATTTGGTTAATAAAACGGCCATCTAAAATTTTTACGTTTTCAAGTATGCGGTGATCAGGCGCAACCGCCCTGGTGGTATAACTCAAATGTTCATTTTTGTATGAAAGCACTTTGCTCTCCCATGGCCGATACATGGCCGAAGCAATCACCACCCCTTTTTGTTTGGTTTTTATATCTATAAAATCATTATTGGTCAATTGAATTTCTCTTCCAACCTTAAACCCCTCGGTTGGCATACTGGTCATGCCACCTTCAATCCAAATAGCATTATTAACATCGTTGCC